>NZ_CM002285.1:8243980-8265995 GCF_000497445.1 Streptomyces roseochromogenus subsp. oscitans DS 12.976 | reverse complement strand
CCCGGCCGCGTACGGCGCGCCCCGGCCGCCGTCGCCCAGCACCCCGAGACCGTGCGCGTCGTCCACGACCAGCCCCGCGCCGTGCTCCCGGCACGCCCCGGCCAGCGCCTCGAGCGGGGCCCGGTCGCCGTCGACAGAGAACACGGTGTCGGAGACGACGATCGCCGGCCCCTGATGAGTGGCCAGGGCTTTGCGCACCGCCTCCGGGTCGGCGTGCCCGACGACCTGCCTCTCGCCGCGGGCGAGCCGGCAGCCGTCGATGAGGGAGGCGTGGTTGCCTGCGTCGGAGACGATCAGCGAACCGTGCGGGGCCAGCGCGGTGACCGCGGCCAGGTTGGCGGCGTACCCGGAGGAGAAGACCAGCGCGGCCTCGAAGCCGCAGAAGGCGGCGAGTTCGCGCTCCAGCTCGGTGTGCAGCTCGGTGGTGCCGGTGACCAGCCGGGAGCCGGTGGAGCCGCCGCCCCAGAGCCGGGCGGCCCGGGCCGCCCCCTCGGTGACCTCGGGGTGGCGGGCGAGACCGAGGTAGTCGTTGCTCGCCAGGTCCAGCAGGGGCGAGTCGGCGGGGCGGGGACGCAGGGTGCGTACGAGTCCGGCGCGGCGGCGCGCCTCGGCCTGCTCGTCGATCCAGCCGAACGCCATGGGTCCTCCGGGGCTTTTGTAGGTAGCGGACAGACCTTAGCGGTACGGTCGGCCGCCCAGGGTGTGGCAATACCCACACGGTGAACCGTCTCCGTTGTGCAAACTCTCCTTGGCCCGGAGCGGCCTCGTAGGACAGGATCAGGCCTCATGGACCTGCTGAAGACGCTGGTGGACAAGGGGCTGCGGCGTGAGCTGCCGACCCGCGAGGAAGCGCTCGCCGTGCTGGCCACCTCCGACGACGATGTGCTCGATGTGGTGGCCGCGGCCGGAAAGGTGCGCCGGCACTGGTTCGGGCGACGGGTGAAACTCAACTATCTCGTCAACCTCAAGTCGGGCCTGTGCCCGGAGGACTGTTCCTACTGTTCCCAGCGGCTCGGCTCGAAGGCCGAGATCCTGAAGTACACCTGGCTGAAGCCCGACGAGGCCTCCCAGGCGGCCGCCGCGGGTCTCGCCGGCGGCGCCAAGCGGGTCTGCCTGGTGGCGAGCGGACGCGGCCCGACGGACCGGGACGTGGACCGGGTCTCGGAGACCATCAAGACGATCAAGGAGCAGAACGAGCAGGTCGAGGTGTGTGCGTGCCTCGGTCTGCTCTCCGACGGCCAGGCCGAGCGGCTGCGCGAGGCGGGCGCGGACGCCTACAACCACAACCTCAACACCTCGGAGTCCACGTACGGGGACATCACCACCACCCACACCTACGCCGACCGGGTGGACACGGTGAACAAGGCGCACGCGGCCGGCCTGTCCGCCTGCTCCGGTCTGATCGCGGGCATGGGCGAGAGCGACGAGGACCTGGTCGACGTGGTTTTCTCGCTGCGCGAGCTGGACCCGGACTCGGTGCCGGTCAACTTCCTCATCCCGTTCGAGGGCACCCCGCTGGCCAAGGAGTGGAACCTCACCCCGCAGCGCTGTCTGCGGATCCTCGCGATGGTCCGGTTCGTCTGCCCGGACGTGGAGGTCCGCATCGCGGGCGGCCGTGAGGTCCATCTGCGCACGATGCAGCCGCTCGCGCTGCACCTCGCCAACTCGATCTTCCTGGGCGACTACCTGACCAGCGAGGGCCAGGCCGGCAAGGCGGACCTGGAGATGATCGCCGACGCCGGGTTCCAGGTGGAGGGCGCCGGCGAGGTGACGCTGCCGGAGCACCGGGTCGAGGCGTCGGGCGGCTGTGGGTCGCACGCGAGCGCCGGGTGCGGATCCGGATCCGGATCCGGCTGTGGCTCGCACGAGGGGGCCGACGTGTGCGGTACGACGGCCGCGCCGGCCGCTCAGGAGGCGCGCACCGACCTCGTCGCCGTCCGCCGCCGGGGCGCCGGAACGGACCTCGCGCCCAATGCCTGACCTGCCCGGCCTGAGCGTGCCCGAGCTGCTGGAGCTGGACCGGCGGCATGTGTGGCATCCGTACGGCCCGATGCCCGGCCGTACCGCACCGCTGGTCGTGGAGTCGGCCAGCGGGGTGCGTCTGAAACTGCGGCGGGCCGACGGAGCCGAGGACGAAGTCGTGGACGGCATGTCGTCCTGGTGGTCGGCGATCCACGGCTACAACCACCCGGTCCTCAACGAGGCGGCGCACGAACAGCTCGGACGGATGAGCCATGTGATGTTCGGCGGGCTCACGCACGAGCCCGCCGTACGGCTCGCGAAGCACCTTGTCGACATGTCACCAGAGGGACTTGAGCATGTGTTCCTGGCCGATTCCGGTTCGGTGTCGGTCGAGGTCGCGGTGAAGATGTGCCTGCAGTACTGGCGCTCGCTCGGCCGGTCCGGCAAGCAGCGGCTGCTGACCTGGCGGGGCGGCTACCACGGCGACACCTGGCAGCCGATGTCGGTGTGCGACCCGGAGGGCGGGATGCACGGGCTGTGGTCCGGTGTGCTGCCGCGCCAGGTGTTCGCCGACGCGCCGCCCACGGAGTACGAGGAGGCGTACGCGGACCGGCTGCGAGAGCTGATCGGGCGGCACGCGCACGAGCTGGCCGCGGTGATCGTGGAACCGGTCGTGCAGGGCGCGGGCGGGATGCGCTTCCACTCCCCCACGTATCTGCGGGTTCTGCGCGAGGCGTGCGACGCGCACGACGTGCTGCTGGTGTTCGACGAGATCGCCACCGGCTTCGGCCGCACCGGCGCCCTGTTCGCGGCGGAGCACGCGGGTGTCACCCCGGATGTGATGTGCGTGGGCAAGGCGCTGACCGGCGGCTATCTCACACTGGCGGCCACGCTGTGCACCGCGCGGATCGCCGAGGGCATCTCGCGGGGCGAGGTACCGGTGCTCGCGCACGGCCCGACGTTCATGGGCAACCCGCTGGCGGCGGCCGTGGCCTGCGCGTCCATCGAGCTGCTCCTCGGGCAGGACTGGCGGGCGGAGGTCAAGCGGATCGAGGCGGGCCTGTGGGAGGGGCTGTCGCCGGCTCGCGAGCTGCCGGGCGTCCGCGATGTCCGCGTCCTCGGGGCGATCGGCGTCGTCCAGCTCGACCACGAGGTGGACATGGCCGCGGCCACCGCGGCCGCCGTGCGGGAAGGCGTCTGGCTGCGCCCGTTCCGCGACCTGGTCTACACGATGCCGCCGTACATCACCCCGGACGAGGACGTGGCACGGATCACGCGCGCGGTGTGCGCCGCGGCGCGGAGGGGATGACATGCCGGTACTGGTGATCACGGGGACGGGCACGGAGGTCGGCAAGACCGTCACCACCGCCGCCGTCGCCGCCGCCGCGCTCGCGGCCGGACGTTCGGTGGCCGTGCTGAAAGCCGCCCAGACGGGGGTGCGACCGGACGAGCGCGGGGACGCCGACGAGGTCGCGCGGCTCGCGGGTCCGGTCACCGCCACCGAACTCGCCCGCTTTCCCGAGCCGTTGGCGCCCGGCACGGCGGCCCGGCGGGCGGGCATGGCCCCGGTACACCCGCACGAGGTGGCCGAGCGGGCGGCCAAGCTGGCCGCCGAGCACGATCTGGTGCTGGTGGAGGGGGCGGGCGGGCTGCTCGTCCGCTTCGACGCGGCCGGCGGCACGCTGGCCGACGCGGCGGGGCTGCTGGGCGCGCCGGTGCTGGTCGTGGCCTCGGCCGGGCTCGGCACCCTGAACACCACGGAGCTGACGGCGCGCGAACTGCGGTGCCGGGAGCTGGAGTTGGCAGGCGTGGTCATCGGCAGCTGGCCCGACTCCCCCGATCTGGCCACCCGCTGCAACGTCGCGGATCTGCCGGAGGTGGCGGGAGCGCCTCTCCTCGGTGCGATTCCCTCCGGGGCGGGCGGTCTGTCACCGGCCGGCTTCCGCACGGCGGCGCGCGGCTGGCTCGCACCCCGACTGGACGGGACGTGGGACGCGGAGGCGTTCCGTACGCGGGAGACGCCCTGACGGAGCGCGGGGCCGTGTCTGGTATGCGGCTGCCGCCGCGATGGGGGTCCCCCCGAGTCCGAGCGAAGCCGAGAGCCCGGGGAGCGACCAGCCACGAGGGCGCCGCGGACGACCGACGGCACAGTGCGGCGGTTCAACGGAGCGCTGAGCCCTGTGGCGTGTGCCGAGGGTGCGGCGGCGCCGTACGGGGGACACTCTTCCCAGGGCGTCCTGCTCCGGGAGGTTGTCATGCGATTGCTGTCCTCCGCCTCCGGCAAGGTGACGGGGAGTCCCGTCCACCATCCGGTTTTCGCGCGCTGCTACGCCCGCGTCAGCGTCCGCGCCGAGACCCGGCTGGGTGTGGCCGGGCTGCGGGAGCGGCTGCTCGCCGGGCTGTCGGGGCGGGTGATCGAGATCGGTGCGGGCAACGGGCTGAACTTCGCGCACTATCCGGGAACCGTCGCGGAGGTCGTCGCCATCGAACCGGAACCGCTGCTCAGGCAGTTGGCGCTGGAGTCGGCGCTGCGCGCCCAGGTGCCGGTCGACGTGGTCCCGGGCGCCGCCGAGGCGCTGCCGGTCAAGAGCGAGGCGTTCGACGCGGCGGTGCTGTCCCTGGTGCTGTGCAGCGTGCGGGACGTGCCACGGGCGCTCGGCGAGGTACGGCGCGTGCTCAAGCCGGGCGGCCAGGTGCGGTACTTCGAGCACGGGCTGGGCGGCGGCCGGCTGATGACGCTGACCCAGCGCACCCTGGACCGGACGGTGTGGCCCACGCTGACCGGCGGCTGCCATCTGTCCCGGCAGCCGGTGGCGGCGCTGCGCGCGGCCGGGTTCGCCCTCGGCCCCCAGCGACCGGTGCTGTTGCCGGAGAAGGGGCCGGCGCTGCCGACCTCGTACTGCACGCTCGGGGTCGCCTGGCGGCCGCAGGAGCCGGCCGAGCGCTGATCACAGGCTCCAGCGGCGCAATTCGCGCGCGATGTCGTCCACGTCGGCCGCGCCCTCCTTCACCAGCCGGGCGAGGTCACGCACCTGCTCGGGTGAGGTGGCCACCTTCGCGCCGCTGGCGACCAGGTAGGCATAGGCGACCGCCGAGGCGAACAGTGCGTTGGACCGCTCCAGCGCCGGCACATGGATCAGCAGCTGGAGCAGGGCGGCGGCGCGGGCGTACGGGTCGTCGTAGACGGGCACGCCGAATATCTCGGCGCGGTGCCGGGCGACGGCGGCGACCAGCGCGCCCCAGTCGGTGACCTGTGGGTCCCCGGGCGTTTTCTGTTCGGCGAGCATGAGGAGCCAGGCTAGGTCGATGCTGAGCTCGTTCAAGGGATCAGCGGCCGTCCCCGGTGCGGGTGCCGCGGGTCTCGGTGAACTCCTCGGCGAACACGGACTCGTACTGCTTCATGAAGTCGGCGGCGGCCTCGACGAACGTGCGGCCGGTTTCGCCGGTGTCCTGTCTGACCAGCTCTTCGATATAGCGGTTGACGCTGATGCCGCGGGCCAGGGCGCGTTCACGGGCCGCGCGGGCGGTGCCCTCGTCCACGCGCACATTCAGCTGGGTCTTCGCCATGCCTCGACGCTAGCGCCGGGATGCTAGCAAAGGCAAGGGCGCACGGATGGCACGGCAAGGGCGCACAGCGGGCAAGGCAAAGGCGCACGGTCGGCACAGCCAGGGCGCGCGGAAGGGCTGCGCCGGGTCGGTGTGTCCCTTACGCTCGCCCGGGACGGGCGGTTCAGGCGACCGGGAGGCGGTCTTGTCCACACCTGTTGCTCAGCACGCGCCGGAAGGCGCCGTCGCGGCCCGCGCCCGCGGGCTCACCAAGGCGTACGGCTCCGGCGAGACGGCCGTCATCGCCCTGGACTCGGTGGACGTCGACATCGCGCGGGGCCGTTTCACCGCCGTGATGGGACCCTCGGGGTCCGGGAAGTCCACGCTCATGCACTGTCTGGCCGGGCTGGACACGGTGTCGGCCGGCCAGGTGTGGCTGGGCGGCACCGAGATCACCGGGCTGAGGGAACGGGAGCTGACCCGGCTCAGGCGCGACCGGGTCGGGTTCATGTTCCAGTCGTTCAACCTCATCCCGACGCTGACGGCCGCCGAGAACATCACCCTGCCCATGGACATCGCGGGTCGCAAGCCCGACGAGCAGTGGCTGCGGCAGGTCATCGACACGCTCGGCCTGCGCGACCGGCTGAAGCACCGGCCCGCCCAGCTCTCCGGCGGTCAGCAGCAGCGCGTCGCGTGCGCGCGGGCGCTGGCCTCCCGGCCGGAGCTGATCTTCGCCGACGAGCCGACCGGCAACCTCGACTCGCGGGCCGGCCTCGAGGTGCTGGGCTTCCTGCGCGGCGCGGTGGACGATCTCGGGCAGACGGTCGTCATGGTCACCCACGACCCCGGCGCAGCCGCCCATTCCGACCTGGTGCTCTTCCTGGGCGACGGGCGGATCGTGGACGCGATGGAACGGCCGACGGCGGGGGCCGTACTGGAACGCATGCACCTCTTTACCGGGGGGCACCGCCAGACCCCCTGCTTCGATGTCGTCCGGGACCGGCTCGGCGACGACGGCACCGCCCTGGAGGACTGACCCGGTGCTCAAGGCGACCCTGAGGAGTTTCCTCGCGCACAAGGGGCGGCTCGCGCTGTCCGCGCTGGCCGTGATCCTTTCCGTGGCGTTCGTCGCGGGCAGCCTGATCTTCTCCGACACCGTCACCCGCACGTTCGACCGGCTGTTCGCCTCCACGGCCGCCGATGTGACGGTCCAGCCCAAGCAGCAGGATCTGCGGTCGGCCCGGGTGAGCGGTGCGGTGCAGACCCTGCCCGCCGCGCTGCGGGACCGGGTGGCGAAGGTCGACGGGGTCGCGGCGGCCCGCGCCGAGGTGTCGGTGCAGAACGCCGTCGTGGTCGACAGCCGCGACAGATCCGTCGGCCCGACCACCGGCGCCCCGACCATAGCCATGGCTTGGCACGTGACCGACCGCAGCCCGGTGAAGCTCACCTCCGGCCATGCGCCGCGCGGTGCGGGCGAGGCGCTGCTGGACGCCGACACCGCCGGCAAGAAGCACGTACGGATCGGTGACACGCTGACCGTGCAGGCACAACCGGGCACCTTCCGGGTGCGGGTCGTCGGCGTCGCCACGTTCACCACCACCAACCCCGGCGCGGCCCTGGTCTTCCTGGACCCGGCGGTGGCGGGCCGCGAGCTGCTGGGGTCGGCCGCGCGGGCGACCAGCATCACGGCGGACGCGGCCGAGGGAGTGTCCGACGCGGAGCTCAAGCACCGGATCGGCGCGGCGATCGGCACCGGCACCTACGACCTGAAGACCGCGAACGAGCAGGCCAAGTCGGCGGCGGCCAGCCTCGGCACGTTCCTGGACGTCATCAAGTACGTGATGCTGGGCTTCGCCGGTGTCGCGCTCCTCGTGGGTGTGTTCCTCATCGTCAACACCTTCTCCATGCTGATCGCCCAGCGCACCCGGGAACTGGGCCTGCTGCGGGCACTCGGCGCGGACCGGCGGCAGGTGCGGCGCTCGGTGCTCACGGAGGCGCTGCTGCTCGGGCTGGTCGGTTCGACGCTCGGCCTCGCCGCCGGGATCGGGCTGGCGCTCGCGCTGATCCGGCTGATGACCGCGTTCGGGATGAACCTGAAGGCCACGGAGATGGTCGTCGGCTGGGGCACGCCCGTCGCGGCGTACGTCGTCGGCGTCGGCGTCACCTTCGTGGCCGCCTATCTGCCCGCGCGGCGGGCGGCGGCCGTGTCACCGATGGCGGCACTGGCGGACGCGGAAGTCGCCGGTGCGGGCAAGCCGTTGAAGGTGCGGGCCGTCGTCGGCGGGGTGGTCGGGGCGATCGGCGCGGCCGCGCTGGCCGGCTGCGCCGCGGCCACGAAGACCGCGCAGGCGGCCTCGCTGCTCGGGCTCGGCGTCGCCCTGACGCTGATCGCGACGGTCGTCGCCGGTCCTCTGCTGGTGCGGCCGGTGATCCGGGTGCTGGGAGCGGCCTTTCCCGCGCTGTTCGGCCCGGTCGGCCGGATGAGCCAGCGCAACGCCCTGCGCAATCCGCGCCGTACGGGCGCCACGGCCGCCGCGCTGATGGTGGGCCTGGCCCTGGTGGGCGGCATGTCGGTGGCGAGCGCCTCCATGTCCGCGTCGTTCGACCAGCAGATCGACAAGAAACTCGGCGCCGACTTCATCGTCCAGAACACCAGCTTCGTCCCGTTCACCAAGGAGGTACGGCACGCCGTGGCGGCGACGCACGGCGTGGGGCTCGTCGTATCGCAGCGGCTCACCCAGGTCGCCGTACGACTGCCGGACGGCGACCGGGTGCAGACGGCCGCGGCCGCGTACGGCCCGCGGCTCGACGACGTCGCGCACATCGGTTACGCGCAGGGCGGTTCGGCGGCCGCGCTGGCGGACGGCCATCTGGCCATGGACGCCGACTTCGCCCGGAACCACGGCGTGCGCGTCGGCAGCGTCCTGCCGGTCGAGTTCCCGGGCGGGCGGCACACCGAGCTGACCGTCGGAGCACTCACCCACCAGGACACGGCGGACGGGTTCGGCGCCCAGGGCGGCCTCTATTTCGGCCTCGCGACCCTGGAGAAGTATCTGCCGGACGCGCAGGACTCCGTGCTCTACGTCAACGCGGCCCGCGGCACCACTCCGCAGGACCTGCGCCCTCGACTGGAACGGGCGCTGAAGCCGTTTCCCCAGGTCCAGGTGCGCAACCAGGCCGACTACAAGCAGCTGGTCCACGACCAGATCGCCGTCCTGCTGTACCTGGTGTACGCGCTGCTCGGGCTGGCCATCGTCATCGCCGTGCTGGGCGTGGTCAACACCCTCGCGCTGTCGGTGGTGGAGCGGACCCGCGAGATCGGGCTGCTGCGCGCGATCGGGCTGGGGCGGCGGCAGTTGCGCCGGATGATCCGCCTGGAGTCGGTGGTGATCGCGGTGTTCGGCGCGGTCCTCGGGCTGGGGCTGGGGCTCGTCTGGGGCGTCTGCATGCAGCGAGTGCTGGCCTTGCGCGGGCTGACGGCGCTGGCGTTCCCCTGGACCACGATCGTCGCCGTCGTGCTCGGCTCGGCCGTGGTGGGCGTGGTGGCAGCTCTGCTGCCGGCGCTGCGGGCGTCGCGGATGAACGTGCTGGCGGCGATCGCCCACGAGTGAGCGGGCCTGCTTCCCGTGGGGCGGAATCGCGGTCCGGGCTCAAGTACCTCTTGGCAGCCGCGAGGAGTCCGCATGAGGAGTCCGCATGATGAAATCCCCCACACAGGACACGCACGCCGTGATCCGATGATCATATGACTGACCTGCGCATACGTCCGGCAGCGCACGATGACCTGGACCGCGTTCTCGCCTTCTGGAAGACGGCCGCCGAGGGCACCAGCATCAGCGACGACCGGGCCGGGGTGGACCGACTGGTGGACCGCGATCCCGAGGCACTGATCCTCGCCGAGAGGGACGGCGAGCTGGTCGGCACGGTGATCGCGGGCTTCGACGGCTGGCGCTGCCATCTGTACCGGCTCGCGGTGCATCCGGAGCGGCGCCGGCAGGGCATCGGCTCGGCACTGCTGGCGGCCGCCGAGGAGCGGTTCGTACGGCTCGGCGGGCGGCGCGCGGACGCGATGGTGCTGGTCCGCAACGAGCGGGCGCAGCACGCCTGGAGCGCATCCGGATACGGCCCGGAGGAGCACTGGCGGCGCTGGGTGAAGCCCCTCGAGGAGTGAGACCCCGAGCCCTCTTTGCCCATCCTTTACCATTGAGGGAGCACTCGGCCCTTTATGAAAGGTTGTGAGCGTCCGCCCATGGGCGAGCCTCCCAGTCCGCGCCACCGCGCGTCCCGTCCTGCCCTGTCCGATCATGGGACGGGGGTGACCCGATGACCGAAGTGCTCCTCCTCCTGGTGGCGATCCTGCTGTCGCTGGCCTGCGGTGCCTTCGTGGCGGCGGAGTTCTCGCTGACCACGGTCGAGCGCGGCGAGCTGGAGCGCGCCGCCGAGCGCGGCGAGCACGGCGCCGCGGGCGCCCTGAAGGCCGTACGGAACCTGACCTTCCAGCTCTCCGGCGCCCAGCTCGGCATCACGGTCACCAACCTGGTCGTCGGCATGCTCTCCGAACCGTCCATCGCCAAGCTGCTCGCCGGGCCGTTCCGGGCGATGGGCCTGTCGGGCGGCACGGCGAATTCGGTCGCCCTCGTGCTCGGTACGGCCCTGTCGACGGTGTTCCTGATGGTGGTCGGCGAGCTGGTGCCGAAGAACTGGGCGATCTCCTCGCCGCTGGCCGTGGCCAAGCGGGTCGGCAACCCGCAGCGCTGGTTCAGCGCGGCCTTCCGGCCCTTCATCACGCACCTGAACAACACGGCCAACCATGTCGTGCGCCGGTTCGGCATCGAGCCCGCCGAGGAGCTGGCCTCCGCGCGCGGCCCCCAGGAGCTTGCGGCCCTCGCCCGGCACTCTGCCAAGGAGGGCGCGCTGGAGGCGGACACCGCCGAGCTGTTCGTACGGACGCTGAACCTGGCCGACCTGACCGCGGAGAACGTGATGACCCCGCGCGTCCAGGTCGTCGCCCTCGACACCCAGGCGAGCTGCGAGGACGTGGCCAACGCGACCCGGGCCACCGGTCTGTCCCGGTTCCCGGTCTACCGGGGCAGCCTGGACTCGGTCGTCGGCGTCGCCCACATCAAGGACGTGCTGGCGGTGCCGGCCGAGCAGCGGCGCCACCGCCGTGTCGCGCAGGTGATGCGCGAGCCGCTGCTGGTCCCCGAGTCGCTGACCGTCGACCGGCTGCTGGACCGGCTCGGGGGCAGGCGCACCATGGCCGTCGTCATCGACGAGTACGGCGGCACAGCCGGCGTGGCGACCCTGGAGGACATCGTCGAGGAGGTCGTCGGCGAGGTCCGGGACGAACACGACCCGCACGAGACGCCCGACCTCGCCCCCGCCGGCGCGGACCAGGACGGCCGGGCCCTGTACTCGGCCGACGGCGCCGCCCGCACCGACCAGCTCGCACGCGTCGGTCTTCGGGTGCCCGAGGGGCCCTACGAGACCCTGGCCGGCCTGGTCGCGACCCTGCTGGGCCGGATACCGCAGACCGGTGACACGGTCGAGGTCGCCGGCTGGCGGCTGGACGTGGTGGACGCCACGGGCCGCCGGGCGGCGCGGGTGCTGCTGCACGCTCCGCTGGACGACGAGCGGGCCGACGAGACCACGGAGGGCGCGCGATGACCGCCGTACAGCTGCTGATCGGCCTGGCGACGCTGGTCGTCAACGCCTTCTTCGTCGGCGCCGAGTTCGCGCTGATCTCCGTGCGGCGCTCGCAGATCGAGCCGCTGGCCCAGGAGGGCGACCGGCGGGCGAAGGCCGTGCTGTGGGGCCTGGAGCATGTCTCGGCGCTGCTGGCCGCCGCCCAGCTCGGCATCACGCTGTGCACGCTGGTCCTGGGTGTGGTCGCCGAGCCGGCGATCGCGCATCTGCTGGAGCCGGTGTTCCACACCATCGGCATGCCCGAGAGCGCGGGCCACGTCGTGTCCTTCGTGATCGCGCTGACCCTCGCGACCTATCTGCACATGCTGCTGGGCGAGATGGTCCCGAAGAACATCGCGCTCGCGGAACCGGTGCGCAGCGCGCTGCTGCTCGGGCCGCCGCTGGTCGCGCTGTCCCGGGCGCTGCGCCCGGTGATCTTCACGGTCAACGCCTTCGCGAACGGGCTGCTGAAGCTGCTCAGGGTGGAGGCGAAGGGCGAGGTCGCGGCGACGTTCACGGACGCCGAGCTGGCCGAGATCGTCCGGGACGCCGGCGAGGCCGGCCTGATCGACGACCGCGCGCGGGAGCGGCTGCACGATGCCCTGGAGCTGGGCAGCCGGCCGGTGCGCGACGTCGTGGTGCCGCTGGAGCGGGTGGTGTACGCACATGTGGGCGTCACCCCGGAGCAGGTGGAGCGGCTGTCGGCGGAGTCGGGCTTCTCCCGGTTCCCGGTGGTCGACGTGGGCCGCCGGATCGTGGGCTATCTGCACATCAAGGACGCGCTGGACGCCTCGCCCCGGGACATGCCGTTCCGGCTGCGGGACATGCGGCCCATCGCGCGGGTACGGGAGCGGACCCCGCTGGACGACGTGCTCACCGCGATGCGGGGCAGCCGTACGCACCTCGCGGCGGTGCTCGGTGACGACGGCCGGCTGGCCGGCCTGGTGACCATGGAGGACGTGCTGCGGGAGCTGTTCGGACAGCCGGCTCCGGGCTGATGCCGGTCGGTCCGGGGCGACCGACCGGCGGGTATGGAGCCGGGATACCATCGCTCACGCCATGCAGACGAATCCCACACCTCCCCCGCACAGCAGCCTGGTCGCGGTCGGCGACTCCTTCACCGAGGGCATGTCGGACCTGCTCCCCGACGGCTCCTACCGGGGCTGGGCCGACCTGCTCGCCGCGCGGATGGCCGCCCGCACGCCGGGCTTCCGGTACGCCAATCTGGCCGTGCGCGGGAAGCTGATCGGGCAGATCGTCGACGAGCAGGTGGACGTGGCGGCGGCCATGAACGCCGACGTGGTCACGCTGGTCGGGGGGCTCAACGACACCTTGCGGCCCAAGTGCGACATGGGCCGGGTGAAGGGCCTGCTGACCGAGGCCGTGGAGCGGCTTGCCCCGTCCTGCGGACAGCTCGTACTGATGCGCAGCCCCGGCCGCCAGGGCCCGGTGCTGGAGCGGTTCCGGCCGCGCATGGAGGAGCTGTTCGCCTGCGTGGAGGAGCTGGCGGCGCGGCACGGTGCCATCGTCGTCGACCTGTACGGGGCGCCCTCGCTCGGCGACCCCCGGCTGTGGGACGTGGACCGGCTGCATCTGACGGCGGAGGGGCACCGCCGGGTCGCCGAGGCGGTGTGGCAGACGCTCGGGTACGAGCCGGAGGACACCGAGTGGCGGGTGCCGCTGCCGGCCACGCCCCCGCCGGGCTGGGTGACGCGCCGGGTCGCGGACGCACGGTTCGCCCGGCAGCACCTGCTGCCCTGGATCGGGCGGCGCCTGACCGGCCGCTCCTCCGGGGACGGCCGCCCGGCGAAGCGCCCGGAGCTGCTGCCGTACGAGGCCCAGGCGTAGCGTCTTCTGCCATGACCACGCGGGTGATCAACGTACGGGGCCGGATCCACGAGTTCGGCCCCCGGCTGGAGCACGCCCCCGAGGACATCGTCTACGTCGGCCGGCGGTGGACGATGGGCGGCTGGGATCTGCCCCGGCATCCGCTGTACAACCCGTTCGCCTACGACACCCCGAAGAAGAGGCGGGACGGCACCCGCGCCGAGGTCATGGCGATGTACCGGGCCTATCTGCTGGAGCGGCCGGAGCTGCTGGAGCTGGTCACGGAGCTGCGCGGCAGGACCCTGGCGTGCTGGTGCGCGCCGGAGCTGTGCCACGCGGACGTGCTGGCGGAGCTGGCCGACAGCGACCAGTGACACGGGTCTCGTAGCTTCCGCCTAGCGGGGGCGTGGGGCTGGCCTGCACAAATCGCCAGTAGAATCTGGTCACGTGACTTCTGCGCCCGCCAAGCCCCGTATCCCGAACGTCCTCGCCGGACGCTACGCCTCCGCCGAGCTCGCCACGCTCTGGTCCCCCGAGCAGAAGGTGAAGCTGGAGCGGCAGCTCTGGCTCGCCGTGCTGCGCGCCCAGAAGGACCTCGGCATCGAGGTGCCGGACGCGGCGATCGCCGACTACGAGCGTGTCCTCGACACCGTCGACCTGGCCTCGATCGCCGAGCGCGAGAAGGTCACCCGGCACGATGTGAAGGCCCGGATCGAGGAGTTCAACGACCTCGCCGGGCACGAGCACGTGCACAAGGGCATGACCTCCCGCGACCTCACAGAGAACGTCGAGCAGCTGCAGGTCCGGCTCTCGCTGGAGCTGATGCGCGACCGTACGGTCGCCGTGCTGGCGCGCCTCGGCAAGCTGGCCGGCGAGCACGCCGAGCTGGTCATGGCCGGCCGCTCGCACAATGTGGCCGCGCAGGCCACCACCCTCGGCAAGCGGTTCGCGACCGCCGCCGACGAGCTGCTCGTCGCCTACGGCCGCGTCGAGGAGCTGCTCGGCCGTTACCCGCTGCGCGGTATCAAGGGCCCGGTCGGCACCGCGCAGGACATGCTGGACCTGCTCGGCGGTGACGCGGTCAAGCTCGCCGAGCTGGAGGACCGGATCGCCGGGCACCTGGGCTTCTCACAGGCGTTCACGTCGGTCGGCCAGGTCTACCCGCGCTCGCTGGACTACGAGGTCGTCACCACGCTGGTGCAGCTGGCGGCGGCGCCGTCCTCGCTGGCCAAGACGATCCGGCTGATGGCCGGGCACGAGCTGGTCACCGAGGGCTTCAAGCCGGGCCAGGTCGGTTCCTCCGCGATGCCGCACAAGATGAACACCCGCTCCTGCGAGCGCGTCAACGGCCTCATGGTCATCCTGCGCGGCTACGCCTCGATGACCGGCGAGCTGGCGGGCGACCAGTGGAACGAGGGCGACGTGTCCTGCTCGGTGGTGCGCCGGGTGGCCCTCCCCGACGCCTTCTTCGCCCTGGACGGTCTGCTGGAGACCTTCCTGACCGTCCTCGACGAGTTCGGCGCCTTCCCGGCGGTCATCGCCCGCGAGCTGGACCGCTACCTGCCGTTCCTGGCCACCACCAAGGTGCTCATGGGCGCGGTGCGGGCCGGGGTGGGCCGCGAGGTCGCGCACGAGGCGATCAAGGAGAACGCCGTCGCCACCGCGCTCGCGATGCGCGAGCAGGGCGCCGAGCGCAACGACCTGCTCGACAAGCTGGCCGCCGACGAGCGCCTCCCGCTCGACCGGGAGCAGCTGGCGGCCCTGATGGCCGACAAGCTGTCCTTCACCGGCGCGGCGGCCGCCCAGGTCGGCGTGGTCGTCGGCCGGATCGAGCAGCTCGTCAAGCAGCACCCGGAAGCGGCCGGCTACACGCCCGGAGCGATCCTCTGACCCGCGCACCCCGCTCGCCGCGCTTCACGAAGGCGGAGCTGGAGGCCGCCCGCGACCGTCTCGTACCGGACGTGGTCGCGGACGGCCTCGACATCCTCTTCTGCGGCATCAACCCCTCCCTCATGACGGCCGCCACAGGCCATCACTTCGCCCGCCCCGGCAATCGGTTCTGGCCGGTGCTGCATCTGTCCGGCTTCACGCCGAGGCTGATGAAGCCGGCGGAGCAGCGGGAACTGCTGTCGTACGGACTGGGCATCACGAATGTCGTGGCGCGGGCGACGGCGCGGGCCGACGAGCTGAGCGCCGAGGAGTACGTCGAGGGCGGGCGGTTGCTGGCCGAGAAGGTGACACGGCTGCGGCCGAGGTGGCTGGCCGTGGTCGGGGTGACCGCGTACCGGGCCGCCTTCGGTGACCGGACGGCCCAAGTGGGGCCGCAGGAGCGGACGTTCGGGAACACCCGGGTGTGGGTGCTGCCCAATCCCAGCGGGCTGAACGCGCACTGGACGGCGGCGACCATGGCGGAGGAGTTCGCCCGGCTGCGCGACGCTGCGCCGGCCTGGCGACGGGTCACGGCGGGTCGACGGTGGTGACCACCACCAGCAGCTGGAACGGCGAGTGATCGGTCCAGTGGGACACCCCGAGGGCGAGCCAGCCGCCACTCCCGGGCAGCTGCCAGAGCTTGACGTCCGGGACATGCCCGCCGAGGCCGGCCCACGGCTGTGGTATGTCCTCGCCGAGCGTCGTCCGCTCCAGGACGCTGTACAGGCTGATGTACTGCGCGGGCCCCCACCGCTGCGCCATCCGCTCGGCCAGTGCGTCCCGGTCGGCCTCGAACTGGGCAGCCGTCTCCTCCCGCCCGGTCCCGTCGTCCTCCGAGAAGTCGCCGCTCGTCTCTAAGGCGGCTATGTGGAATCCGGGCCTGCTCTCGCCGTGTTCCGTTCTGCCGTGTGCCGTGGGGAATCCCCGTGCGCACAGCGACTCGATGGCGGTCAGGCACTTCGCGATGTCCATGCGATCCAGTAAAGCGGGCGGCACTGACAATTGGCGGGCTGTCAGGCGTCCCCGCGGTCGATGCGCCAGGCGCCCGCGAGCAGCGCGGCCGCCGTCCACAGCGCGGTCACCGCGAGCCCGCTCCATGGGCCGAGGGCGCCGTCCCAGGTGCTGTGCAGGGCGACTTGGCCGGCCCGGTCGGGGAGGTAGTCGGCGACGCTGCCGGACAGGTCGCCGACGACGAAGGAGACGATCAGCACGAACGGGATCAGGACGGACAGCGTGGCGACGCCGCTGCGCAGCACGGCCGCGAGTCCGGCGGCGAACAGCGCCATCAGCGTCAGCTGGACGCCGCAGCCGACGGCGCCGCGCAGGCCCTCGCCCCACGTCGGACCGTCGGCGCCCAGGACCGCCTTGCCGACCAGCAGGGTGACCAGCCCGGTGAGGAGGCCGACCGCCAGCGCGGGCAGGGCGATCGCGGTGGCCTTGGCGGCGAACCACCGCCGGCGGTCGGGCACCGCGGACAGCGTCAGCCGCAGCGCGCCGCCCCGGAACTCGGCCGAGACAGCCGTCGTACCGAAGGCGATCGCGGCGATCCGGCCGAGGCTCACGCCGAAGAACGCGGAGTACAGCGGGTCCGAACCGTCGGCGGCGCCGGCGGCCGAGAGGGCCGAGAACCCGGTGGTGGTGAGGAGGATCCCGGCCAGGCCGCCGAGGAGCGCCGTGCTGGCCAAGCTCGGCGCGCGCGACCGCACCCAGGCGGTGATCGCGGCCTACGAGTCGGGGTTCGTGGCACCGGGCTGAGCCCCACCGGCGGCTGCCTTGTGCGGAACCCGGCACTCGCCGGGGTGCCCCTGGCCGAGTACGATCCGGCCAACACGGCCGCGAGCTGGAAGGACGGACGGGTGGCGCAGCTGACCGGCGGCGATCCCTCGCTGCTGCGAAGGATCAATTCCGCGGTGGTGCTGCACGCGCTGCGTGCCACGGACTGCGCGACGCTCACCGAGATCACCCGGGTCACCGGACTCTCCAGGCCGACCGTGGAGGGGGTCGTCGAAGGGCTCATCGAGGGCGGGCTCGTCGTGGAGACGGCGGCCGACGAGGGCGGTGCGCGCCGTCAGGGGCGTCCCGCGCGCCGGTTCCGGTTCCGGGCCGAGGCGGGGCACCTGCTGGGCCTGGAGATCGGGCCGCACCGGGTCGCCGCGCTGCTGTCCGATCTGGACGGGCGGGTGCTGGGCACGCAGGCCAAGGACGTCGCCGAGACCGCCGCGGCGGACGAGCGGCTCGACCGGCTGCGCGGCGCGGTCGCCGAGCTGCTGCGGCGCGCCGGGGTCACCCGCGGGTCGCTGCGGGCCGTGGGCGTGGGCACGCCGGGGATCGTGGAGGCCGACGGCACGGTGCGGCTGAGTACGGCGCTGCCGCAGTGGACAGGGCTGAAGCTGGGCGAGCGGCTCAGCCGCTCCTTCAAGTGCCCGGTGCTGGTGGAGAACGACGCCAACGCGGCGGCCGTCGCCGAGCACTGGAAGGGCGCGGCGGCCGAGACGGACGACGTGGTGTTCGTGCTGGCCGGGCTGAGCCCGGGCGCGGGTGCACTGATCGGCGGGCGGCTGCACCGCGGCTTCGGCGGCGCCGCCGGGGAGATCGGCGCGCTGCATCTGCTGGGGCGGGGGGCGACTCCGGAGACGCTGCTGTCCACCACCGGCGAACCGCTGCACCCGCTGGACGAGCAGGCGGTCGCCGAGGTGTTCGCGCTGGCCCGGGAGGGCGACCAGCGGGCGCGGGCGGCCGTCGAGCGGTTCATCCAGCGGCTCGTGCACGACGTGGCCGCGCTGGTGCTGGCGCTCGATCCGGAGCTGGTCGTGATCGGCGGCTGGGCGGCCGGTCTCGACGGCGTCCTGGAACCGCTGCGGCGCGAACTGGCCCGCTATTGCCTGCGGCCGCCTCGGGTGGCGTTGTCGCTGTTGGGTGAGGCGGCCGTGGCTACGGGGTCGCTGCGCTTGGCTTTGGACCACGTCGAGGAGCAGCTCTTCGCGGTGGACGGGACGGTGACCCGGCGCTGAGTTCGACGCGTTGAACGTGCCGGTCGTCGTGCCACCGCGGCTACGTCATGGCTGGTCGCGCCCGCGCGGCGGTAGCCGCATGTCGACGCAGCCCCGCGCTCCTGGGTCGGCTGCCCCACCCGGCGTTGCGGAGATGCCCACGGTTTGGGCGGGATCAAGAAGCCCGGCGCTCCGGGTCGTGGTGTATCTCTACGTCCGGTGAGTCGCCGAAGGTCAGCCGGCAGGTGTCTGCGCGGTACGTCGCGACGGACAGCGCGGCGGTGCGGCCCGCGGCGAAGAAGCGGGTGGTGACGACCAGGACGGGTGAGCCTGGGAGCCGGTCGAGTTCCTTGGCGTCGTCCGCGCGGGCGGAGCCCAGCTCGACGGCGCGGTCCTGGCGCTCAAGCGTCAGGTGCTGGAGTTCGCGCAGTACCGCACGCGCGCGTGCCGGGCCGGACGGGGCGTCGATCGCGGTGAGGTCGGGCACCGAGGCGGCCGGGATGTAGAGAAGTTCGGTGGCGACGGGCTGGCCGTGGGACATCCGGGAGCGGCGCACGGTGTGGACGGGCTCGTCCGCGCCGGTGTCCAGGGCCGTGGCGACGGCCGCGGGCGGCGCGGCCTGCTCGCAGTCGACGGGCTGCCAGGCGTCGGAGGCGGCGCCCGGCCAGGCGTGCTGTTCGGTGCCGAGGGCCACGCCCACGCGCGGCGGCGCGACGGTCGTACCGACGCCGCGGCGGCGCTGCAGCCGGCCTTCCAGCTCCAGCTGTTCGAGGGCTTGGCGGAGCGTGGCGCGGGCCACGCCGAAGCGGGCGGCGAGGTCGCGTTCGTTGGGCAGGATCTCGCCGACCGAGAACTCGGAGTCGAGTGCTTCGGTGAGCACGGTCTTGAGATGCCAGTACTTCGGTTCCGGCACCGATTCCAGCTGCGTGGTCCCCACCCTGTCCTCCGCAAGAGCCGTGGTCCGGCGGCTTTTAGCGCCCTTGTTTATTAAAGGTTGTTGCACTTCTCTGCGACCATAGGGCGGCTGCCACCCTTGGTCAAGACCAATCCTGGATCCCTTGCGCAACCCGAAGGTGACCTGCCGCGGAGCGTTCATGGGGCGTTCGTACGCGGCGGTGTGTGTGACATCGCGGCAAAGCCCCCTGGAATCCGCCCAGGACGGGGGCCGGCGGGCGCGTGTGGGTCAGTCGTCGGCGAGGTGCCGCAGCTTGTCCGGGTTGCGGACGACGTACACGGTAGTGACGCGGCCGTCGGCGACGTCCAGCTGGAACAGGCTGTCGGGGGTGCCGCCGGACAGGAGCAGCACGGCCGGGCCGCCGTTGGTCTCCAGCAGGCGGGCGGACAGGTCCGGCGGGGACTGCCGGGCGACGCCGACGAGGAAGCGGGCGACCTTGTCGGCGGTGTGCACGATCCGCAACGCCGCCCTGGCCTTGCCGCCGCTGTCGCTGACCAGGCGGACGTCCGGCGCGAGCAGGGACACGAGTCCGTCCAGGTCGCCCTCCGCCGCAGCGGCGAGGAAACGATCGGTCAGCTCGCGTCGCCGGGCCGGGTCGACCTCGTAGCGCGGCCGCCGTTCGTCGACGTGCCGCCGCGCCCGCCCGGCGAGCTGCCGTACGGCCGCCTCGCCGCGGTCGAGGAGGGCGGCGATCTCGGCGTACGGGTAGCCGAACGCCTCCCGGAGTACGAACACGGCCCGCTCCAGCGGCGACAGCGACTCCAGGACGACCAGTACGGCGAGGGAGACGCTGTCGGCGAGCACGGCGCGCTCCGCCGTGTCCGGGGCGGCGGCACCGAACTCGGTGAGGTAGGGCTCCGGCAGCCATGGCCCGACGTACGCCTCGCCACGGGCCCGCACCTGGCGCATTCGGTCGATGGCCAGGCGGGTGGTGATGCGCACCAGGTAGGCGCGGGGTTCGCGGACCCCCGCGAGGTCGGCGGCGGACCAGCGCAGCCAGGCGTCCTGGACCACGTCCTCGGCATCGGCGACCCGGCCGAGCATGCGATAGGCGACGCCCATGAGCAGGGGCCGGTGCTGTTCGAAGACGTCGGTCGCGGTGTCGGCGGTCACCGCTCCATCCCATCCGACACGCGACGGATGTGTCCACCCGGAATCGGCCCGTCCGGCGCGGGCCCGGACCACAATGACCGCGGGCCGCCGGGGGTCGGCGGCCGGTGACCTGGAGGTGGCCGATGCGGTATGCGGTGCTGGGCACGGGCGAGGTGGGCCGCACCCTGGGCGGCAGGCTGGTGGAGTTGGGGCACGAGGTGACCCTCGGGTCTCGTACCAAGGACAACCCGGTGGCGCTGGAGTGGGCCACGGCCGCGGCGGAGCGGGCCCGCGCGGGCACCTTCGCGGAGGCGGCCGCGGCGGCCGAAGTGGTCGTCAACGCGGTGAGCGGCCGGGTGGCGCTCGACGCCCTGCGGGCGGCCGGCGCGGAGAACCTCGACGGCAAGATCCTGGTGGACGTGTGCAATCCGCTGGCCTTCGAGGACGGGGAACCACGGCTGGATCCGGTGGAGTCGGACAGCGTGGGCGAGCAGATCCAGCGGGCCTTCCCGCACACGCGCGTGGTGAAGACGCTGAACACGGTCAACTGTCAGGTGATGGTGGATCCGGGGCGGGTGCCGGGCGCGCACCACCTGTTCGTGTGCGGTGAGGACGCGGGGGCCAAGGAGCAGGTGACGGCCATGCTCGGGGAGTTCGGGTGGCCGGCGGAGCGGGTGCTGGACCTGGGCGGCATCCGCGCGGCCCGGACGGTGGAGATGTATCTGCCGCTGTGGCTCACCATGATGCGGCGGTTCGGGACCGCGGACTTCAACATCGAGGTACGCCGGGCGGGCTGACCGGCGCGGGAAGGCACTGCGCACGCCCATCGGGGGCTACCGGCAGGTAGCAATTGCTGACAAGCTGTCTACAGCGTCGGCCAGCACCCAGACGAGGAGCACCCCATGTCCGCCACCGTCTCCTTCAAGGTCCCCACCCCGCACGGTCCGAAGGACGTGACCGTCTCCTACGCGCGCGTGGGACGCGGGGAACCGCTGGTCCTGCTGCACGGGATCGGCCATCACCGGCAGGCCTGGGACCCGGTCGTGGACATCCTCGCCACCGAGCGCGACGTCATCGCTGTCGACCTGCCGGGCTTCGGCGCGTCCCCGGGCCTGCCGGACGGCCTCGCCTACGACCTTCCGACCACCAACTCCGTACTCGGCGCCCTGTTCGAGGCGCTGGTGCTGGACCGCCCGCACATCGCGGGCAACTCGCTGGGCGGCCTGCTGGCCCTGGAGCTGGGCCGGGAGAAGCTCGTGCGGTCCGTCACGGCCCTCTCCCCGGCAGGGTTCTGGACGGACGCCGAACGCCGGTACGCCTTCGCGGTGCTGCTCGCGATGCGGGGCATCGCCCAGCGGCTCCCGCTGCCGCTGGTGGAGCGGCTGTCGCGCACCGCGGCCGGCCGTACCGCGCTGACGAGCACCATCTACGCACGCCCCGCGCGGCGTGCGCCGGAAGCCGTGGTCGCCGAGACACTCGCGCTGGCGGGCGCGACCGGGTTCGACGCGACACTGCGGGCGGGCACCAGCGTCCGGTTCACCGACGATCTGACCGGTCTGCCGGTCACGGTGGCCTGGGGCGCGCAGGACCGGCTCCTCGTACGCCGGCAGGGCGTACGCGCCAAGCAGCTCATCCCGCACGCCCGGCTGGTGCGGCTGCCCGGCTGCGGCCACTGCCCGATGAACGACGACCCCGCGCTGGTCGCCCGGGTCATCCTGGACGGCAGCAGCCGCTGAACCGGCCCGCGGACGTGACACGACCGGCACGCCACCGGGACCCGGCTCGCTGAGGGGGTCGAACCTGGCGGCCGGTCCCCGTGTCGGAGAGGCCGGCCGGCGGACCGTGCGAAGCCAGGGCGCCGCAGCCCGCACGGCGCCCAGAAGACAGGGCGCGGCAGCCCGGGCAGCACCCAAGGACCGTTGTTCACCTGAGGTTTCCGCACGCGCCGCAGCGTCCCAGTAGGTGTTGCCTCGGCACACCGGCCGGATCCTTTCCCTGGAGGCGCAGCCATGTCAGACCGTTCGTTCCC
>NZ_CM002285.1:8226869-8243560 GCF_000497445.1 Streptomyces roseochromogenus subsp. oscitans DS 12.976 | reverse complement strand
TCGCCCTGCCCGGCGGCCTCGGCGCGGCCCCGGCGTTCGCCCGCTCCGGGCGCCCCCAGGCCGGCTGGGGTGTGCAAGCAGGTGACGTGACCACCGACTCCGGCCTGGTGTGGGTTCGTTCGGACCGGCCGGCCCGGATGATCGTGGAGACCGCGGCCACCGAGTCGTTCCGCAACCCGCGCCGATGGCACGGTCCCCTGCTGGGCGCCGGCACGGACTTCACCGGCACCACCCGGCTGCACGGCCTGGCCTCCGGCGAGCAGATCCACTACCGCGTGCTGCTCGCCGACCCGGACGACCCGCGCCGCACCGGCGAGCCGGTGACCGGCACCTTCCGTACGGCGCCGGTCAAGCGGCGCCGGGATGTGCGGTTCGTGTGGTCGGGCGACCTGGCCGGACAGGGCTGGGGCATCAACGAGTCCATCGGCGGCTACCGCATCTTCGACGCCATGGCGAAGGCCGACCCGGACTTCTTCCTGTGCAGCGGCGACAACATCTACGCCGACGGTCCGATCGCGGCAACCGCGAGCCTGCCCGACGGCAGTGTCTACCGGAACGTCACCACCGAGGAGAAGTCGCACGTCGCGGTCACCCTGGACGACTACCGGGGCAACTTCCGCTACAACCTGCTGGACTCGGCGCTGCGCCGGTTCAACGCCCAGGTGCCGAACATCATCCAGTGGGACGACCACGAGGTGCGCAACAACTGGTACCCAGGCGAGGTCATCGGCACCGGCACCCCCTACCCGGCCGGCACCAGGCTCGACGACCTGGCGCCGCGCTCCCGGCAGGCGTTCTCCGAGTACTTCCCCATCTCCACGATCAGCGGGCGCCCGGACGGCCGCATCTACCGCGTCATCAACCACGGCCCGCTGCTCGACGTGTTCGTGCTCGACATGCGTACCTACCGCAACGCGAACTCGCCGGACAACCAGACCGCGGACCCGGTGGGCATCCTCGGCCGTGAGCAGTTGGAGTGGCTCAAGCGCGAGCTGGCGAAGTCCCGTGCGGTGTGGAAGGTGATCGCCAACGACATGCCGCTCGGGCTGGTCGTGCCCGACCCGGTGGAGGGCAAGCCGGACTTCGAGGCGGTGGCGCAGGGCGACCCGGGCGCCCCGCTCGGCCGCGAGCTGCAGATCGCCGAGCTGCTGCGCTTCATCAAGCACCGGCGGATCACCGGCACGGTGTGGCTGACGGCCGACGTGCACCACACCTCCGCCCAGCACTACGACCCCTCGCGGGCCGCGTTCAAGGACTTCGAGCCGTTCTGGGAGTTCGTCTCGGGCCCGCTCAACGCCGGCGCCTTCCCGGCCAACGCGCTGGACGGCACGTTCGGCCCGGACCGGGTGTTCGTCAAGGCGCCCACCACAGCGAACGTGTCGCCTGCCGAGGGGTACCAGTTCTTCGGCGAGGTGGACATCGACGGCGAGAGCGGCGAAATGACGGTCCGGCTGCGTGAGTACGACGGCACGGTGCTGTTCACGCAGACGCTCCAGCCGGGCCGGGTCGGCCGGTAGGAAACTCCTGGGCTCTGCGGGCCTTTTCGCAGGTCAGACCGATTGTCAGTGGTCCCGGCTACGGTTTTCGTATGACGCGATCACTGCAGGCCATGACCCTTTCCCGTCCCTGCGCGCCGAAGTCGGCGGAGGACGGCAACGCCACGATCTGGGGCCGTACGATGCGGGCCCACCAGACCGTGAAAACGAGCACAAAAAGGACGGAGCATGCTTTACCCATCGGTCACAAACAGTTCGTGATCACGCAACACCCTTCCTTCACAGTGGGTGCATGAGTGCAGACATGTCTGATGTGACCCGGGCGAAACACGGTCGGCCCGTGCACCATTGGCGGCGTGATCTTGTGGAGCTCGCCGCCCTGTTCACCGCGGTGGCGGTCGCCGACGGAGTGGCGAATCTGATCGGGCACGGCCCCGACGGCCCCGCTCTGCTGGTGATCTCGGCCCTCGTGCTGGCCGCGACCGCCGGCTTCCACACGTGGTGGGCACGGCGCCACGGACACGCACCGCCGACCGAAGATACCGGCGCCCGGCCGTCCGCCGAAACGCGGTCGGCCGGGCCCTCCGAGCAGCCGGGCGAGCCGGCGGACGACGTGGCGGCCGCCGGTGCCCTGTGGCGGATGCGGACGACGGTCAAGGACGAGCCGGGTTCGCTGGCGGCGCTGTGCACGGCGCTGGCCGAGCGGCGCGTCGACATCCTGAGCCTCCAGACGCACCCGCTGGCCGACGGCACCGTGGACGAGTTCCTGCTGCGGGCGCCCGGCGCGCTGGCGGCGGCCGAGATCAGCCGAGTGGTCTCGCTGGCCGGCGGCACGTCCACCTGGATCGAGCGGGCCGATGCCCACGACCTGGTCGACGCCCCCACCCGGGTGCTCGGCCTGGCCGCGCGCACCGCGCTGGACGCCGCCGAACTGCCGCTGGCGCTGCGCCAGTTGCTGGGCCGGTGCACCATCCGTTCGCTGCCCGGGACACCGGTCGGCGGGGACCGCGGACCGCAGCCGGTGCCGGTCGAGGGCGTGCTGGAGGACACCGTGATGCGGCTGCGGGCGCCGGAGGGCGGAGTGCTCACCGTGGAGCGGCCGTATCTGCCGTTCACGCCCACCGAGTTCGCCAGGGCCCGGGCCCTGGTGGAGCTGGACAACCGGCTCGGTCCGCGCATCCCGCGCGGCAAGGACGTGCTGACGCTGCCCGAGGGCAACGACATCACGGTCCGCCGGGTCGACACCTCAGACGTGGCCGCGGCGAAGGCGATGCACGAGCGGTGCTCGCCGCGCACCCTCGGCCTGCGCTACCACGGCCCGGTCAGCGACGCGGACCGCTATCTGAACCATCTGCTCAGCCCCCGTTTCGGCCGCACCCTGGCCGCGCAGACCGCCTCCGGCCGCATAGTCGGCCTCGGGCATCTGCTGTGGGACGGCGACGAGACCGAGGTCGCGCTGCTGATCGAGGACGACTGGCAGCAGCGTGGCATCGGCGGCGAGCTGCTCGGCCGGCTCGTGGCTCTGGCCGTGGAGGCCCGCTGCGAGAGCGTGTACGCCGTCACACAGGCCTCCAACACCGGCATGGTCGCCGCGATGCGCGGCCTCGGCCTGCCGCTGGACTACCAGATAGAGGAGGGCACGCTGGTGATCACGGCCCGCCTGGACGTCGTACCGGCCGCTTCCCGGCCGCAGCACGACACCAGACACCAGCTCGGCGATCCGGCCCGCCGCGACTGACACCGGCCACGCGGGGCGACGGCCCGGTGCCCCGGCCGAACCGCACACCCTGCGCCGGCCCAGATGCGTCCGCCGCGACGGCGCTCAGCCACGACGTCGGCGTCCGGCGGTGCCCCCTCCGCGCAGCCCACCGTCGACCGGTACCGCTCAGCGCACCGCTTCCTGAAGCGGTACCGGCCTCCGGGCACGTTCCCCCAACGCCTGATCCAGGTCGGCCCAGAGATCGTCCACGTCCTCCAGCCCCACCGACAACCGCAGCAGCCGATCGCTCACCCCGGCCCCGCGCCGGTCGTCGGCGTCGACGATGCGGTGGCTGATGGAGGCAGGGTGCTGGATGAGCGTGTCGACGCTGCCCAGGCTGACCGCCGGGGTGACGAGCCGGACCTGGGAGATGACCTCGTGAGGGTCGCCGTACACCTCGAAGGCGATCATCGCGCCGCCGAGCCGTGGGTAGTGGACGCGGGCCACGCGCGGGTCGGCGGCGAGCCGGCGGACCAGTTCGGCGGCGTTCGCGGAGGCCGCCCGCACCCGCACCGGCAGGGTGGACAGCCCGCGCAAGAGCAGATAGCCGGCCAGCGGATGCAGCACACCGCCGGTGGCGAACCGTATCTGGCGGAGCCGGCCCGCGAACTCCTCGTCGCAGGCGACCACCCCGGCGAGCGCATCGCCGTGCCCGCCGAGGTACTTGGTGGCGCTGTGCAGCACCATACGGGCGCCGTGCTCGGCCGGGCGTTGCAGCACGGGTGTGGCGAAGGTGTTGTCGGCGAGCAGCGGTACCGCGCCGCAGGCGTGGGCGATGGCCCGCAGGTCCAGCTCGGCGAGGGTCGGGTTGGCGGGGGACTCGACCATCACCAGGCCGGTGTCCGGGCGCACCGCGTCGGCGATGCCGGCCGGGTCGGTCCAGGTGACCTCGGTGCCGAGCAGCCCGGCGGTGAGCAGATGGTCGCTGCAGCCGTACAGGGGCCGCACGGCGACGACATGGCGCAGGCCCGTCGCGGCGCGGGCGAGCAGGACGGCACTGAGCGCCGCCATGCCGCTGGCGAAGGCGACCGCGGACTCGGTGCCCTCCAGGCGGGCCAGGGCGGTCTCGAAGCGGGCGACGGTCGGGTTGCCGAGACGGCCGTAGACAGGCGGTCCCACCGGGTCGGCGCCGTCGGTGGCGAAGGCGTCGATACGGGCGGCCTCGGCGCGGCTGTCGTAGGAGGGGTAGGTGGTGGACAGGTCGATCGGCGGGGCGTGCAGGCCCTGGCGGGCGAGGTCGTCGCGGCCGGCGTGCACGGCCTCGGTGGCCAGGGCTCTCGTTGCGGTGCGTACGCCGTCGTAGGCACCGGTGGTCGCTGTGTCCATGGGCGGAAGAGTGAACAGTGAACGATTCACCGGAATCGAACACCGTGCTACGTTCGAGCCATGGCCGAATCTGTCGCACTGGATCCGGTTGATCTTCATCTGCTGCGGCTGCTGCAGAACGACGCCCGGATCACCTACCGCGACCTCGCCGAACAGGTGGGTGTGGCGCCGTCGACGTGTCTGGACCGGGTGACCCGGCTGCGCCGCTCGGGCGTGATCCTCGGCCATCAGCTGCGGCTGGATCCGGCCAAGCTGGGGCGCGGGCTGCAGGCGCTGCTGCTGGTGCAGGTCAGGCCGCACCGGCGGGAGCTGGTCGGCCCGTTCGTCGAGCGGATCCGGGCGCTGCCGGAGGCCCGGACGGTGTTCCATCTGACCGGGCCGGACGACTATCTCGTGCATGTCGCCGTCGCGGACATGGCCGATCTGCAGCGGCTGGTGCTCGACGAGTTCACCGCGCAGCGCGAGGTGGCACGGGTCGAGACCCGGTTGATCTTCCAGCAGTGGGAGTGCGGTCCACTGCTGCCTCCCGGCCACGCCCAGAGCTGAATCCCCCCGAACGCGGGTGACGCGGAGATCGTTGTCGTACGAGGATGGGCCGCATGCCTGAGACGAAGAGCCCGCTGCCCCGTCAGGTCGCCGACGCGTACGTGGACGACCTCATCGCCCTCGACCCGGTCACCGGTACCTACCTCGGTGTGAAGGAGAGTTCGAGCCGGCTGCCCGACTATTCGCCCACGGGCCAGGCGGCCCTCGCGGAGCTGGCCCGGGCCACCCTCGCGAAGCTGGACGAGGCGGAGCGGCAGCCGGGTGCGGACAGTGACGTGGAGCGGCGCTGCGGGCGGCTGCTGCGGGAGCGGCTGACCGCCGAACTCGCCGTGTACGACGCGGACGAGCACCTGCGCGCGGTCGGCAACATGAGCACGCCGGGCCACTCGGTGCGGGACATCTTCACGGTCACGCCGGCGCAGACGGACGAGGACTGGGCGGCGATCGCGGAGCGGCTGCGCGCGGTGCCGGGCGCGCTCGCGGGCTACCGTGCATCGCTGCAACTGGGCCTGGACCGCAAGCTGTTCGCGGCACCGCGCCCGACGGCGACGTACATCCAGCAGCTCACCGAGTGGACGGACACAGACGGCCAGGGCCGCGGCTGGTACGAGGACTTCGCCGCCGCGGGTCCCGAGGCGCTGCGCGCAGAGCTGGACGAGGCGGCCGGCGCTGCGACCGGCGCGCTGGTGGAGCTGCGGGACTGGCTTAGGGACGTGTACGCGCCGGCGATCGAGGGTGCCCCGAACACGGTGGGCCGCGAGCGGTACGCGCGCTGGTCCCGCTACTTCAACGGCACCGATCTGGACCTGGACGAGGCGTACGCGTACGGCTGGGCGGAGTTCCACCGGATCCTCGGCGAGATGAAGCTGGAGGCGGAGAAGATCCTGCCCGGCGCCGAGACCCCCTGGGTGGCGCTCGCGCACCTCGACGAGCACGGCCGGCACATCGAGGGCGTGGAAGAGGTCCGGGAGTGGCTGCAGGGCCTGATGGACAAGGCCATCGAGGACCTGGACGGCACGCACTTCGAACTCGCCGAGCGGGTGCGGAAGGTGGAGTCGTGCATCGCGCCGCCCGGCGGTGCCGCGGCCCCCTACTACACGGCACCGTCGGAGGATTTCTCCCGCCCGGGCCGCACCTGGCTGCCGACGATGGGCCAGACGCGGTTCCCGGTGTACGACCTCGTCTCGACCTGGTACCACGAGGGCGTGCCCGGGCATCATCTGCAGCTCGCGCAGTGGGCGCACGTGGCCGAGGACCTCTCCCGCTACCAGGCGACGATCGGCGGGGTCAGCGCCAACGCCGAGGGCTGGGCGCTGTACGCGGAGCGGCTGATGGACGAGCTGGGCTACCTCACGAACCCCGAGGAGCGGCTCGGCTATCTGGACGCGCAGATGATGCGGGCGGCGCGGGTGATCGTGGACATCGGCATGCATCTGGAGCTGGAGATTCCCGCCGACTCGCCGTTCCACCCCGGTGAACGGTGGACGCCGGAGCTGGCGCAGGAGTTCTTCGGCTCGCACAGCAGCCGGCCGGCGGACTTCGTGGAGAGCGAGCTCACCCGGTACCTGACGATTCCGGGCCAGGCGATCGGCTACAAGCTCGGCGAGCGGGCCTGGCTGCTGGGCCGCGAGAACGCCCGCAAGCGACACGGCGACGACTTCGACCTGAAGGCCTGGCACATGGCGGCCCTGTCCCAGGGCTCGCTGGGCCTGGACGACCTTGTGGACGAACTGTCCCAGCTCTGACGGCCAGGCGTCCCCGGCGCCCCGAGGGGCCCAGAAACCCTCAGACGACCCAGAGGGTCCCAGGCCTCAACGCCGGAAGCCGCCTTCCGAGTTGATGACCTCCCCGGTGATCCACCCGGCCTCGTCCGTCGCCAGCCAGGCGACGAGGCGGGCCGGATCGTCGGGGAGGCCCCAGCGCCCGCCGGGGAACCGCTCGGCCACAGCCGCGTGGACCTCGCCGGTCGCGTAACCGGTGTCCACCGGGCCGGGGTTGACCGCGTTCACCGTGATGCCGTGCTCGGCGAGCGCGCCGGCCAGGGATCGGGTGATCGAGGCGAGGGCGCCCTTCTGAAGGGCATAGGCGATCTCGCCCGGCATACCGCCTGCGATGTCCTGCCCGGAGGTCATCAGCACCACACGCCCGCCTGGGACGCCGTCGGGCGGTGCGGCGCGCGCACGGGCGTACGCCTGCACCAGCAGCAGGACGGAGCGGGTGTCGACCGCCCAGTGCGCGTCGAGCATCGCGGCGTCGATCTCGTCCAGGGTGCCGTCCGAGCCGCTGAGGGCGTGATTGGCGACGAGAATGTCCAGTCGGCCGAACTCGCCGACGACGGCGTCGATCAGCCGTACAGGTTCGGCCGCATCGGCCAGATCCCCGGGGCCCGCGACGACCCGCGCCCCGGGATCCCCCGCCACCTCACGCACAGAACCGACGACCGCCTCGATGCTGTCGGCACCCCACGGCATGGCCTGGTCGTGCGCCACATGGTGATGCAGATACACGCTCGCCCCGTACGCCGCCAGCCGCCTGGCCACGGCATGCCCGATCCCGGCACGCCGACTCGCACCGGTCACGAGAGCGGTACGACCGCGCAGGGGCAGCGGGTCACGTCGCAGGTCTTCCGGAACGGAGCGCACAGGGGAAGCCATGGCGGATCACCCTAGGGGGCGTGCGGAGCGCCGCGCGAGCGAATTGGGGGGCGAGGGCGCGGTCCCGCCTGCCGCCCGGCGCGGCCACGGATGTCGGCACGCGCGAACGGTGCCGTGGGATGAGCCGGAGTGCGTGAGGGGCGCGCGACCTCGGCGATGATTACCCAGAGTCACACTTTCGAGGTGTTTGCGACATTATGATCACTCTACGTGGGCATGTAGTGATGCGCATTCGTACATAGGCATGCGAGGGGAGTGACGATGGCCCACAGTGAACCGCAGGTCCTGGAAGATCATCGAGTGCGGGTCCTCCCGTTCGGGGCGAGCAGCGAACGCATCCTGCAGCGTGGGGATCACGCGCTGTTCGGGGTGAGCACGGGCAACAGTTACTTCAGCCGCAGAAATCTGGCCAATGCGATGGCGTGGGCGGTGGAGCGCTTCGCCGCCGTGGACGTGGTACACGCCGACATCGCCTTGGAGGCGATGCTCGAAGCCCTCGGCTATGAGCGTGTCGCCGCGCGCAAGAGCGTGGCCAAGCAACTGCGCGGCGTGCGGCGGCGCATCGACGGCGCTCTCGAAGACATCGGCGCAGCCGCAGAACGCGTAAGGGCGCGGCCGCTGTCCGCGTTCCTCGACCACCCCTCCTACCGGGAGGTGCGGGCGCGGACACGGGCGGCTCTGCGCACCGACGTGGAGTTACGGTCGGTCCGGGACGCCATGGCGTACCAGTTCCTCGCCAAGCGGCTGAAGCCGGACGACCTGCCCACCCCCGCTCAGGTGGAGGCGGCGCTCGCGTACGTCGACGCCGAGTTGCCGTTCTTCGTCGACACCCCCCGCATCCTGGGTGTCGCCTCGTCCGTCCACTGCTACCACACCGTCCTCGCGCTGGGCCGACTGCTGTTCGGAGAGCGCCGGATGGCGCTGCGCCCGGCCGACAACCAGGGCTACGCCATCGTTGCGTGCCGCGACTCAGGAAAGCAGATTGCCATGGCATCCACCTCCACCGAAGCCCCCGCCCCCGTGCCCCCTTACGCCGGTGTCGAGTGGCCGCTGTCGCGGCGCGGCGACGTCGTGCCCGCCGAGTGCGCCCGGCTGCGCGCGGAGAGCCCCGTCGCGCGGATCCGGACCCTCACCGGCGACGACGCCTGGCTGGTCACCAGCTACGAGCTGGCCCGGCAGGTCCTGGAAGACGAACGCTTCAGCCTGCGCGAAACGGCGGCTCCCGATGTACCGCGCCAGTACGCCCTGACGATTCCCCCGGAGGTCGTCAACACCATGGGCAACGTCAACAGTGCCGGGCTCCACCAGGAGGTGCTGCGCGCCTTCGGGCCCCGGTCCGGGCCGGCGTCCGCGGAGTGGATGGCCGCGCGGGCGCACGAACTGGTTGACGCCATGGTCGAGGAGGGGCCACCGGTCGATCTGCGGCAGCGGTTCGCCGAACCGTACTCCGCCGCCCTGGTCTGCGAGGTACTCGGTCTGCCGTACGAGGACGGACTGCGGCTGATGTCCGGCCTGGACCTCGGCTTCGTCACCAGCCCCGTCGTGTACGACGGCTGCACCGCCAACTGGGACAAGGACTACGCCTTCGTACTGCGGCACGTGCGCGACGACCGTGCCGCCCAGCGGGGCCTGATCCGGCGGCTGTGCGAGCTGCGCGACGACCCGGAGCGCGACGGCGGAGACCTGACGGACGAAATGCTCGCCGCCACGGTCACGTCGCTCTTCGGTGCCGGCGCCATGAGCACCTATGTGTTCCTGCTGCACGCCGTACTGACACTGATCCGGCACCCGGAGGCCATGGACCGACTGCGTGAGCGGCCCGAGGCGATGCCACGCGCCGTGGAGGAGCTGCTGCGGTGCACGCTGTCGATCGGCGACGGACTGCCCCGGATCGCCCGCGCCGACGTTCAGGTCGGCGAGGTCCTGGTGCGAGCCGGAGAGCTGGTGCTGGTCTGCGTGGAAGGCGCGAACTTCGACCCCGAACAGTTCCCGGACGCCGAGCGGTTCGACCTCGACCGCTCGCCCAACGCGCACCTGTCGTTCGGGGCGGGAAGCCACTTCTGCCCTGCGTCGACGATCTCCCGTGTCCATGCCGCGGAAGCCCTCACCGTCCTCCTCGCACGCCTCCCGCGGCTGCGTCTCGCGCTGCCCGTCGACCAGTTGGTCTGGCGCACGGGCAACATCAAGCGGGTCCCCGAGAGGCTTCCGGTCCTGTGGTGATCTCACCGGAAGGCGCCGACATGGCGCGCCTCTTCGACAGTCTCGGCATGGAGTACGAGCACGCCTTCGCCGACCGGAAGCAGGCCCAGATCGACGCCGTCGAGGAGCTGTCGCGCCGCCTCGCCCGCGGCTCCCGGGTCCTGGACGTGGGGTGCGCGACGGGTCGTCCCACCACGGAGCAGCTGTGCGCCAAGGGGCTGGACGTCACGGGCGTCGACGTCTCCGAGGTCATGCTGGCCCATGCGCGACGCCAGGTGCCCCAGGCGCGTTTCGTCCTGGCCGACCTCTACTGCGACGACGCCGACCTCGGCGTGTACGACGCCGTGGTGTGTCTGTTCTGCCTCGTCAACCTGCCCGAACCCCGCTTCGTGGAAGGTCTGCGACGGCTCGCGGCCCGCACCGTGCCGGGCGGCACCGTTCTGGTCGCGGTGCCGGAGTCCCAGGGCACCCAGGACGTGCGGTTCCTCGACCTGACGTACCGTCCCCTGCGCTGCCTGCGCGAGGACGTCCGCCGATACGCCCGGCTGGCCGGGCTGGAGGTCGATCGGGTGGAAACCCGCGCTGAATCCGCGACGGACGGCGGGGCGTCCTCCGGGAGGAGTCTGTTCCTGTGGGCCAGGACCCCGCCGTCCGGGTGAGTCCGGAGCCCGGGGACTCACGTCGCCCCGTGGCCGTGCCACCGGTCGCTCGGCCTTACGGCCGTCCCCCGGTGGCGTAACCGGCCAGGCGGCGGCTAGCTGGTGGCCGAGGCGATGTGGAGGAGGCGGGGTGGCATGCAGCAGCAGGCGCAGCGGGTGCTGGAGACGCCGAGGGCCGCCGGGCTGGCGGGAGTCGTGTTCGCGCTGTTGCTGGCGGCGGCGATCGTCCTGATGCGGCTGGGCATTCCCGAGGGGGCGGAGTCGGTCACCGCTCAGGGGTTCACCGATTCCGGGCGCCGTGGCGCGGTGCGTGCCGCCCTCGCGCTTGTGCCGTTCGCCGGCGTCTTCTTCCTGTGGTTCGTCGGCGCGGTGCGGGCGCACATCGGTGCCGGCGAGGACAAGTTCCTGGCCACCGTCTTCCTCGGCAGCGGACTCGTCTTCACCGCCACCCTGTTCGGCGCCGCCGCGGCCGCCGGTGCCGTCCTCGCGGTCACCCATCCCGCCGGTGCGACGCCCGCACTGTCCTCCTGGGACTTCGGCCGGCATTTCGCGTACACGCTGATGACGGAGTACGCCACGCGGATGGCGGCCGTCTTCGCCTGCTCCATGTCGGTGATCGGCCACCGCCTCGGCATCCTGCCTCGCCGGCTGTCGGTCCTGGGGCTGCTGACCGCCCTCACGCTGCTCTTCGCCGCGTCCGAGGTGCCCTGGGCGGAGCTGGTCTTCCCCGCCTGGTCGCTGCTGCTGAGTGTCCACATCATCCGGGCGACCGGAGGCGCCCGGTCCCGCACCGCGGCGAACCCGTGACGGACGCATCGCCGTAGCGCCCGCGCGCCCGTGCACCGGCCGACTTGCGGCCCGAACGGGGGTTTCCCGACGGGCGATGTTGCTCCGTCGCGCTCATGCTGGCAAACGGGACATGACCGCCGTCCGGGCGTGCCGTGCGAAAGACCGGTGCGCGCCGGACCTGCCACCGGAAGGGCGGAGCGTCGATGCGGCTCGTCGTCGATCTCAACAAGTGTCAGGGGTACGCCCAGTGCGCGTTCCTCGCTCCCGACGTCTTCGCCATGCACGGCGAGGAGTCACTGGTCTACAACCCGCACGCACCCGAGGAACAGCGCGAACGGCTGGCCCGAGCCGTCGCGGCCTGCCCGGTGCAGGCGATCACGGCGGACGGCCTGGACGGCGCGGGTGAGCAGAGCACCGGCTCCGCCCAGGAGGCGCGCGATGCCCGCTGACTATGTCGACTGGCTCAGGCGCGAGGGCCGGATCGTGATCGTCGGCGCCTCGCTGGCGGGACTGCGGGCCGCCGAGACCTTGCGTGCGGAGGGTTTCGCCGGTGAGCTGACCCTGATCGGTGACGAGCCGTACGAGCCGTACGACCGGCCGCCGCTGTCCAAGTCGGTCCTGCTGGGCAAGGCGTCCCCGCACCGGACCGAGCTGCCGCACCGCCGGGAGATCGACGCCAAGTGGCGGCTCGGCGTCGCGGCGACCGGTCTGGATCTGTCGGCCAAACGGGTCAAGCTGGCCGACGGGGACGAGGTGGAGTACGACCGGCTGCTCATCGCGACCGGGGTGCGCGCCCGGCCCTGGCTGAAGGCGGACGAGGGCCGGCTGGACGGCGTCTGCCTGCTGCGCACACGGGACGACGCGGCCGATCTGTACCAGCGGTTGAAGGCGGGGCCGCGCCGGGTGTTCGTGATCGGCGCCGGGTTCGCCGGTTCGGAGGTCGCCTCGGCATGCCGGGAGACGGGCATCCCCGTGACCGTGGCGGAGCGTGCGGGTGCGCCGCTGGTGGGCGCGCTCGGCGGCGTGATCGGCGCGGTCGCCGCCGATCTGCAGACCGAGAACGGCGTGGATCTGCGCACCCATGTCACCGTGACCTCGCTGGAGGGCGACTCGGTCGGCAGGGTGCGTGCCGTCCATCTGTCCGACGAGAGTGTCGTCGAAGCGGACGTGGTCGTGGTCTCGCTGGGCTCGGTGCGCAACACCGACTGGCTGACCGGGTCGGGGCTGGGTGCCGGGCCTCGGGGCATCGCCTGTGACGCGGGCTGCCGTGCCTTCGACTTCCGGGGCATCGTCACCGACGACGTGTTCGTCGCGGGCGATGTCGCGCGCTCCCCGCACGCGCTGTTCGGCTATCAGTTCCTCTCGCTGGAGCACTGGGGCAACGCCGTCGCCCAGGCGGAGACGGCCGCGCACAACATGATCTGCCACGGCGCCGACCGGCGCCCGCATCTGTGGATGCCCGCCTTCTGGTCGTCGATGTTCGGTGTGAACATCAAGTCGGTCGGGGTGCCGCCCATGGGTGACCAGCTCATGATCACGCAGGGTGCACTGGCCGAACGCCGGTTCGTCGGCGTGTACGGCTACCAGGGACGCGTCATCGCCGCCGTGAGCTTCGACAACGCCCGGTGGCTGGAGTTCTACGCGCGGCAGATCGAACGGGGCGCGCCGTTCCCGGTGGAGTTCCCGACGATGGACCGGCGTCCCGAGGGCCGGCAGCCGGTAGCAGCGGACTTCCCCGACCCGTCCCTGCCGACCCACGGCCCGACCGTGACCCTCACCGGTTACTCACCGGCCGACCAACAGCTGGTCTTCCACCCGGCGCGGCACTGATCGCCGCCCGGCCCCGACGCCCCGACGCCCCGAGGACCTGTCATGACGCAAGCCCCGCTGTTCCAGCAGATCACCGACTTCGCCAACCGTGCCAACCCGTACCCGCTGTACGAGGAGTTGCGCAAGAATCCGGTCCTGCACGAGGAGGAGGGCGGCCCGTACGTCCTCAGCTCGTACTGGGACATCGAGGCGCTGCTGCACGATCCGCGGATCAGCTCCGACGCCGCCAATCTGGCCGCCGCCGGGGACGACGAGCTGTCCGGGCCGGAGGCGACGGGGCTGCCTCCGAGCTTCATCCGGCTCGACCCGCCGGAGCACGACCGGCTGCGGAGGATCGCCAACAGCTCCTTCGGGCCGCCGCACAGGCCGCGCCGGATCGAGAACATGCGGGGCGAGCTGGGGGAGATCGTCACCGGGCTGATCGACGGCTTCGGGGACGCGCGGCAGATCGACCTGGTCGACCAGTTCGCGTACCCCTTCCCGGTGACCGTGATCTGCCGGCTGCTCGGCGTACCGCGTGAGGACGAGCCCCGCTTCCGTGCCTGGGTCGACCCGATCGTCGCCGGTCTGGACCCCGACGCCCGTACGAGCGCCGAATCCCAGCGAACCGCGCAGGAGGCACGGTTGCAGCTCGGCATGTACCTGAACGGGTTGGTGGACCAGCGCGCCAGGGAACCTCGCGACGACATGCTCTCCGACCTGGTGAACAGTCACGGTCCGGACGGCGCCATGACGACGATGGAGGTACTCAGCACGGCGGTGCTGCTCCTCATCGCGGGCCATGAGACGACCGTCAACCTCATCACCAACGGCATGCTCACGCTGCTGCGCCATCCGGAGTTCCTGGAGCGGCTGCGCAACGATCCTGGCCTGTCGGTGAAGATCGTGGAGGAGCTGCTGCGCTACGAGCCGCCGGTGCAGATCGTGCCGCAGCGCACGTGTATCGCCGACATCGAGGTACGCGGGGTGACCATCCCCAAGGGCTCGCGTATCTGGCTGATGCTGGCCGCGGGCAACCGCGACCCCGAGCGTTTCCAGGACCCCGAGCGCTTCGACCCGGATCGCGAGGACATCCAGCACCTCGGTTTCGGCAGCGGCATCCACAGCTGCTTCGGCGCTCCGCTGGCCCGGCTGGAGACCCAGATCGCGCTGTCCGAGCTGGCCCGGCGGCTGGAGAATCCCCGCCTGGTGGCGGATCCGCCACCGTACCGGCAGAACGCGGTGCTGCGCGGCCCCCGGCACCTGGAGATCGCCTTCGACGGAGTGCGTCAGGCCGTGTGACGTCGGAAGACGCGCCGGGTCAGTGCGCGAGCCGGGTGAGCCGTACCAGCCCGACCCAGGTCTCCGGCCCCGGCTGCACATACGCGGCCCGCACCGCGTATGTGCCCGCCTCCAGCGACACCCGGAGGTGTTCGGTGCGGTCGGCGGCCTGGCCGGGCCAGGCCGAGTCGAACAGCAGCACCGGGCCGGGCACCCGCCAGTGCACCTCGCTCCCCCACACCGCCGCCTCGAGGGCGGCAGGGACGGTGGCGAGCAGTTCCGCCTCGGAGTTCGCGGCGGACCACCGTACGAAGGTGGCGTGGTCCGGCAGGAACGAGGTGGAGGCGGGTTCGTCGCCGAACACCAGGGCCGCGCTGTCGCCGACGGGCAGCAGGCCGACGTACCCGTCGACCTCGCACGCCCGGTCGTAGTCGGTGTCGAGGTCCTCGCTGTCGGCGCCCGCCCAGAACGGCAGCACCGTCTCCGGGACGGCTATCAGCGGGCCGCCGCCCGATTCCACCCACTCCAGCGCGCCTGGATCCGCGTATCGAGCCATGGGCAGAGAACCTACACGGCGTTCGTCAGCAGCCGCACTCGCCTTCGACGAGCGCGGTCAGCGGGTCGGCGTCGCGGCGGCCGGGGCCCTGCCAGGTCTCGTAGGCGAAGCCCTCGCGGGCCCAGTACTCGAAGCCGCCGAGCATCTCCTTGACCTGGTAGCCGAGTTCGGCAAGGGCGAGTGCGGCGCGGGTGGCGCCGTTGCAGCCGGGGCCCCAGCAGTACGTCACCACCGGCACGGACTTGTCCAGGAGCTGCTCGGCCTGCCCGGGGACGAGCGCGGTGGGCAGGTGGACGGCGCCCGGGATGTGGCCCTGGTCCCAGGACTCGGTCGAGCGTGTGTCGACGACGGCGAAGCCGGGGTCGCCGCCGGCCGCGAGCGCGGCGGCCACGTCGGAGACGTCGGCGTGGAAGGCCAGGCTCGCCCGGAAGTAGGCGGCGGCCTCGGCGGGAGCGGCGGGGGCGACCCGCAGGACGGGATTCACAGAGGTCTGGGTGGTCTTGGTGATCATGACTGGAAATCTACGGCTCGCGGTCGGCTCCCTGAAGTGAGAATCCACGGTGTCGTCCTTGCCCGAGCCGGGAATTCCCTGCTATCCATCCGGGATGACCGTGTATTCCCCGGACGCTACCGACTGGCGCATTCTGGAAGTCCTCCAGCGGGAGGGCCGGGCCAGCTACGCAGAGCTGGCGCGCGCCGTCTCCATGTCACCGAGCGCCGTCACCGAGCGGGTCCGGCGGCTGGAGGAGGCCGGCGTGATCCAGGGGTACGCGGCGGTCGTCGACCCCGAGCGGCTCGGGCTGCCGATCCTGGCGTTCGTACGGCTGCGGTATCCGAACGGCAACTACAAGCCGTTCCACGACCTGGTGGCCGCGACGCCCGAGATCCTGGAGGCGCACCATGTGACGGGCGACGACTGCTTCGTCATCAAGGTCGCCGCGCGGTCCATGGCGCATCTGGAGGAGATCTCCGGGAGGATCGGCGCGCTGGGCTCCGTGACCACCAGCGTCGTGTACTCCTCTCCCCTGCCCCGGCGCGCGCTGGGCCGCTGACCCGTCAGACGCCCCGCTGCCGCAGCGTCGAGCCCGCTCTGCCCTTGACGACCTCCAGCTGGGCGTGGATCCGGCGGCGCAGGTCGGGGACGTGGCTGACGATGCCGACGCTGCGGTCGCGCTCGCGCAGGGAGTCGAGGACGTCGAGGACCTCGTCGAGGGTCTGGTCGTCGAGGCTGCCGAAGCCCTCGTCGATGAACAACGTGTCGAGGCGGACGCCGCCGGCCTCGTCGGTGACGACGTCCGCGAGGCCGAGGGCGAGCGCGAGGGAGGCGAAGAAGGTCTCGCCGCCGGACAGGGTGGCGGTGTCGCGTTCGCGTCCGGTCCAGGCGTCGACCACGTGCAGCCCGAGGCCGCTGCGGCCGCGTCCGGTGCGGTCGTCGGAGTGGACGAGCGTGTAGCGGCCCGCCGACATGCGCTGCAGCCGGGCGGTCGCGGCGGCGGCGACCTGCTCCAGCCGGGCCGCGAGCACATACGACTCCAGGCGCATCTTGCGTTCGTTGTCGGCGGAGGTGCCCGCGGTGAGGGCGGCGAGGCGGGCGACCCGGTCGTACTCCTCGCGGAG
>NZ_CM002285.1:8221328-8226029 GCF_000497445.1 Streptomyces roseochromogenus subsp. oscitans DS 12.976 | reverse complement strand
TCAGGCGCTGCGCGGTGTCCTCGGCGGTGCGCGCGGCGTCGGCGGCGTCGGTGAGCAGCGCCACCTGCCGCTCCAGCTGCGCGGCACGCGCGGCCACGCTGCCCGAGCCGCCGCGTGCCCTGCTCAACTCCTCCTCCAGCCGGCCCTGTTCCTGCTCCAGGGTCTCGCGTCGGGTGACCCCGGGACGCGGCCCGCACGGCGGCCTGCTGACGGTCGGCGAGGCGCTGCTCGCGCTCCCGCTCGGCGCGCCGCAGCTCTTCGTGGGCGGCGTGCAGGACGGAGGCGTCGCGACGGGTGCGGGCGTACTCCTGCTCCAACTCGGCGGCCGTCTCTTCGAGTTGCGCGGTGGGCGTGTCGCCGGCTTCGGCGGTGGCGGCGGCCAGGGCCTCGCGGACGACGCCGAGCCGCCGCTGGTCCTCGGTGTGCTGCCGGTCGGCCTGCTGGGAGGCCTTGTGGGCCCTCTCCTCGGCCTCACGGTCGACGTGCCCGGCGACCTTGCGGGCCGGTGCGGGGTGTTCGGTGGCTCCGCAGACGGCGCAGGGCTCGCCGTCGGTGAGGTGGGCGGCCAGCTCGGCGGCAATGCCGTTCAGACGCTGTTCCTTGAGGTCGAGCCAGTGGGCGCGGGAGCCGAGCGCCTGCTGCTCGGAGGCCAGCGCCCGGCGCTGTGCGTCCTCCAGGTCCGCGGCCAGCGTGTCCCGGGTGCGGGCCGCGGTGAGCCGCCCGCGCATCGGGTCCCGCTGGACGGCGAGCTGCTCGGCGCGGGTGGCGGCCTCCTGGGCGGAGTCGACGCGGGACTGCAGGGCCGCGCGCGTGGCGTCCCACGCGTCGAGCCAGGCGTCGGCCTCGCGCAGCACCTCCTCGTCGGCGCGCTCCTGGCGGTCGAGCCCGGACCGCTCCTCGGCCAGCCGGACGAGCTTCTGCTCGGCGCGCCGGGCCGCGTCCAGACCGCCCAGTTCCTCGGCGGCCCGGCGGGCGGCTGCGGCCAGTCCGCTCGCGCCGGCGTCGGCATAGGAGCCGGGGAGCGTCCCGCGCACGCTCGCCTCGGCCGTGGTGGCCCTGCGGTGCTCCTCTTCGGCGGCCTCGCGCAGCTCCAGCGCGGGCGCGACCGCCTCCGCCTTGCGGGACCGCTCCATGCGCCGCTGCGCCTCGTGGTGGGCGCCGGCCCGCTCCTGGAGCTGCTCGGCGCGCTGCCGGGCCTCGGTGAACCGGCTCTGCAGCCGGGCGAGTTCGCGTACATCGTCCAGGGCGCGCCGGATCTCGGTGTGCGCGGACTCGGCGGCGGCCAGGCGGCAGTGGGCGATGGTGAGGCGCTCGCGGGCGGTGGCGCGGGCGAGGGCGGCGGCGCCGAGGACGGCGTCGGCCAGACCGGGATCGCCGGGCGCCAGCTCGGGCAGTTCCATGGCGTCGCCGGCTTCCTGCTGCATGCGGTGGGCGTCGGCGAGCAGCGCCGCGTCGCCTTCCCGTACGCGTGCCTCGGTGGCCCGGCGGCGCTCGGCGAGGCGCTTCTCGGCGTCGGCGAACCGCTGGGTGTCGAAGAGGCGGCCCAGCAGCTTGCCGCGGGCCTCGGCGTCGGCGCGCAGGAAGCGGGCGAAGTCGCCCTGGGGCAGCAGCACGACCTGGCAGAACTGCTCGCGGCTCATGCCGAGGAGCTGGGTGATCTCCTCGCCGATCTCCTGGTGGGAGCGGCTGAGGTCCTTCCAGGCGCCGGCCGTGGCATCGTACTCCCGCAGCCAGGTCTGGGCCTTGTCGACGGTCGTGCCCGTGCCGCGCAGTTTGGGCCGCTCCCACGGCGGCTGCCGGGTGATCTCCAGCCGGCGTCCGGCGACGGTGAGGTCGAGGCGGACCTCGGTGCGGGTGCGCGGCTCGGCGTGGTCGCTGCGCAGGTGCATACCCTGGCCGCTCTGCCGGGCGCCGGGGACGGAGCCGTACAGGGCGTAGCAGACGGCGTCCAGGACGGAGGTCTTTCCGGCGCCGGTGGGGCCGTGCAGCAGGAAGAGCCCGGCGGCGGACAGGGCGTCGAAGTCGACGCCGCGGGAGCCGCCGAAGGGCCCGAAGGCGGTGATGTCAAGCCGGTGCAGCCTCATCGGGCCACCTCCCGTACGACGGCGTCGGCGCGCACGGCGTCGAAGGCCTCGCGCAGGACGGCCGTCTCGCGCTCGTCGGGCCCGGCGCCGCGCACATGGGCGACGAAGTCCTGGGCGATCTGCTGGTCGCTGCGGCCGGCGAGGCGCCGGGCGTACGACACCGAGGGGTCGTCCGGGGCGCGCTCGGGGGCGAAGACGAGGCTGAGGGTGTGCGGGAAGCGCTCGGTGAGCCGGGCCATGGGGTCGGCGGGGCGGACCGGGTCGGTGAGGGTGGCTTCGACCCAGGCGTCCTCGTGCCGGGCGAGGCCGGGATCGGCGAGGAGGCCGTCCAGCGTGCCCTTGATGCGGGCCAGCGGGCGGGGCACCGGGCAGTCGACGCGTTCGGCGGAGACGGTGCCGTCGGCATCGAGGTCGATCAGCCAGGTGCTCTTGCGGTGGCCGGCCTCGGAGAAGGAGTAGGCGAGCGGGGAGCCGGAGTAGCGCACGCGCTCGGTGAGGGTCTGGCAGCCGTGCAGGTGGCCGAGCGCCACATAGTCGACCCCGTCGAAGACCCCGGCCGGTACGGCGGCGACCCCGCCGGCGGTGATGTCCCGCTCGCTGTCGCTGGCCTGGGCGCCGGTGACGAAGGCGTGGGCGAGGACGACCGAGCGGGTGCCGGGCGCGCGCGTGGCGAGGTCGGCGCGGATACGGTCCATGGCGGCGCCGAGCACCGCTTCATGGCCGGCCTTGTCGACCCCGAACTCGTCCTTCACCAGGGCGGGTTCGAGGTACGGCAGACCGTAGAAGGCGACGTCGCCGTGGGCGTCGCCGAGGACGACCGGGGTGGCGGCGGCGGACGGCTCGGTGCGCAGGTGGATGCCGGCGCGGTCGATGAGTCCGGCGCCGACGCCGAGGCGGCGGGCCGAGTCGTGGTTGCCGGAGATCATCACCGTGGGCACGCCGAGGTCGGCGAGGCGGTGCAGGGCGTCGTCGAACAGCTCGACCGCGGCGAGCGGGGGCACCGCGCGGTCGTACACATCGCCCGACACGACCACCGCGTCCACCTCGCGCTCGCGCACGGTGGTGACGAGGTGACCGATGAACTCGGCCTGGGCCCCGAGCATGTTCACCCGGTGGAAAGCCCGGCCGAGATGCCAGTCGGACGTGTGCAGGATTCTCATGATCCCCGAGACTAACGGCCGGGTCTGACAGCACGGGCGGTTACTCCCGTATCAGCCCGTCATGACCGGCTACTTCCGCGCGCCTTATGCCCGATTAGGGTCGTATATCACGCATCTCCATAGGCTTCTCCGCCCGGTTCGAATCCCGCCGTGCCCGCCGTCGCGTCCGCGAGCCACGCGCGGAAGGCGTCCACGTCGGCATCGGGCAGGCCGATCTCGATGGTGACGGCCTCGCCGTAGCGGACGTCCCGCACCTCGCGTCCGGTGGCGCGCAGGTCGTTCTGGAGCTTGCCCGCGCGCTGGTGGTCGACGGTCACCGTGGCGAGCCGGAAGCGGCGCCGGGTGAGCGTGCCGAGCGTGTCGAGAGCCTCGCCGACGGCGCCGCCGTAGGCGCGGATGAGTCCGCCGGCCCCGAGCTTGACGCCTCCGTAGTAGCGGGTGACGACCGCGACGACGTAGCGCATCTCACGGCGCAGCAGCATCTGGAGCATGGGGACGCCGGCGGTGCCGCCCGGTTCGCCGTCGTCGCTGGCCTTCTGCACGGAGGCGTCGGCGCCGATGACGTACGCCCAGCAGTTGTGGGTGGCGTCGGCGTGCTCCTTGCGCACGGAGGCGATGAAGTCCTGCGCCTCCTGCTCGGTGGCGGCCGGGGCGAGGGCGCACAGAAAGCGGGAGCGGTTGATCTCGATCTCGTGCACGCCCGCGTGGGCGACTGTGCGGTACTCGTCCTGCATCCCGTCACCCTATGCGGTGACGGGGAGTGCCGGATGCGGACGGAGGCCGGTGGCGGTGACGTACGCGCGCGTGCCGGCAGCGGTGGGGTACGCGCGTGTGGCGCTACTTCTTGCTCCCGCGCGGCACGGTCAGCGAGGTCAGGAGAGCCGTGCCGGGGCCGAGGGCCGGCCAGCCGGCGCCGTGCCAGGACAGCACGGCGATCGCGGACGTGGGGAACTTCGCCCGCACCCGGTCCAGCGTGTCGTCGAGACCGTCCCGCGCCAGCTCCAGGACCAGTTCCTCCAGCCCGGGGTTGTGCCCGACCACCAGCAGCGTCTCCACCTCGGGCGGCGCCTCGCGGACCACCTCCAGCAGATCCGGTACGCCGGCCGCGTACAGCCGCTCGTCGTAGCGCACCGGCGGCGGCGTGCCCCACTCGGCGGAGGCCAGCTCCCAGGTGCGGCGGGCGCGCACGGCCGTGGAGCACAGGGCGAGGTCGGGCAGGCAGTCGGCCTCGGCGAGGGCGCGTCCGGCGGCCGGGGCATCGCGCAGGCCGCGCGGAGCGAGTGGCCTCTCGTGGTCCTCGACGCCCTCGGGCCAGGCGGACTTGGCGTGCCGCAGCACCACGAGCCGACGCAGCGGGCCGGTGCCCGCCCGCACGATCACGCGAGGCTCCCGAGGTCGCGGGCGAGATCGAGGGCCAGCAGGCGGTCGGCGTAGACGTACGTCTCGAAGCGGGCTCC
>NZ_CM002285.1:8208024-8220477 GCF_000497445.1 Streptomyces roseochromogenus subsp. oscitans DS 12.976 | reverse complement strand
ATCGGCGAGCAGGGCCGGGAGGGCGGGGTGAGCGGCGGGCTCGGACGTACGGCCGGGCACGCGCCGGGACGCGGGCTCGGACGCACGACCCGGAGCAGACTCGGACGCACCGCCCACGGCGGACCCGGACGCCCGACCCGGAGCAGGCCGGGACACGGACCCGGACGCCGGCCCCGGGGCAGACTCGGACGGCCGCCCAGGAGCGGGCTCGGACGCGGGCTCCGTCTGGCCCGGAACGCCGGGCTCCGCGGTGCCGCCCGGCGACCCGGCCGCACCCGACGACGTATCCACGCCCCCCGCCGAAGACCACCCCGTCCCCCAGCCCCCCGAAGGCTCCCCCGTCCACTCCACCGGCGCAACCCGCACCACCGGCCCGCCGCCGGGGACGTCCGTGCCCTCGGCTGTCACGTGGATCGCCTGGGCCTCGCCCAGTCCCGACGCCAGGTCGTGGCCGTCCTCGAAAGGGCGGATGGACAGGGTTGTCGCGGCCGCGCGCAGCTCGGCGTGGCGGTGGGCTGCGGTCAGGATCGTCCAGACCGGGGTGCCGCCCAGTTCCAGGGCGCGGACGAGCAGGTCGGCGGTGAGCAGCACCCGCAGGGCCGTCGGGTCGAGGCCCGAGGCACGGGCCTCGATGCGGGTCAGGCCACGGCGGGCGGGCGCGGCGGGGACGGGCTGACCGGTTCGGGCGTCGAGGATGCGCAGCACGGGCTGAGCGTAGGCGGGCGGACGGCCGTACGCAGGCACCTTGCGCCGATTCGGGACATGGTGGCGGGGTCATGGAGCCGGGAATCCCGACCCGCCGGGGTGCTGTTGGCGGGGAGACAGTTCCCCGCAGCCCGAGGAGGCGGCCTTGTACGGCGACGAAGCGACGATCCGCAGGATCCTGAACGAGCTGGGCGACACCTGGGCGGTGGTGGGCCTGTCCACCAACCAGAACCGGATCGCCTACCGGGTGGCGCAGGTGCTCCAGCGGTACGGCAAGCGGATCGTGCCGGTGCATCCCAAGGCCGAGACGGTCCACGGCGAACGGGGCTACGCCTCCCTCGCGGACATCCCCTTCGACGTCGACGTGGTCGACGTCTTCGTCAACAGCGAGCTGGCCGGCGCGGTGGCCGACGAGGCCGTGGCGAAGGGCGCGCGGGCGGTGTGGTTCCAGCTCGGCGTGGTGGACGAGACCGCCTACGAGCGGACCCGGGCGGCGGGTGTGGACATGGTCATGGACCGCTGCCCAGCCATCGAATTTCCCCTTCTGAGGGAGTGACGCTCAGCGAATCTTTCCTTCTACTCACAATTCGCCGCTGAATATTGACATTCCGAGTAGGCGTCTGAGCTGTGACAAGACGGTGACCGACTGTGCGCCCAAGGCACCTAAGATCCCAGGTCAAAATTTGGTTAACAGTCTTTTCCCGCGACGGAATGCCTCCCTAGCCTATGGCAGCTCCATCCCCGTTAAACCTGCGTTTACGATCTGAGAGGCCACTTGACATGGCGAATGTCGACCAGGCTGCACCGGTAGCCACAAGCGACACCGGTGGTGGTCTGCGCCGAGACGTCGGACTCATCGGTCTGATGTGGGCCTCCGTCGGCTCGATCATCGGGTCCGGCTGGCTCTTCGGTGCCGAGAAGGCGGTCGTGGCGGCGGGCCCCGCGGCGATCATCTCGTGGGTGATCGGTGCGGTGGCCATCGTGCTGCTCGCGCTCGTGCACGCCGAGCTCGGCGGCATGTTCCCCGTGGCCGGCGGTACCGCCCGCTACCCGCACTACGCCTTCGGCGGCCTGGCCGGTATGTCCTTCGGCTGGTTCTCCTGGCTCCAGGCCGCGACGGTGGCCCCGATCGAGGTCGAGGCCATGATCGGCTATGCCAAGCACTGGCACTTCGCCGACGGGCTGCAGAACACCGATGGCACGCTCACGACCAGCGGCATCGTCGTCGCGGTCCTGCTCATGGCGGTCTTCGTCGCGGTCAACTTCCTGGGCGTCCGTGTCCTGGCGCACACCAACAGCGCCGCCACCTGGTGGAAGATCGCGGTCCCGCTCGCGGCGATCTTCATCATCGCCATCGGCAACTTCCACCCGGACAACTTCACCTCCGAGGGCTTCGCGCCGTTCGGCGCCAAGGGCGTCCTCACCGCGATCAGCTCCAGCGGCATCATCTTCGCGCTGCTCGGCTTCGAGCAGGCGATCCAGCTGGCCGGCGAGAGCCGCAACCCGAAGCGTGACCTGCCGCGCGCGACGCTCGGTTCGGTCGCGATCGGCGCCACGATCTACGTCCTGCTCCAGGTCGTGTTCATCGCCGCCCTGCCGCACGCCTCCTTCGCGAAGGGCTGGGCGAACCTGGCCTACGCCGGCATCAGCGGCCCCTGGGCGGGTCTCGCCTCGGTGGTCGGCCTGGGCTGGCTGGCCTGGGTGCTGTACGCCGACGCGATCATCTCCCCCGGTGGCACCGGCCTGATCTACACCACCGCCACCTCCCGCCTCTCCTACGGCCTGGCCAAGAACGGCTACGCCCCGAAGCTGTTCGCCAAGACCGACGCGCGCGGTGTGCCGTGGTTCGGCCTGGCGATGTCGTTCGTGACCGGTGTGATCTGCTTCGCGCCGTTCCCGAGCTGGCAGACGCTGGTCGGCTTCATCACCTCGGCGAGCGTGCTGATGTACGCGGGCGCTCCGCTGGCCTACGGTGTCTTCAAGGACCGGCTCCCGAACCACGACCGTCCGTACAAGCTGCCCTTCGGCAACATCATCTCGCCGCTGTCGTTCGCGGTCGCCAACCTGATCATCTTCTGGTCGGGCTGGGACACCCTGTGGCGCCTGGGCTGCGCGATCCTGATCGGCTACGTGCTGCTCGGTTCCTACGCCGCCTACGCGATCCGCAAGGGCCTGCCCGACGCTCCCCGGCTGGACTTCAAGGCCGCGCAGTGGCTGCCGCCCTACCTGGTGGGCATCGGCGTGATCTCCTACCTGAGCACCTTCGGCGGTAACGGTGACCTGCCGCTGTGGTGGGACATGCTGGTCGTCGCGGTGTTCTCGCTCGTCATCTACTTCTGGGCCAAGGCGACCGCCTCTCAGCCCGAGGCGATCGAGCGCAGCATCGAGGAGGTCGTGGTCACCGACGCCCCGGCGCACTGACCCCGCTCTCTCCCCCGGTGTCCCGTCGGCCGAACGCGGCTGACGGGACACCGTCATAATGCGGGGGTGATCTCCCCTATGATCTCCCCCTCCCCCCGCCCCGGCTCCGCGCCGGAGGAACGCCGTACGGTCGTCGTCGTGGGCGCCGGGCCCGCCGGGCTCACCGTCGGCAACATCCTGCGGGCCGCCTCCGTCGACTGTGTGGTCCTGGAGACCGAGAGCAGGCAGTTCATCGAGACGCGGCCGCGGGCCGGTGTCATCGAGGAATGGGCGGTGCGCGAACTCGGCCGGCGCGGACTGGCCGCACGGCTGCGGGAGCGCGCCGAGCTGCACAGCGCCTGCGAGTTCCGCTTCGGCGGCGAACGGTACCGCTTCCCGTACGCCGATCTGACGGGCAGCCATCACTATGTCTACCCGCAGCCGTTGCTGGTGACGGACCTGGTGCGGGAGTACGCCGACGTGCGCGGCGGCGACATCCGCTTCGGCGTGCGCGAGGTCACGCTGCACGATCTGGACTCGGACCGGCCGGCGGTGTCGTACCGCTGCCCGGAGACGGGTGAACGGCGGCTGCTGCGCTGCGACTTCGTGGCGGGCTGCGACGGGGCGCGCGGGGTGACGCGGGACGCGATACCCGTGGAGCGCAGGCTGATCGCGCGGCAGGACGACGGCATCGGCTGGCTGGCGCTGCTCGCGGAGGTGCCGCCGTCGACGGACTGCGTCCTGTTCGGCGTCCATCCGCGCGGTTTCGCCGGGCAGATGGCCCGCAGCCCCGAGGTCACCCGGTTCTACCTCCAGTGCCCGCCCGGCGACGATCCGGAGAACTGGTCCCATGACAGGGTCTGGACCGAGTTGCGCGAGCGGCTCGCCGCGGCCGGAGCGCCCCCGCTCACCGAGGGGCGGCTGATCGAGAAACGCGTCCTGGACATGCACCACTACGTCGTCGAACCGCTCACCCACGGGCGGCTGTTCCTGGCCGGGGACGCCGGACACCTGGTCGCGCCCATCGCCGCGAAGGGCATGAACCTCGCCCTGCACGACGCCTTCCTGCTCGGCGACGCGCTCACCGCGTATGTGACGCGGGGCGACGGCGGCGGCCTGGACGGCTACTCGGCGGCGAGTCTGCGGCGGGTGTGGGACTACCAGGAGTTCTCGCAGTGGCTGTCGGACATCTATCACGGTGTCGCGTCGGGCGACCCGTTCCGCGCCGGTACGACACTGGCACGGCTGCGGCGGCTGTTCACCTCGCCGGCCGCGGGGGCGGCCTTCGCCGAGCAGTACCTCGGCACCGCGGCCGCCTACTGATCTTCGGTGTGCCGTTCGGCGAGGTGGTGGTCCACAGCCGGCGCAGATGGCCGTGCGGGAGCGAGTAGATCACATCTCTGGACCCGGCGACGGAGGCCTCGGTGCGGGGATGCGGGCGCTGTGGGTGCCGCTGGGCGTGCTCGGGGTGGCCGCTGGCGCAGGTCGGCCGTGGTGGCTGTCTCCGGGTCGGTGGCGCTGCTCGGGGACTCCGCGCACAACGCCGCCGACGCCCTGACAGCCGTGCCTCTCGGTATCGCCTTCGGGCCGGGGCGACGGGCGGCGACCCTCCGGTTCACCTACGGCTACGGGCGTGCCGAGGATCTCACGGGGCTGGTGATCGTGCTGACCATCGCCGCCTCGGCGGCCTTCGCGGCGTGGGCGGCCGTGGGGCGGCTGCTCGATCCGCGCCCGGTCGCGCAGTTGCCGGCGGCCGCGGGGTCGTCGGCAACGAGTGGGCAGCCCGGTACCGGATCCGGGTGGGCAGCGAGATCGGCTCGGCCGCGCTCGTCGCCGACGCGCTGCACGCCCGGACCGACGGCTCCACCCCGCTGGCGGTGCTGGTGAGCGCGGGCGCGTCGGCTCTGAGGCGGCAACCGGCTGACCCGGCCGCCGGGTTGGCGATCACGAGGGCGATCCTCCTGGTGCCGAAGGACGCGGCGCGGTAGGTGCTCCGACGGATGCTGGACGCCGTCGATTGGGCGCTTGCGGGCCGGGCCGAACGGGCGGTGCCGGGCGTGCGCGAGGTGGGTGAGCTGCGGCTGCGGTGGATCGGGCAGCGGCTGCGGGCCGAACTCGCGGTGGTGATGGACGGCGAGGCGATGCTACGGCAGGCGCACGCGGTCGCCGTCGAGGCCTCACACGCCCTGCTGCACGCCGTACCGAAGCCGACGGCGGCCCTGGTGCACGCCGATCCGGCACCGGTGCGGGAGAGCGGGACCCGTATCTGGCGGCCTGGCCCAGGCCCTGTCGTCAAACACCCGTCGTCCGCCCGTCGTCCGCCCGTAGGACGGGCCCAGCGGCGGCGATGGCTCCCGGTGCCATCGCAAGGCGCCGGAGCGGCCTCGTGGCGGCGCCACGTGGGCGATTCGGCAACGCGGCTGGGGGTGCCCCCGCTGGGGGGTGCGTGCAGGCGTCGCCGGGCGGGGGATACTCCCACGCCCTTAAGGCAGGGGGAGGGAGTTCGACGGCAGGGCCTAGGCGACCCCGAGACCCTCCAGCACCACGGCTCCCGGTAGTTCCGCGAGGGCCTTGCCGGGGACCAGGAGCTTGCCGCGGCGGCGTCCGCTGCCGACGAGGACGTAGGGCAGATCGACGACGGCCGAGTCGATCAGCAGCGGCCAGCCGGCGGGGAGCCCGACCGGGGTGATGCCGCCGTACTCCATGCCGGTCTCGCCGGTCGCCGTCTCCATCGAGGCGAACGAGGCCTTGCGCGCGCCGAGTTGGCGGCGCACGAGGCCGTTGACGTCGGCGCGCGTGGTGGAGAGCACCAGACACGCGGCGAGGGTGGTCTCACCGCCCCGCTTGCCCGCGACCACCACACAGTTCGCCGACCGCTCCAGCAGATCGCGGCCGTAGTGCTCCACGAAGATCGCGGTGTCCGCCCACTGCGGGTCGGTCTCGACGTAGAGCATGCGGTCCACGGGGGTCGCGCCCTGCCAGTGGCGTACAGCGTCGGCGACCGGGGCGGTCAGCTCCTCCAGGCAGTCCGGGACCGGGGTGGCGGTGTCGAAGTCTCCGATGGGTGCGCGCATGGCCGCACGCTAACAGCCCGCCGCGGACCGGTTCAGCGCACGGGCGGCACCGAGACGGCCATCACCATCTCCATCGGTACGTCGCCCTCGTTGCCGTAGGTGTGCGAGGTGCTCGCCTCGAACGTGGCGCTGGCGCCGGTCGGCACGAGGTGCTTCACCCCGTCGACGGTGAGGGTCAGTTCGCCGGCGGTGACGTGGACGAGTTCCACCGTGCCCGCCGGGTGCGGCTCGGAGGGGCTCTGCTCGCCGGGCATCAGCCGCCAGTCCCACATCTCCAGCGGACCGGGCGCCTCCGTGCCCGCCAGCAGCCGGTTGTAGCTGCCGGCGTCGGTGTGCCACAGCCGTACGGCCCGCTCGGCGGGGACGACGCGGACGGTGGGGGCCTGCTCGTAGTCGAGCAGGGTGGTGATGCTGACGCCGAGCGCGTCGCCGATCTTGACGACGGTGCCGAGGCTGGGGTTCGTCCGGGCCTGCTCGATCTGGATGAGCATGCCGCGGCTGACCCCGGCCCGGGCCGCGAGCACGTCCAGGGTGAAGCCGCGCACTGTGCGCCAGTGCTTGACATTGCGGGCCAGGGACTGGGTCAGCAGGTCGAGGTCCGACACGTCACGTCCATCAATAGGAGAGTTCAATATATGGGATGACAGAGTTCACTGAGCTGAACTACGGTGAGGTGTACCTGATCATTCACCAAACTGTACTGCGAGGCCGGCCGTGACCGCATTCTTCGCCCTGATCACCAGCCTGCTGTGGGGGCTGGCCGACTTCGGCGGCGGGCTGCTGACCCGACGTACGCCCGCGCTGACCGTCGTGGTCGTCTCGCAGGCCATCGCGGCGACGGTGCTGGGCGCGATCGTCGTCGCGACCGGCGGGTGGAGCGAGGCCGGGCCCCGCCTGTGGTTCGCGTTCGCCGCGGGACTGGCGGGGCCGGTCGCCCTGCTCTCCTTCTACAAGGCCCTCGCGCTCGGCCCCATGGGGGTCGTCTCGCCGCTCGCCACGCTGAGTGTGGCCGTGCCGGTCGGCGTGGGCCTGGTTCTCGGCGAACGGCCCGGGCTGCTCCAGGTCACGGGCATCGCGGTCGCCGTCACCGGCATCGTCCTCGCGGGCGGTCCGCAGCTGCGCGGCGCGCCCGTACAGCGCCGGACGATCCTGCTCACGCTGGTCGCGGCACTGGGCTTCGGCACGGTCTTCGCCCTGATCACCGAGGCCTCGACCAGTGTCACCGGCCTGTTCCTCGCCCTGTTCGTCCAGCGGCTGACGAACGTCGCGGTCGGCGGGGCCGCGCTCGCCGTCTCCGTCCGGCGGGACGGCCGGGCGGTTCCGGAGAGCGGCTTCCCCTGGGCCTCGCTGCCCGCACTGGCCTTCGTCGGACTCGCCGACGTGGCCGCCAACGGCACCTATGCGATCGCCGCCCAGCACGGCCCGGTCACCGTCGCGGCCGTGCTCGCCTCGCTGTATCCGGTGGTGACCGCGCTGGCGGCACGCGGCTTCCTCAGCGAGCGGTTGCGTGCGGTGCAGGCGGCGGGTGCGGGGCTCGCACTGGTCGGCACGCTGCTGTTGGCCACCGGCTGAGCCGGACTTCGGCTGCGAGGTCCGGCGGAGTCAGCCGGCGGTTTCGGGGTGCGGCTTCGCCTTCGGCTGCGAGTTCCGGCTTCGCGTTCCGGCTGCGGCAGCTCTCGGCCGCATCAGCTCCCGGTTTCGTCAGCTCTCGGTTTCGAGTTCCGCGAGGCGGGCCACTGCGTCCTCGTCCAGTTCGGCCAGCGCGCGCAGCTGCTCCGGGGTCATCCCGTCCGGGATCGGCACCGGGGCCGGGGTCCGCAACGGCGGCTGCCAGCCCTCCTTCGGCGTCCAGCGCCGCACGACCCGGGCGGGTGCACCGGCCACCACGGCGTGGTCGGGCACCGTGCCGCGCACCACCGCACCGGCCGCGACGACCACGTTCCGGCCGATCCGCGCGCCCGGCAGAATCACCGCGCCGGTGCCGATCCAGCAGCCGGGGCCTATCTCCACGGGCTCCATGCGCGGCCACTGCTTGCCGATCGGCTGGTGCGGGTCGTCGTAGGAGTGGTTGGTGGAGGTGACGTAGACGTACGGGCCGAAGTAGCAGTCGCTGCCGATGGTGACCGTCGTGTCCGCGATGACATGGCTGCCGCGGCCGAGGACCACCCCGTCCCCGATGCGCAGGATCGGGTCAGGGCCGAGGTCCAGGTCCGGCATCAGGCCGGCGGTCAGCGTGACCTGCTCGCCGATGATGCAGTGGGAGCCGAGGTGGATCCAGGGCTCGCCGAAGACCGTACCGAGCGGGAAGGCGAGGCGGGTGGCTTCGCCGATCGCGCCGAAGGTCAGGCGGCCGGGGTGATCGGCGGTGACGGAGCCGGTGCACTGGACCCAGGCCCAGGCCGCGTGAACGGCGCGCTGGGCGAGGCCCTGCCTCCAGGATGAGAACGTGTTCTTGCGCTTCGGCACGGGGTCACGTTACTCAGCGGTTGTCTTCGGAGAGAGGGCGGGCTGCTGTGATCTTTGCCCCACCCTGTGTCGTACCGTGCGGGGTACCTACGGATGCGAGGAGACGGTGATGACGCAGCAGGCGCTGATCGTGGGCATCGGGGGCCATGAGCCGCAGATCGACCCGGAGGCGTTCGTCGCGCCCACGGCCGCTGTGATCGGGGACGTTTCGCTCCACTCCGGGACGAGTGTCTGGTACGGGGCGGTCGTGCGCGGTGATGTGGAGACGATCACCGTGGGGGCGAACGCGAATGTGCAGGACAACGTGACGCTTCACGCCGATCCCGGTTTTCCGGTTTCGATCGGCGAGCGGGTTTCCATCGGGCACAACGCGGTGGTGCACGGGGCGACCGTGGAGGACGACTGCCTCGTCGGCATGGGGGCGACTGTGCTGAACGGTGCGGTGATCGGGGCCGGTTCGCTGGTCGCCGCGCAGGCGTTGGTGCCGCAGGGGATGGTGGTACCACCGGGGTCGTTGGTGGCGGGGGTGCCGGCGAAGGTCAAGCGGCCGCTCTCCGAGGAGGAGCGGCAGGGGGTCACCCTCAAGGGCACGATGTATGCCGAGTTGGCGAAGGCGCACAAGGATGTGCATCGGCCCCTTTAGGCTGGCTCACTCCCCGGCATTGACTGGTTCTGCGTCTCGTTCGTCGTGCTGCTGGGCCTTCTTCGCCTTGCGCTTGACGAGGAGCATGGAGGCCAGGCCGACCAGGACCGCGGCCGCGAGGCCGACGTAGGAGAACTTCTTCAGCCAGTCCTCGGCGACGACGCCCACGTAGTAGATGACGGCCGTGGTGCCGCCCGCCCAGCAGATGCCGCCGAGGACGTTGGCGATCAGGAACTTCCAGTACGGCATGTGGAGGACGCCCGCGAGCGGGCCGGCGAAGATGCGCAGGAGGGCGACGAAGCGGCCGAAGAAGACGGCCCACATGCCCCACTTCTCGAAGGACCGCTCGGCGGTGGCCACATGGCCCTCGCTGAAGTGTCTCGGGAACTTCCCGCCCAGCCAGGCGAGCAGCGGGCGGCCGCCCTTGCGGCCGATGGCGTAGCCGATGGAGTCGCCGACCACGGCGCCGGCGGTCGCACACGCGCCGAGGACGATCGGGTTGATGTCCGAGTGCTGGGAGGACATCAGCGCCGCCGAGACCAGGACGATCTCTCCCGGGAGCGGGATGCCCAGGCTCTCCAGACCGATCACCAGGGCCACCATGGCGTAGACGGCGACCGCCGGCACCGAGTCGAGCCATTCCTGGACGTGCACCGCCGGATCCTCCCCTGTCGCTGTCCTTGCGTGCGGGCGCCGCATGTAAAGGGCGTCCCAAGGGAAGGCTACCTGGTCGGCGGTGAACGGCGGATTGCGCGCGTCCGCCCAGCGGCACCGTCCCGCCCTCGGCCCTTCGGTTCTCGGACATCCCGGTGTCACGCGGGAGGGGAAGGCTCCTCGCTGTTCGCCCGACCCGCCTCCCCCAGGTCCCCGCCGCGGGGCCCGCTGCGGAAGGACGACGTCCCCGTGTCCTCACCGTCCCCGTCCTCACTCTCCTCGCTCCCCCTGTCTCCGGCCTCCTCGCTCACGCGGGGAACGGTTTCACCCCGGCCCGCGTCCTTCATGGCGGGCCGGTCCGTACGGCTGGCCCTGTGCCTGGCTCCGCTGCTGCTGGCCGGCGGCTGGGCGATGGCCAACCGGCCCGCGGTGTACGAGGGGGTCTCGCGGCTCGTCGCCGCGGATCCCTGGTGGCTGCTGGCCGGGGGCGGCTTCACCTGCCTGAACTGGGTGGCGGCCTCCTGCGTACGGCAGGGCGCCCTGCCCGACCGGGTGCCGCCGGGACTGCTGCTGGCCTCGCAGTTCGCCGCCGGTGCCGCCAACCACACGCTCCCCGCCGGATTCGGCGCCCATGCCGTCACCGTGCGCTTTCTGCGGGCGCGCGGGGTGCCGCTGGACCGTGCGACCGCGTCCATCGGGCTGTACTCGCTGGCGAAGTCCTCCGCCAAGACGGTCGTGCTGGTGGTCCTTCTCGCGACATCGCCGGCCTGGCGGCGCCTCGGCGAGCTGGTCCCGGACGGGCGCCTGCTGGTGCCGCTCGCCGCGATCGTCGGCGGTGCCCTCGCGGTCGCGGGCGTGCTGCTGACGGTCGTACGACCGTTGCGGCGGCCCGTGACCGGGCTGCTGCGCTCCGCCCTCGCGGATGCGCGGGAGGTGCACACGCGGCCCGCCCGGGTGGCCGCGCTGTGGGGCGGCGCTGTCGCGATGCCGCTGCTGCAGGGGACCACGCTCGCCTGTATCGGTGCCGCGCTCGGGCTGGAGCTGCCCTGGGCGCACGTCGTGCTCGCCTATCTCGCGGCGGGTACGGCCGTCGGGGCGGTGCCCGCGCCGGGCGGGCTCGCGGTCGACGCGGCACTGGTGTGGACGCTGGTCACCTTCGGCTCCCCCCTGGCGGTGGCCACCGCGACCGTGATCGGCTACCGGGTGCTGACCGACTGGGTGCCCCTGCTGCCGGGCACCCTGATGCTGTCGGCGCTGATCCGCGCGAAGGTGCTGTGAGCCGCCGAGGTGCTGCGGGCCCCGGTCACTCCCGGCGGGCCACCAGGCGGTAGGCGTTGGACAGGCCGAGGCGGTGGGACAGGGGGCGGATCGCGAAACGGTCGAGGAGCGTCGCCGTGATCAGCGCGGGTACGCCCGCCAGGACGAGCGCGGTGCGGGCGGCGCGGCGCAGGCCGCCGGGCGGTTCGGGCAGCCAGGGGGCGTCCTCGCGCGGGGCGGTGTGGTCGAGGGCCAGCCAGACGGCGGCGAGCAGGTCGACCGGGTCGTGTGCCTCGGCGTGCTGCTCGGCGACCACCGTGAAGCCCAGCTCGGTCAGCCGCCGCCGGAGATTGGCGGCCGGCATGAAGTGCAGGTGCTGCGGCTGGAGCCAGGGCAGCCACCAGCGGCCGAGCAGCCGGGCGTAACGGCTCTCCGGGTCCGGCACCTCGATGAGGAGGTGTCCGCCGGGGCGTACGGCCTCGTGGGCGGCGCGGAGTTCGCGGTCCGGTTCGGTGCTGTGCTCCAGGTAGTGGAACATGCTCACCACGTCGTAGCGGGCGGTGAGTTCGGGGGCGAGGTCCGGGAAGGCGCCGCGGTAGGCGTGGTCCACGCGGCCCTCGCGGGCGGCGAGTTCGACGCCGTCGGTGAAGTCGAGCCCGTCGAAGGAGGTGCCGGGCAGGACCGTCCGGGCGGTCGCGCAGAAGTGGCCGTGGCCGGTGCCCACGTCCAGCCAGGTCTTCGGGGCGGGGTCGTGCGGCAGCATCGCCTCGGCGCGGCCCCGGTACATGGCACCACGGCCGCCGAAGGTGCCGCTCATGCGCTGCTCGCCGAGGCCGTCGTAGAAGTCCCGGTAGTAGAACTCCAGTCCCTCTCCGGTCAGTTGAGGGTTCTGGAAGGTGTGGCCGCAGTCGGCGCAGCGGTCGAGGGTGAAGCGGCCGGGCTTGTGCTGGAGCAGGTCGGTGGTGTGCAGGCGTGCGGCGATACGGGCCGAGCCGCACCAGGGGCAGTCGGGACGGGGGGCGGCGAAGAAGCGGTCCGTGCCGGTCGCCAGGTCGTCCTGGTAGGCGGGGCGCAGGGCGGCGATGCGCACCGCCTTGCCACTCTTGCCACTCTTGATGCTCTTGCTGCTCTTGTCGGTCTTCTCCCTCTTGCCACTGTGGTCGCTCATCGGCTCTCCGCTGCGAGGTCGGCGAGGTGTTCGAGGTGGGCCACCGCGGCCCGGGCGCCGCCCGCCGCGCGGAACGCGGTGCGGAT
>NZ_CM002285.1:8206812-8207724 GCF_000497445.1 Streptomyces roseochromogenus subsp. oscitans DS 12.976 | reverse complement strand
GACCTGTCCGGCCACCACGGGCTGATCGTCACGGATGGGCGCGACGACGAGCGGGACGCCGTGCCACAGCGCCTCGCACACGGTGTTGTGCCCGGCGTGGCAGATGACCGCGTCCACCCTTTCCAGCAGGGGGAGTTGGGGCACCGACGAGAGGACCAGGACGTCCTTGTCGCCGGGCCGTGCCGCGAGGAGGCCACCCGGGTCGGCGATCACCGCCTGCACCCGGTCGGCGCGCTCGCGCAGCGCGGTGCGGCACTCGGCGAGGAACCGGCCGCCCGCGTCGGCGTTCGCCGTGCCCAGGGTCACCAGGACCTTCGCCCGGCCCTGGTCCAGTCGTTCCCAGGGGAAGCCGGGGCCGGCCGGGCGGTCGGCGAGGGAGGGGCCGACGTAGTGAATGTGCGGGGCCAACGGGGCCTGGGGGCCGATGAGTTCGGGCGTGCTGAACACCAGCAGCAGATGCGGCGAGTACCGGGGGTCGGCGGTGCCGGACGGGTCGCCGATGCGGGCGCGCAGCTCGGTCAGGCGATCGCTCAGCCAGGCGGCGACCTTCGGCAGCCCGTCGTAGGCGCCGGTGAACTCCGCCGGGGTGGTGGCCGAAGTGGCCCACGGCAGGCCGAGGCGTTCGGCCACCAGGGCGCCGGCGAAGGCCTGCTGGTCGGCCACGACCACGTCCGGGCGGAACACCTCGGCCGCCGCATGGACGCCCGGTGCCATGGCGTCGGCCAGCGGCAGCAGGTACCACTCCCACAGAAACCTCAGTGCCTCAGCGCCCCGCAGGTCCGGCGGTCGTACGACGCCCTCGGCGCCCGGGACCGGACCCGCGCAGCCGAAGACCTCGGCGTCGGCGCCCGCGAGCCGGCGCACCAGCGCCGGGTCCGCGCACGCCCAGGCCACCCGGTGTCCGCGCGCGGC
>NZ_CM002285.1:8201698-8206512 GCF_000497445.1 Streptomyces roseochromogenus subsp. oscitans DS 12.976 | reverse complement strand
TTGACGTGCCCGGTCAGCGGCGGCACGACGAAGAGGAAGGCGCTCATCCGACCCCCGCCCCGGCGCGGATCAGGTCCAGGATGTGCCCGCCGACGGCGGCCGGCGCCTCCACCAGCACCGAGTGCTCGTGCCCGGGCAGCACGACCGCCCGGTAGTCCGTCAGCAACTCCCGCTCCACCGGCACCAGATCGGCGAGGTCCGACTCGCCTCCGTACACGCCGAGGACCGGGCAGCGTACGGCCCTGATCGCCTCCTCGGTCAGCACCCGGCTGGCAGGGATGTCCCGGCCGAGGGTCGTCTCGCGGGCGAGCCGGGCCGCGCCCTTGGCCAGCCGGGCGGTGTTGTGGCCCCGGTGCGCGATGATCCAGGCGAGGGCGTCGGGCTCGTTGTGGGCGAGTTGGGTCATGACCCGGTCGAGGATGCGGCCGAGCTTCGCGGCCCAGGCGGCGGTCGCTGGTTCGGACTCGATCAGCGTCAGCGTGGCCGTGCGCTCCGGGTGGCGGGCGGCGAAACCGAAGGCGATGGTGCCGCCGTAGGAGTTGCCGACGAGGTGGACGGGCCCGGTGACCGCCAGCCGGTCGAGGAGCGCCTCCAGGTCGTCGATGTTCTGGTCGAGGGTGTAGCCGTCCGGCGGGCGCTCGCTGCGGCCGTGCCCGCGCAGGTCGTACATGACGACGTCGAGTCCGGCCGCGGCGAAGGCGGGCGCGACGGTGAAGTAGTAGCTGGCCAGGCTGTCGGTGAGCAGCCCGTGCACCAGGACGACCGTGGCGTGCGGGACGCGGCCGTCGGCCGGGCCCGTGCGCTGGACGTGCAGCCGGATGCCGCCGGCGTCGACCATCGCCATGGCTCAGCCCGCCTGCGTGGTCTTCAGGCTCCACACCACGTACTCCACGAGCCGGCCGACCGTCAGGTCGATGATCTCGTCGAACTCCATGCCGGCGAGGAACTCGGCGAGGTTGACCCGCTGCCCGTACCGCTCCTCCAGCAGCCCGGCCAGGGTGACGAGGTCGATGCTCTCCAGTTCCAGGTCGCGGTTGAAGGTGGTGGACATGCCGATCAGCACGTCGTCGTCACCGTACTCCGCCAGCACCGTGCGGAGCATGTCGGTGACATCGGCGAGCACGGCGTTGACGGTGGGCTGCGCCGGGGCCGGCTGGGTGGGGTTCATCGGGGGGACTCCTCGGCTGCTTCGTGGGGGTGCGGGTCGTCGGCTCGTCTGTCGTCGGCTGGTCCGTCCTCGGCTCCGGGGCCGGTCGTCCACGCCACGACGTAGGTGCGGTCCGGCAGGGCTGGCGGATTGGTCACCGGGGCGCAGTACACGGTGTAGACGCGTTCCAGGCGGCCGGAGACCAGGAGCCGACTGCCGTCCGGGGTGGTCTCCAGTACGGCGAAGTCCCGTGGCCGGCCGCCGAATCCGACGCCCTCGGCCTTGGCGACCGCCTCCTTGGCGGCCCAGAACCGGGTGAACCACTCGGCCTCCGTGCCGGTGCCGTCCGTCGACCGGGCGTGCAGCAGGCGCAGTTCGGCCGGGCCGAGCGCGGTGGCGAGCGTGGCCGGGTCGCGCTCGGTGACCTCCTCGATGTCGATGCCGGGGCCTGGCTGCGGGGTGTGCGGCCGGACGATCGCGACGGCCGCCTCGGCGCGGTGGGCGAGCGAGACGTCCAGCGGGGGCAGGGCGCGGCCGTGCGTGCCGGTGACGCGGGGGCGGCCCAACTCGTCGTTGTCTACGCGGAGTTCGGCCGGGAAGACGGGTCCTTCGCCGTGCTGCCACAGCCACTGCCGTACGGCGTCCTTGGCCGCGATCCGGCCGAGCAGCCACTGCCGGCGGCCGCGCGGCGGGCGTGCGGCGTACTCGGTCCGTTCGGCGCCGCCGAGCGTGTTGCGCATGATCAGCTCGCGGGAGGCGAGGTCCGGCCAGCGCTCGTGCACCAGCGCCCAGGCGCCGGGTCTGGCCTCGGACAGGGTGTGGCGCTCGGGGAAGCGTTCGACGGGCCGGGTGGCCGGGTCGTTGTCGAAGCGGCGGTCCTGCCAGCCGTCGATCACGGCCCACACCCGGCCGCCGACGCTGAGTTCCGCGTCGGCTTCCAGGACGGTGTCGGTGAGGGAGGTGATCCGCAGGACGCAGCCGACCTCGGCGCCGGGGGCCGGGTGGGGCCCGTGGAACCGCATGTGCCGCATCCGCACGGGGAAGACGACGGTCCGTTCGGTATGGGTCGCCATGATCCAGTAGCCGAGCAGCTGGCCCACGTTGTCCAGCAGGGCGCCCGGCGCGGCGGGTGCGGTGATCACACCCCGGATGTGCCGCTCGCCGAGCGCGGTGAGGTCGGTCAGGCCCTGGAATCCGGGGCCGTGGAACATCCAGCGCTCCCGGTAGATCTCGGCGGCGGTGTGCTCGGGGCGGCGTTCGGGCGCGTCGGGGATCGGGCTGGGCGGGGGCGGTTCGGGGTGGTGCGGGGCGAGTTCGACCGTGGCGCGGGCCGTGGGGCCGAAGGCGACGGTGACGCGGTCCGGGCGGCCGGGGTCCGGGGTGACGGTGACCGGCACGTCGACGGGGGGTGTCGCGGTGAGCCAGCGGTCGAAGCGGGCCTCGTGCACGGCGACCGCCCGCAGCCCGGGGGCCGCCGCCTCCGCCGCGTCCATCAGATGCCGCACGATCGTGGTGGCCGGCACCACCGGCCAGCGGTCCTCCAGATCGGGCCAGCCGGGACGTTGCGGGAAGAAGCAGTGGTCCAGGAGGTGGGGCATGGTGTGGGGGGAGACGTGGACGGTGGTGGTGGCCGGGGCCGGGGCGACGGGGATGGGTGTGGCGGGGGAGGGGGCGGCCGGGGTCGGTCCGACGGGGGTGGGCGCGGCGCGGGTGGGCCCGGTGCGCGGGGGAGCGGCGGTCCGTGGGGTGCGGCGGTGGCTTGCGGTGATCAGCCGTGCCGCCGTGTCTGCGGTGTCCCGCAGCAGGGCGGTCAATTCGGCGGCGATCGGGGAGCGCACGGCGAGTCCGTCCAGTTCGCTCAGGCCCGGCCCGGCCGGTTCGCCGAGGCCGGGACCGGCTGGGCGGTGCGGGGGCTCGACAGGCGCGGCGACCGATCCCTGGCGTAGTTCCGCGCGGAGTGCGTCGAGGAGCGGGCCGTTCAGGGAGACGAGGGCGCCGCCGAGGTCGAGCCGGACGGGTGTGGCTGGGCGGCGGTGTGACTGTACGGCTGCTGGGGTGCGGGGTGGCAGTGCCGGAACCGTCGGCGCTCCGGTGCGGGGTGGCAGTGCCGGGACCGTCGGCGCTCCGGTCGTCCACAACGCCGTTGCGACGCGGCGCAGTTGGGACATGCCACTGCGCTCGGGCGCGTTGGCGGCGACCGTCAGGTGGTCTTGATCGCCGAGGGTGTCGTCGATCAGGGAGGTGAGCCGGCCGGGGCCCGCCTGGACGAAGACGCGGTGACCGGCGTCGTACAGGGCCTCGGTCAGCTCGCGGAAGCGGACCGGTTCCAGCAGGTGCCGTACGAACAGCTCGCGTACCGCGGACTCGGCCCGCGGGAAGGGCGCCGCGGTCGTACCCGACCACACCGGCACGGTCGGCGGGTGCAGCCGGAAGCGTTCGGCGGCCTCCCTGATGGGCGCGAGGTACGGCTCCAGCATCGGCGTGTGGAAGCCGGACCGGAAGGGCAGCACCTGGCAGATCACCCCCTGGGCACGCAGGGCCTGTACGAACTCCTCGACCGCCGTGCCGGGTCCGCAGACCATGGACTGGCGCGGTGCGTTGTCGTGGGAGAGCACGATCCCGGAGTCCGCCCAGGACTCCGCGAGCACGGCGCGGACCTGTGCGGCGGAGGTGCCGAGGGCCGCGAAGGCGAGACCGGGGACAGTGACCGCGTCCGGGTCGAACTCGGCCATGAACGCGTCCACTTGTTCTGTGGCGTACAGCCCGGCCGCCGCCATGGCCGTCCACTCGCCGACGCTGTGCCCGGCGACCGCGTCCGGTACGACGCCCATGCGGCGCAGCGCCCGGTCCAGCAGGCGGCCCACACCGACGACCCCGAAGCCGTGCCTCCCTACGTCGCCGACCCGGACGTCCGGGCCGGACAGCGGGGGCAGGCCGAAGTGGGCGGCGATGTCGTCCGTGCGCGGGGTGAAGTCGCCTTCCAGTCCAGGGAAGACGAACGCCAGCCCGCCGCCGGCCCGGCCGAGCAGTGGCTCCGGCCGGAACCACACATCGCTGCGCCCCTGCCAGGCGCGGCCCTTGGCGACCGCGCGCCGCGCCAGGGCGAGCCGCTTGGCGGTCGGGGCGACCATCCCGAGCCGGACGGGACCGGCGTCGGAGTTTGACCGGGCGGGGTCGAGCCCTGCGGCCGCCACGGCCGAGTCGTCGGTGTCGAGGAGGGCGGCCAGGCCGCCCACGCTGTCGGCGGCGAGCAGCAGGATCCGCTCGGGCTCGGTGACGTGCGCGGGAGCGGGAGCGGGAGCGAGGGCACGCACGGGAGCGGTGGGACGCGTCGGGGCCGGAGTGGAGACGCGTGCGGGAGCGGTGGGACGCGTGGGGGCCGGAGTGCCGACGCCCGCGGGAGCGGTGGGACGCGTGGGGGCCGGAGTGCCGACGCCCGCGGGAGCGGTAGGACGCGCAGGAGCCGGAACCGTGGGACACGCCGGAGCGGGAGCCGTGGCACGCGCGGGAGCCGGTACGGGGACGTGCGCGGGAGCCGGAGTGGGGACGCGCGCGGGAGCGGTGGCGCGTGCGGGCATGGGCGTTGGCACGGGCTCCCGGACGGACGCGGGCCCGGAGTGCGTACGTGGAATCGCGCGGGCGCCCGGTGCCTCCTCCAGCACCACAT
>NZ_CM002285.1:8199369-8201673 GCF_000497445.1 Streptomyces roseochromogenus subsp. oscitans DS 12.976 | reverse complement strand
CGGTAGGACGCGCAGGAGCCGGAACCGTGGGACACGCCGGAGCGGGAGCCGTGGCACGCGCGGGAGCCGGTACGGGGACGTGCGCGGGAGCCGGAGTGGGGACGCGCGCGGGAGCGGTGGCGCGTGCGGGCATGGGCGTTGGCACGGGCTCCCGGACGGACGCGGGCCCGGAGTGCGTACGTGGAATCGCGCGGGCGCCCGGTGCCTCCTCCAGCACCACATGGGCGTTGATCCCGCCGAACCCGAAGGCGTTCACGGCGGCGCGGCGGACCGGCTGCCGGGCGTCGGTCTCCCAGGGCCGGGAGCGCGCCAGGGTGCGGAAGCGGGTGGCGGCCAGGGCGGGATGCGGGTCCTCGCAGTGGAGGGTGGGCAGGAGGGTGCCGTGATGGAGGGCGAGGGCGGCCTTGACCAGGCCCGCGACCCCGGCGGCCGGCATGGCGTGGCCGATCATCGACTTCACCGAGCCGAGGACCGGACGGAGGTGACTGCCATCGGCTGGGCCGAACACCTCGGCCAGGGTGGCGAGTTCGGCCGTGTCACCGGCGGGAGTCGCGGTGCCGTGAGCCTCCAGCAGGCCGAGGGAGTCCGGTGCGGCGGGGTCGAGTCCGGCGGCCCGCCAGGCCTGCCGCACGGCTCTGGTCTGCCCGCCGGGGTCGGGGGCGGCCAGGCCCGCCGTACGGCCGTCGCTGGCGACGCCCGTGCCCCGGATCACCGCGTACACGCGGTCGCCGTCGCGTTGGGCGTCCGCGAGCCGCTTCAGTACGACGACACCCGTGCCCTCGCCGATGAGGATGCCGTCGGCGTCACGGTGGAAGGGGCGGACGCGCTCGGTCGGGGACAGGGCGCGCAGCTGGGCGAAGACGCTCCAGAGGGTGATGTCGTGACAGTGGTGCACTCCCCCGGCCAGCATCAAGTCGCAGCGGCCGGTGGAGAGTTCGGTGACCGCCTGGTCCACGGCGACCAGCGAGGAGGCGCAGGCCGCGTCCACGGTGTAGGCGGGGCCGCGCAGGTCGAGACGGTTGGCGATGCGGGAGGCGGCGAGGTTGGGGACCAGGCCGATCGCCGACTCCGGGCTGTCGGGGCCGAGCCGTTCGGTGAACGCGGCTCGGATGCGGGCGAGTTGGCCGTCGGCGAGGCCGGGCAACAACTCACCTAGGATGCGGGTCAGTTGTCCGGCCGTGCGCACCCGCTGATCCAGACGGACCAGGCCCGGGGTGAGATAGCCGCCGCGCCCCAGCGCCACGCCGATCCGGTCCCGGGCCGGCAGTCGTTGTGCGCCGCCCGCGTCGGCGAGCGCGGCGGCGGCCACGTCGAGGGCGATCAGCTGGTCGGGCTCGGTGCCGGGCACCGAGGCGGGCATGATGCCGTACCGGGTGACATCCACCTCGGCCAGGCCGTCCACGAAGCCGCCGCGCCGGCAGTACACCTGGTCGGCGACGGCGGGCCCGGCGGCCGAGCCGGGCCGGTAGTAGTCGGCGTCCCAGCGGTCCGCGGGGGCGTCGCGGATCGCGTCGAGGCCGTCGCGCAGATTGCGCCAGTACGCGTCGAGGCCGGGGGCGCCGGGCAGCAGCACCGCCATCCCGACGATGGCGGCGGGAGTGTGACGGCTCGCCATGTCACCACCCCGACGCGGTGTAGACGACGGCCCGGGCCGACGGCTCGCCCCAGGCGAGTTCCCGGAGCAGGGCCGCGGTGCCCTCGTCCGGGTCGATCAGCTCGATGCCGCGCCGGGCGTATGCGCGGCCTAGTTCCGCGCCAACCATGCCGCTGTGCGTGCCGGACGGTGCCCAGGGTCCCCAGTGTACGGTCAGCGCGCGAGCGCCCGCGCGGGCGGCCCAGTCGGCGCCGAGCGCTTCGAGGGCGTCGTTGGCGGCGGCGTAGTCGGCCTGGCCGCGGTTGCCGAGGACGGCGGCGACGCTGCCGAACAGCACGGTGAATGCGGGCGTGCCGGGCAGGTCGTCCAGCGCGGCGAACAGCGCGCCGGCCCCGGCCGTCTTCGTGCCGTAGACCCGTTGGAAGGACTCGGGGGTCTTGTCGGCGATCAGCCGGTCCTCGATCACGCCGGCGGCGAAGACGACTCCGTCGAGGCGGCCGTGTTCGGCGTGGATCTCCTTGACCGCCTGCAGGACGGCGTCCCGGTCCCGGAAGTCCACCGCTCGGTAGCGGGCGTCGCTGCCGAGTGCGCCGAGCTCCGCGAGGGTCGTGGCGATCTCCCGCTGGGCGAGGATCAGTCCGGCGGCCCGGTTGATCTCGGCGGGCCTGGGCGCGCCGGGCCCGGCGGCCAGCGCCGTGCGCAGCTCGACG
>NZ_CM002285.1:8194087-8199344 GCF_000497445.1 Streptomyces roseochromogenus subsp. oscitans DS 12.976 | reverse complement strand
AGCGAGCGGGGGTCGTGGGCGAGCGCCGCCCGGAGCACGGGGTAGGCGTCCGGCAGCACCGGGAGGTCCGGGCCGGGCAGCGCGCCGAGGTACACGACGCCGTCGACCGGGCCGTCGGCCCCGGTGAGGAGGTGACCGCGGTCGAGGATCACGATGTCGGCCCCGTGCGCAGTGAGCCGCGCCGCGACCTCGGCCGCCGCGCCGTCCCCGTCCCCCAGGAGGGCGAAGCGCCGGCCGGACAGCGCGGGTTCCTGGCCGGGGGCGGGGTCCGGCTCCGGGTACGGCAGGGGCACGGGCCGCAGCTCGCATCGCTGGGGGGCCACGCAGAGTGCCGGGGCGTGCGACGGCTCGGGCCGCTCCCCGGGCGGCCGTTGCCCACCCGCGTCACCTGTGGAAGACGGCTCAGCCCGCCCGCCCCCATCACCGGAGAACGACACCTCGGCGCGCCCGCCCCCACCGCCGTACGGCATCTCGGCCTGCCCACCCCCCGCACCGATGTCCGCGCCGACCCGCGCCATGAGCCACCCCGTCACCGCAGCCGCCGTACGCGCCTTGGCCAGCTCCTCCAGTTCGGTGTCGGCCAGGACGTGGGCGCCGTCCGCGATGCCGAGGCGCTTGGCGAGTTCGCCCGCGATCTCGGCGCGTTTGATCGAGTCGATGCTGAGGTCCGCCTCCAGGTCGAGACCGGGCTCGATCATGTCGACGGGGTAGCCGGTGCGCTCGCTGATGATCTGCAGGACGACCCGCTCCACGTCGTCCACCGGCGCCTCGCTGCCCGGACTGTCCGGACTGCCCGAACTGCCCGGTGCGGGCAACTCCGGTGCGGCTGGCTGGAGTTCGGGGACCGGCACCGCAGCCGCCGGTACGGGCGCGACCGGTGCCGGTGGCGCGGTGGCGCCGAAGTAGGTGAGCAGGACGTCGCGCTGGGCGGCGATCATCTCCCGGCTGGTGCGCAGGAATTCGGAGATGAGCGCGTCCCGGTCGGCCGGGGCGCCGTACGGCTGGTCGGTGGTCACCGTCGCCTCCATGACTCGTCGGGCCGGTGCGAGGGCACCGGGCAGGAGTGCTCCGTCGGCGGTGCGGACGAGCTGCCCGTCGACCGTCCAGCCGGGCCGCACGGGCGCCGGGGTGCGCAGCGCGTCGACCGCGTCGCGGCCCCGCAGGAGCCAGGCGGTGCGCACCGGCTGTCCGGCGACGGCGAGCCGGGCGAGGGCGTCGAGCCAGCCGCGCAGGCCGCTGTCGGCGTCGGGTTCGCAGGCGACCGTGCGGTGCGGCCGGTCGCCGAGGATCCGTCCGGTCAGCCGGGTGAGGACCGTGCCGGGGCCCGCCTCGACGAAGACGCGCGCGCCGGCCTCGTACATCGCCTCGATCTGGGCGGCGAACGCGACCGGGGCGCCGATCTGGGCGGCGAGTTCGGCGCGCACCTCGTCGGGGTCGGGCGGATAGGGCGCGGCGGTGCGGTTGGCCCAGACGGGGAACTCGGGCGCCCGTACCGTCTTGTCCGCGAGCACCTTGGCGAACCGCTCCCCCGCCGCGGCGACGAGCGGGCTGTGGAAGGCGCAGGCAACGGGGATGCGCCGGGCCCCGAGGCCCGCGGCCCGCAGCAGCCGTACGGCCGTCTCGACGTCCTCCGTCGGCCCCGAAATCACTGTCTGATCGGGCGAGTTGAGGTTTGCGGCGACGACCGAGCCGGGTGCCCCGGCCGTGTGCAGGGTGCGTACGACGGTCTCGGCGGAGGCACCGACCGCGGCCATGGTGCCCGGGTCGTCGCCCGCCGCCGCCAGGATCGCGCCGGCCCGCTCGGCGCTCAGCTCCAGCAGTGTCCCGGAGTCGAGGGCGCCGGCCGCGGCGAGGGCGGCCAGCTCGCCGTAGCTGTGCCCCGCGGCATGGTCGGGGCGGACCCCGGCCGAGGTGAGGAAGGCGTGGGCGGCGAGGCCCGTGATGCCGAGGGCGGGCTGGGCGATCCGGGTGTCGGTGAGGGCGGCCCGGCGGCCCTCACGGGCGGTGTCGTCGAAGGCGGCCGGCGGGTGGACGGTGTCGGCGTACGCGCGGCCGAGGTCCAGGTAGTGCCGCAGCTCGGGGAGGTGGACCAGGAGGGCGGCGAGCATGCCGGGGCGCTGGCTGCCCTGGCCGGGGAAGAGGAAGGCGATCGCACCGTCGACGGGGTCGGCGACATGGATCCCGGCGGCCGGATCGTGCTCCCCGGCGAGGAGCCGCCGCAGCTGCCCGGTGAGTTCCTCGGGGTCGCGGGAGACGACCGCGGCCCGTACCGGTTCGTGCGAGGTGTCGGCGCGGTGGGCCGCGGCGAGGGCGAGGTCGCGCAGGCGCCAGGGGCGGCCGTCGGCTTCGGCGGCCCGGAGCAGCTCCTCGGCCTGGCGATGGGCCGCCGCCGTGTCCCGGCCCCGGAAGAGGAACAGCTCGGCGGGCCAGGCGTGCACGGTCTGCCGGGGCGGTGTGGCGTGGGGGTGAGCGGCCAGTACCGCGTGGAAGTTGGTGCCGCCGAAGCCGAACGCGCTGACTCCGGCGAGGCGTTCGGCGGCCGGTGCGGTCCAGGGCCGGGCGCGGGTGTGGAAGGCGAAGGGACTGTCGTGCTCCGCCCAGGCCGGGTTGGGCCGCTCCAGGTGCAGGGTGGGCGGGGTGACCCCGGTGTACAGGGCGAGGGCGGTCTTGATCAGGCCGGCGAGTCCGGCGGCGCACTTGGTGTGCCCGATCTGCGACTTGACCGAGCCGAGCGCACAGCCGCCCGTACCGGCACCCGCCTCGCGGAACACCTCGGCGAGCACGGCTAGTTCGGTGCGGTCGCCGACGACGGTCCCGGTGCCGTGCGCCTCGACGAGGCCCACGTCCGCGGGCGAGACACCGGCGTTGCGGTACGCGCGCTCCAGTGCAGCCCGCTGGCCTTCGGGGCGGGGCGCGGTCAGGCCGAGGGAGCGGCCGTCGCTCGCGGAGCCGAGGCCCTTGACCACGCCGTAGACCCGGTCACCGTCCCGTTCGGCGTCCGCGAGCCGTTTGAGGACCAGGCAGGCCACGCCCTCGCCGAGGGCGATGCCGTCGGCGGCGGCGTCGAAGGCGCGGGAACGGCCGGTCGGGGAGAGGGCGTGGACGGAGGAGAACAGGACGAAGTCGTTGATGCCGTTGTGCAGGTCGGCGCCGCCGCACAGCACGAGGTCGCTGGTGCATGAGACGAGTTCCTTGCAGGCCACGTCGAGGGCGGCGAGGGAGGACGCGCAGGCGGCGTCCACGGTGAAGTTGGCGCCGCCGAGGTCGAGCCGGTTGGCGATCCGGCCGGAGATGACGTTGGCGAGCATGCCGGGGAAGGAGTCCTCGGTCAGCCGGGGCAGCTGCTCCTCGATGCCGTCGGGGACCTTGCCGTAGTACGCGGGGAGGACGGCGCGCAGGGTGACGGCGTTGGACAGGTCGCTGCCCGCCTCGGCACCGAAGACGACAGAGGTCCGCGAGCGGTCGAACTGCCGCCCCCGTTCGCCGTATCCGGCGTCCTCCAGCGCCCGGTGGGCCGCCTCCAGGGACAGCAGCTGGACGGGCTCGATGCTGCCGAGGGAGGCGGGCGGGATGCCGTAGCGCAGCGGGTCGAAGGGGATGCGGGGCAGGAAGCCGCCCCACTTGGACGCGGTGCTGCCGGCGGTGTGGTGCACGGCCGGGTCCCAGCGCTCGGGCGGCACCTCGGTGACGGCGTCGCGTCCGGCGACGATGCCGGCCCAGAAGGCGGCGAGGTCGGGAGCCTGCGGGAACATGCAGGCCATACCGACGATGGCGATGTCGAGGGGCGCGGGCGGTGCCGGTTCGGCGGCGGAGGGCGGGCTCGGGTGGGCGGCGGCCCGCCGGGTCAGGAGGTCGGCGGCGCCGTCGGTCACCGAGTGGTGCAGGTCCGCGAGGGTGGTGATGGCCGAGCGCAGGACGGCGACCTCGCCGGCCATGAACATCCCGTCGGAGAGCTGCCGTTCCTCGCCGACGGCCGTCAACGCGCCGTCGGCCGCGCGCTCGACGCCCTTGCTGGCGATGCGCAGCCGGCCCACGTTCAGCCGTTCCAGACCCTCCCAGATGTCGCGGTCGGGCAGGCCCCGCGCCCGTAGCGCGGCCTCCCGGGCGCGGTAGTCGCCCGTGAAGGGGCTCGGCACGCAGCGGGTGGCGTGGCCGGGGGCGGTCTCCAGCAGGGCGGTCGTGGTGGCGGCGAGGACCTGCCGCTGGAAGAGCGGCCGGATGGCGCCGTGGGCCACGGCCTCCTCGGTGAACAGGTAGGCGGTGCCCATGAGGACGCCGACGGCGGCGCCCCGCGCGGTGAGCGGCGCGGCCAGGGCCGCGACCATCGCCGCGGACCGCTCGTCGTGGATGCCTCCGGCGAAGAACACCTCCAGTCGCCTGGCCTGCGCGTTGGCGGTGCCGACGTCGGCGTCGGCGTCGTCCAGGAAGTCCTCCAGTACGGCGAGTTGGGCCTCCCACAGCGGGAAGGAGGCCCGCGGTCCCACGTGGCCGCCGCACTCGGATCCCTCGAAGACGAACCTGCGCACACCCGCGTCCAGGAACTGGCGCAGCAGCCCCGGCGAGGGCACATGCAGGAACGTGTGGATCCCGGCACGCTCCAGCGTCTCGGCCTGGGCGGGCCGTCCGCCCGCGACGATCGCGTGCGTGGGCCGCAGCTCCCGTACGGCGTCCAGCTGGGCGTTCCTGATGTCCTCGGGCGCGAAGCCGAGCACTCCGACGCCCCAGGGCCGCCCGTCCAGCACGGCCCGCGCCTCGGTGAGCATCGACCGGGTCCGCGCGCCATCGGCGAGGGCCAGCGCGAGAAACGGCAACGCCCCGTCGTCGGCGACGGCAGCGGCGAATCCGGCCTGATCACTGACCCGGGTCATGGGCCCTTGCGCGACGGGGAGCCGAGTTCCGAGAGCCCTGCTCATGGGCGATCCGGGGCGCAGGGCGGATGCCGGGCTCCGGTCGGCCACACCGTCCAGCGCCGCGGACGCCGGGCGGGCGTCAGCCGCACCATGCGGTGCCGCCGGTGCCGCGCCGCCGCCAGTCCCTTCGGGCAGAGCCGCCGGCGCCGGATGGCCATCGGCCACTGCGCGCACCACATCGAGCACCGAGCCGCCCCCGGCCACCTCGCACACCACAGCCGGCACCGGGCCGCCGTCGGCCACCTCGCCCATCCCAGCCGACACCGAACCGCCCTCGGCCACCTCGCACACCACAGCCGGCACCGGGCCGACGTCGGCCACCTCGCCCATCCCCCCGACACCGAACC
>NZ_CM002285.1:8151684-8193374 GCF_000497445.1 Streptomyces roseochromogenus subsp. oscitans DS 12.976 | reverse complement strand
CCACCTCGCACACCACAGCCGGCACCGGGCCGACGTCGGCCACCTCGCCCATCCCCCCCGACACCGAACCGCCGTCGGCCACCTCGCCCATCCCAGCCGACACCGAACCGCCCTCGGCCACCTCGCACACCACAGCCGGCACCGGGCCGACGTCGGCCACCTCGCCCATCCCAGCCGACGCCAGGCCACCATCGGCGCCCTCGTGTATCGCCTCCGACACCGCCCGCACCACCCGCCGTACGTTCCCGTGCCGTTCGGCGAAGCGGGCGGCGAGGAAGCCGTCCTGGCCCACCGGCAGCAGCCCGCGGCGCGGATCGCGGGTGCCCAGCAGGGACGCGACCGCCTCGGGGTCGTCAGCCGGCGGTCGCGGGGCGTCCGGTCCGCGGCGCCGCAGGACCCGGTGGCCGCCCAGTACCACGGTCTCCGAGCCGTCGAGGGTGCGCAGCACCGACCGGACCGCCTCCGGCAGCCCCGACTCGGGGAGCAGCGCGAGCTGGCTGTCGAGGACGACCCCGGCGGCACCGCCGGCCACGGCGGCGGCCGCCGTACGCGGCCCGATGCCGCCGCACGCCCAGACCGGTACCGTGCCCGACTCCTCGTCGGACAGCAGCTGCTGCAGCAGCACGAAGGTGCTCAGCTCCCCGATCCGGCCGCCGCTCTCGGCGCCCCGGGCGATCAGCCCCTGGGCGCCGGCGCGTACGGCCGCGCGCGCCTGACCGAGGTCGGTGACCTCCGTCAACACCCGGCATGACGAGGGGAGCTCAGCCGGATTCCAGGTGGCGTCCGGGGTGTGGACCACCGTGTCGAGGGCGTCGCCGACATCGGCCGGGGTCAGGGCGCAGCGCCCGGTCACCCGTATCCCGAAGGGGCCCGGGGCGGCCCGTCTCAGCCGCGCCAGCTCCTCTCGTGATATTCGGTCGCCGGTACCGAGGTCGAGGACGCCGAGCGCGCCGGCGGCGCACGCAGCGGCGGTGAGACCGGCGTCGGGTTCTCCGCAGGGGGTGAGGCAAAGGACGAGGTCGAGGGCGCGCGCAGGGGGGGTCATGATGGCTCCGGCACGATCGTCGAGACTGCACGGTGGGGGGTGTGCGGCGGAACGCTCTGATGTGAGGGCACCGGAACCTAGCCCCGGGTTACTCACGGGTCAATAACGTCACGCCCTTTTCTTGGCTGGTGAGATCGATTCGGCCAGCGGGTCGAATTCCCCACAAGAACGGGGAAACGCTGTTATTCCGCTCGTGGGTGCGGGCGCGGGACCACCGGGGTCCACACGCCACACCACCACAAGCCCGTCAAAGCGTCCGACCGCTTCACCGTGCACTCACCCTGCCGCAACGCGCCGGGGCATTCACTCGACGTCGGTAAATTTCACATGACTTTAGCGCTGTGACTCGAACGCGATCAGGCGTTCGGGAGACGGCACGAGGCGGCAGGTCAGCGCAGCAGCGCCCCCACGGTCGCCGGTACGGCGGCGACCGCGTCGGCGGCCGACGACACGACGTCGTGGGCCGCGTGCACCGCCTCGGCCGGCGGCACGGGAGTGGCCCGCCGCCGGTCGCGTTCGGCGCTGACCGGAGCGATCCGGGTCTCGTTCGCCGCACCCGATTCACCCGGCTCCCCCGGCCCGCCGCCCGCGCCCTCCGGGTTGCCGCCCGACGCGTCTCCGTAAGGCGCGCCCTGGGCATCCCCCTTCGGATCCCCCGGCTGCCGGCCCCTCGGCACCCCGGCCCCGCCCGAAGCACCGTCAGCACCGTCAGCACCGCCGGCGCCCGAAGCAGCCGATGCGCCAGGAGCGCCCGGCTCATCCGGCCCGCCAGGCCCACCCCGCGCCGCATCGGGCCGCCGTACCCCGTCCGCCCCCGGCTCCAGCACCCAGCGCTGCTCAGGCGAACCGTCGCGCGGCGCCAGCCCGACCCGGGCTGACGTACCACCGGAGCCGCAGCCGGAGCAGGGAGCGAGCGCGAGGCCTTCCTGCCCGCGGAGCAGGATCTCGCCGCGCACGGTGAAGTCGTACGTCACCTCCCCGGCGTGGACCACACATCCGGCCAGTACGACGCTCTTCGTACCCGGGTCGGCGGCAAGGCACAGGGACGGGTCCGCGGCGCTGCGCAGCAGTCCGTCGTCCTGGTACGACCACTGCTGCGTGGCGGCGGACGAGCACGGTGCGAGCCCGACGCCCACGCCGGACTCCACGCTGTCCCCGATGACATCCAGACAGCGGCCGGAGCCAAGACCCCGCAGGTTGCCGAGGGCGACCTCGACGGGATCGCCGGCCGAGGCGGCGGAGGAGGCGGAAGAGGAGGCGGACCGGGCGCCGGTGCCGCCCGGCCGGGTGGTGCGGTCGGCGGGGGCGCCCCAAGTGGCGCCGGGCGTGGGGACACCGTTGTCATCGGACCAGCTTCTGACCACGAGGACGGTGGCGAGCAGCACGAGCGAGGTCAGTCCGACGCCGATGGCCAGAGCGGTGCGGCGGCCGCCGGGCGTGGTGCGGTGCCTGCCGCCGGGCGCCGCCGTCGGTTCATGCCTCGCAGGGAAGAACGCCGAGGGGGGTGGCAGCTCCTCGGCGGCGCCGCGGCCGGGGCGCGAGTCGAGATAGCGGCGGGCTCCCCAGCCGAGCACGGTCTCGGCGAGCAGGAGGCCCAGGCCGTCGTCGAACAGCGCGAAGGTCTCGGCGGCGTGCCGGCAGTACGCACAGACCGTCAGATGCTGCCGCACATCCGGCAGCAGGGCGCCGCCGCGGCGCATGGGGACGTCCAGGAGCCGGTTGTGGAAACGGCATTCCCTGGACGGCGCGAGTTCCCGGTGCGCGCGTACGCATCCCGCCCGGAATTGCTCACGCGCCTGCTCCAGGGCCGCCGACGCGGTGGCCGGGGCGATACCCAGCAGACCGGCGGGTATGTTTATGGGCTCGGCTTCGACCTCGGTGTGCCACAGAAGGCATTGCGAGGCACCGGGAAGGGCGCGGAAAGCGCGTTCGGCGAGTTGTCGCCTTTCTGGCGTTCCGGGCTTTGTCGCACGCAGTCCGCGACCACCGGTAGGCCTGCGCAATTCCGGCAGCGCCGCACAGGCCGCGTCGTCCGCCGCCCAGGCACGGACGGTGTCGCGGACGGCGACGAGCAGTTGGGGGCGCAGGGCGCCGCCGATCGCCCCGCCCTCCAAGCGGCCGAGAACCTCGTGGAAGGCGGCCGTGGCCACGAGGTGGGCGGTGGGACCGGCGGAGGCCAGGCAGACGATGGCGTGGTCGCGGGCGGCCCGCCAGTGGCGGGCCAGCAGCAGGGCGACGGCGTGATGGCGGGCGTAGTGGGGACCGCCGAGCCCGGCGACGAGATTGCGGTCGGACTCTCCGGGCGAACCGGGCACGGGCGGATACGGTGGGCGTGGGGGGTATGGGGACTGCACGGAACCATTTCCTTTCCAGCGACAGGGCCGCACACGAAATGCCGTCCTATCGGAAAGCAGTGCCGATTTGGTGCACACCTGGATCTGGTACATACCTAAAGGGCCGGCCGGGGCGCTCAACGCCTGCCTTTGCCCTCCCGCGGGAAGGCTTACCTTCGCACACGCGACTCACAGGAAACAAGAAGTTCGATTGACTCGACTTCAAAGTCGGCGAATTGCACAACAGTTACCGGCCGTATCACCGGTATCACCTCACAGCCGGTTCCCATGCTTCTCCGGGCGTGCTCTCATCCGCGTCCCGCAGCATGGGCCGCATGATCGCCCCCCACTCCTCAGCGACCCCCGCCGCCCGCCCCGCGGTCCGCAAGGCGGTCGTACCCGCCGCCGGACTCGGCACCCGGTTCCTGCCCGCAACCAAGGCCACCCCGAAGGAGATGCTGCCGGTCGTCGACAAGCCGGCCATCCAGTACGTGGTCGAGGAGGCGGCCGCGGCCGGTCTGGAAGACATCCTGATGGTCACCGGCCGGCACAAGCGCGCCATCGAGGACCACTTCGACAACGCCTTCGAACTGGAACAGGCGTTGGCGGCCAAGGGCGACACCGTGCGGCTGGACGCGGTGCGCGATCCGGCGCGGCTCGCCGACATCCACCACATCCGCCAGGGCGACCCGCTCGGCCTCGGCCACGCTGTGCTGTGCGCCCGCCACCACGTCGGGAACCAGCCCTTCGCGGTCCTCCTCGGCGACGATCTCATCGACGCGCGCGAGACCTTGCTGAGCCGCATGCTGGAAGTCCGCGAGGCTCACGCGGGCAGCGTGGTCGCGCTGATGGAGGCCGACCCGGAGCAGATCCACCTCTACGGCTGCGCGGCGGTGGAACCGACGGACGAGGAGGGTGTCGTACGGGTCACCGGCCTGGTGGAGAAGCCGGCGCCCGGGACCGCGCCGAGCCGGTACGCGGTCATCGGCCGTTATGTCCTCGACCCGGCCGTCTTCGACGTCCTGGAGCGCACCCCGCCGGGCCGCGGCGGCGAGATCCAGCTGACCGACGCGCTCCAGGACCTCGCGGCGGGCGGCACCGTGCACGGGGTCGTCTTCGACGGTCTGCGCTACGACACCGGGGACAAGGCCGATTATCTGCGCACGGTGGTCCGCCTGGCCTGCGCACGCCCAGACCTCGGACCCGAATTCACCGCCTGGCTCAAGGAGTTCGTGGCCGACCTGGAGGACGACGAAGCCGACGGCCGGGACGGGCACCGGGCCGCCTGAGGCGACGCACAGGCATACAAGAGGCGCCCCGGCGGGCCCCCTTCCCCATATGCCTTGCCGATCCTGGCTGTTGGGACGCAGCGTCCGGACGACCGTCATCTCGCTCGTCACGGCACCTCCGCGCACCGGATCCCGATCGCCGCGGGGAACTCGGGGCGCTCTCGGGCGTCGAGTTCGGCGCCACCCTCGGCGGGGCCGGGCAGCCGAGCGTGGCGGTGGAGACCAGCAGGCCGAATGGGTCGGTGAGCTGGTCGGTGTCGCGGCGCTGGCGGGTGGCCAGGAGCAGTACGCCGTTGCCGCGGTGCGGGTGGTGGGCGCGACGGAAGAAGCCGGGCGGGCGTCGTCCAGGGCGTCTTGCGCGACGCCGTAGTTGGAGTGCCGCTCGGTGGCGGGGAGCGTGTCCGGTGTCCGGTGAAGACACCGACAGTAGGGCAGTGGCAGCCAGTCGCGGTGAACGAATTGCGGCCCGGTGTCTACGCATGGGGTGCGGCGGCGGAACGGAAGGGCGGGTGCGGGCAGGGGCGGGAGGCGCGCACAGGGCACGGGCCGGGCGGCATGCCGACGTTGATTCGCGAGTCACGGTCGATGGCCGGGTGGGTGGCGTTCTTGTCGACGCCGGCGATTTCGGTCATGGACAGCGGTGCCGGTGAGGGTTGTGAGAAGTGCTTGCGGTCGCCGCCTGGGTGGGTGGGGGCGGCCGGCTCTGGGCTTGGCGAGTGTGAGGGGCGCACCGCGTGCAGCGGCCGGCATCCGTGTGCGAGGCCGTGTCGGGCCTGGCTGATGCCGCTGTTGGCCTGCCGCCGTCTCGTCAGTCGCCGGTTGCCGACGACCGCTGCTTGTCCTCCAGGCCCTCTTCACGCTGCGGGCGCCGGGTGAGCACGAGCGGACCTTCCTCGGTGATGGCGACCGTGTGCTCGGAGTGGGCGGTGCGCGAGCCGTCGGCCGAGCGGATCGTCCAGCCGTCGGGGTCGTACACGATCTTGTTCGTGCCGGCGGCGAGCCAGGGTTCGATCGCGATCGTCAGGCCGGGGCGCAGCTTGAAGCCGCGGCCGGAGCGGCCGTCGTTGGGGACGTGCGGGTCCTCGTGCATGGTGCGACCGAGGCCGTGCCCGCCGAACTGGAGGTTGACCGGGTATCCGTACTCCTTGGCGACGGCGCCGATAGCCGCGGAGATGTCACCCAGCTTGCCGCCTGGCTGGGCCACCTTGATCGCGGCCTCCAGGGCGACCTCGGTCGCCTCTATCAGCCGCAGGTCCTCCTCGGCCGGCGTGCCCACGATGAGGGAGTAAGCCGAGTCCGCGACCCAGCCGTCGATACTGACGGCCAAGTCCATGCTCAGCAGGTCCCCGTCGCGCAGCTTGTACGTGTGCGGCAGTCCGTGCAGCACGGCGTCGTTGACCGAGAGGCACACCACGTTGCGGAAGGGACCACGGCCGAACGCGGGCGAGTAGTCCCAGTAGCAGGATTCGGCGCCGCGCTCCTTGACCCGGCGGCGGGCGTGGTGCTCCAAGTCCATCAGATCGACTCCCGCATCGGCGAGTTCGCCCAGCTCCGCGAGCAGCTCGCCGATGAACTGACCGGTGACACGCATACGTTCGATCTGATCAGGAGACTTGAGCTCGATCACCAGCGATCCTCGATTCCCGCGACATGTAGAGGTATTTTTATACCAGACGGTGGAGTGGTTGCCCTCAACAAGGCCTGGCCATACCGTGGTTGCATGGTCCGCCTCCCCCTCGCCCCCGAACAGATCGCTGCTGGTCGACGCCTCGGGAGCGTTCTGCGCAGCGCCCGGGGCGGACGCCGCCTCGTCGAGGTGGCCCTGGAGGCGGGCATCTCGCCGGAGACCCTCCGCAAGATCGAAACCGGTCGGCTGCCCACACCCGCGTTCGGCACCGTCGTTCAGCTCAGTGAGGTGCTCGGCATCTCCCTGGCCGAACTCGCCGACGTCTGGCGCACCGGTCCGGCGCATGGCTCGGCGCGGGAGAAGGCCGCATTCGCCGCCGATGCGGTCGAGGCGGCGTCGCAGCACAGGTGACACCGAAGGGGCGCCTCACCCGCTCCGGGCCGCTGCGGCCTCACGTCTGAGCGCCCCGGACCGGACGCTCGACATGATGCTCCGCACGGGCCGGGACGGAACCCCCGAGGACCCCGTACCCACTGCGGCTCATCGGCCGACCTCGCACCCGTCGCGGGCATGGCGCACCTGAACGGTGCGGCTGCCCGTCCTGAGTCAACGGCGGCGGAATCCCGCTCCTGCCGGTGCACACCTCCCGGGAACCCCCAGGACAGACCAGGCAATCCCCCCACGCAATGTGGCCCCGACCGAGGCAAAACACCAGGTCGGGGCCACAAAGAAACAGGTCTGGGCCAAAAAGACAGACGAGTCGAGCTGTACGCCGGATTCTGCCTACAGTTGGAGACGGCGCCAAGGCGCGCACTCTGATCGAGCCGAGCCAACGGGGCTACGGCATCTCCCCCTGCGACTCAGCCATTCAGCCGCAAGGTCCATACGACCGTCATCTCGCCCGTGACGGCCCCGTCTTCGCGCTGTATGGCGATACCGACCGGAAACTCCGGCCGCCCGCCTGCGTCAAGCTCGGCGATGACCTCGGCCGCCGGGCGGCCCAGCGTCGCCGTGGCCGTCACCGGTCCCATGGCCAGCTTCTTGTAATCGATCTCGGCCCGCACCGCGAGCGGCACCGCACGCGAAAGCTGATCGCCGAAGGCCGTGAGCACGATGGCCCCACTGGCGGACTCGGCCAGAGTGAACATGGCGCCGGCATGGGGGCCGCCAATGTGATTGTGGTAGTCCGGCTGGTCCGGCAGCCGCAACACGGCACGCTCCGGGGTCACCTCGACGAACTCCAGGTTCAACGTCCGCACCATCGGAACCGCGGCGGCCAGCATCTCGCCCATCGAGGCGCTCTCAACTGTCATGAGCCAGATGTTACCGGCGGGTAGCGTCACTGGCCAGCCCCTGACGCCCGGCGGCGTGCCCACGTGGTGGTGATACGCGTCCTGGTCCCGCAGGCCCACGAGTTGCCGCCCACCCCACTTCGCTACCACCCTGACGAGGGCCGGTGACCGAATCGTGTCCCTGACAGCACTAGGGTTACTGGCCATGTGGCCAGATCAGCAGCCGCCAGGGGGCGCGCCAAACCCGCAGGGCAACCCACAGGGCAACCCGCAGCACAATCCGTATCAGCAGCCGGGATACCAACAGTCGGGTTACCAGCAGCCGGGTCATCAGCAGCAGAACCCGTACCAGCAGCCCGGGTACCAGCAGTATCCGCAGGCCGGGCCGTACGGTCAGCAGCCGCAGTGGGGGCAGCAACAGCCGCCCACCGCGCCCGTCCCGCAGGCCCCGCAGGGCGGCGGCCGCACGAAGCTGATCGCGATCGTCGCGGCCGCCGCAGTCGTGATCGCCGCCGGCGTGACCGGCTATCTCGTCCTCGGCAAGAAGGGCGGCAAGAACGACCAGGCCGACGGCGGCAAGGGCGGGCAGCACGCGAGCCAGTCGCCCGCCCCCCAGCCCACGCCCACCTCGTCGGTGACCGACGACCCGCGCGGCACCCAGTCGGAGAAGCCGACCATCCCCGGCTGGAAGGTCGTGGTGAACCCCAGGTGGGGCGTCGCCTACGACGTGCCTGCGGACTGGCAGATCCAGTCCCCGGGCCTCGACATCGGCTTCGACCTCCCGAAGCAGAAGAACGGGATGGCCGACAACATCATCCAGTCGGGCACCGCCGAGGACCAGCCGAAATGGTGCAGCTCCGACGACGACAAGGACGGCCGCACCGAGGACACCCCCCTGGCCGTCGTGGGCTCCAAGGGCGCGAGCGGCGCCAAGAGCACGGACGAGATCGCGATCAACACGCCGGCCTGGTGGGTCTACGGCGGCTACACCCAGCCCGACAAGAAGAGCATCACCTTTGACAAGAAGGCCACCCCCTTCAAGACCAATTCGGGCATCACGGGCAGCTACGGGTGGGCCCAGTCGGCCCACACGCCCCAGAAGGGCAAGTGCGCCAGCGACGGCAAGGCGCTCACCTTCGGCTTCCAGAACTCGGTCCACGACTACGTGTCGTTCAACTTCTACGGGGCCAAGGGCGTGAAGGGCGAGGTGCCCGAGGCGACCATCATGAAGATCCTCAGCACGGTCCGGCTGCACGGGGACCCCACGAACCAATGAGCCCGCGGGCCGGTCGGAGAAGCGCCCCGCACGGCCGGTTGGCGAGGCGGGCGTTCGCTGGAGAAATCGTTTGCCCGGGCGACGCGCGCCAGCGATAGTCGCCCGGTGAACCCAGCGTCCATCCCGCACGGCCCGCGCAGACCCGCCTGGGCGGGCCGCAACTACTCCCTGCTGACCACCGCCGCCGTCGTGACCAGCCTGGGTGCGAACGGCTCGCTCATCGCCGCCGCGTTCGCGGTACTGGACGCGGGCGGCGACGGCGGGGACGTGGGACTCGTCGCCGCCGCGCGCACCCTGCCACTGGTGGTGTTCCTGCTCATCGGCGGCACGCTCGCGGACCGAGTGCCCCGGCACCGGGTGATGGTCGCCGCCAACGCCCTCAACTGCCTGTCGCAGGGCACCTTCGCCGTGCTCGTGCTGGCCGGCGAGCCCCGGCTGTGGCAGATGATGCTGCTCTCCGCGCTGGGCGGCACGGGGCAGGCGTTCTTCGGCCCGGCGGCCGAGGGCATGCTGCTGTCCTCCGTGGAGGGCGAGCAGGCGGGCCGGGCGTTCGCCGTCTTCCGCATGGCCACGCAGGGAGCGGCTCTAGGCGGCGCGGCGCTCGGCGGTGCCCTGGTCGCCGCCGTCGGCCCCGGCTGGGTGCTCGCGCTCGACGCGGCCGCCTTCGCCCTCGCCGCCGCCCTGCGCTCCTTCCTCGACGTCAGTCACATTCCGCCGCGCGCACCCGGCGAGGGCATGCTGGCCGATCTCCGCGACGGCTGGCGGGAGTTCATCGGCCGTCCCTGGCTGTGGAGCATCGTCGTACAGTTCTCGATCGCCAACGCGGTGGTCGGCGCGGCCGAAGCGGTCTACGGCCCGCTCGTCACCCGCGACAGCCTGGGCGGCGCGGGACCGTGGGGCCTGGCGCTGGCCGCGTTCGGCGCGGGCACGGTGGCCGGCGCCCTGCTGATGACCCGCTGGAAACCCCGCCGGCTCCTCCTCGCCGGCACGCTCTGCGTCTTCCCGCTGGCCCTGCCCTCGGCCGCCCTGGCCGTGCCGGTGCCGACCGGCGTGCTGTACGGCGTGATGTTCGCCGCCGGTACGACGGTGGAGGTGTTCGGCGTGTCCTGGATGACCGCGCTGCACCAGGAGATCCCCGAGGAGAAGCTCTCCCGGGTCTCGGCGTACGACTGGTTCGGCTCGGTCGCGCTCACGCCCCTGGCCACGGCGCTGGCGGGCCCCGCCGAGGCCGCTCTCGGCCGGGCGGCCGCGCTGTGGGGCTGCGCCGTCCTGGTCGTCCTGGTCACCGCGCTGGTGCTGCTGGTCCCGGACGTCCGCACCCTGCCCCGCCGCACCCAGCCGATCGCCGCCCCCAAGGCCGCGTCAACCGATGCCGAACGCCCCGTCGAGGGGCTCCGGTGACGGCACAGCGCCGGCATCCCCCACAGGGCACGCACCACCGATGAACTCCCGCACCGGAAACGCGTCCGCCGCGGCACGACGAGCCACCACGGCGAAGTCGACAGGCCGACGCGCACGTCCACACCGGCCCCACCACACCCAACCGATCGCCGCCCCCAAGGCCGCGTCAACCGATGCCGAACGCCCCGTCGGGGGGCTCCGGTGACGGCACAGCATCGGCATCCCCCACAGGGCACGCACCACCGATGAACTCCCGCACCGCCACCCCGTGCTCGACCCGCGCCGGAAACACGTCCGCCGCGGCACGACGAGCCACCACGGCGATGTCGACAGGCCGGTGCGAGGCGACGAGCACCGCGTTCCCGAACCGCCGGCCGCGCAGCACACCCGGCTCGGCGATCAGCACCAGCTCCGCGAAGTACTCGGCGAATGTGGCCAGTTGGGAGCGCAGAAAGCCGAACGGCGCCGCGTCGGCGAGGTTGGCCAGATAGACCCCGCCGGGACGCAGCACCCGCTCGGCCTCACGGGCGTAGGCGAGCGTGGTCAGATGTGCCGGCACCCGGGATCCCCCGAACACGTCCCCGATCACCACGTCGGCAGAGTCATCCGCCGCGGCCTCCAGCCAGGCCCGGGCATCGGCGGCGTGCAGCGCGACACCCGAGCCCGCCGGCAGCGGCAGATGCTCGACCACCAGCTCCAGCAGCCCCGCGTCGGCCTCGACGACATCCTGCCGTGAGCCGGGCCGGGTGGCCGCCACGTACCGCGGGAGCGTCAGCGCCCCTCCCCCGAGGTGCACCACGTCCAGCGCCCGCCCGGCCTCGGCCACGGCATCCAGCACATACCCGAGCCGCCGCGCGTACTCGAACTCCAGATGTGTCGGCTCGTCCAGATCCACATACGACTGCGGCGCCCCGTCGACGGTGAGCAGCCAGGCTCGCTCCCGATCCACATCGGGCATCAGCTTGGCGGTCCCATGGTCGGTGGTGCGGATGACAGGTCTGGCTTCACTCACGACACCATTGTCACCAGGAGTCCGCAAACGCCGGATGCGGGGACCTGTCCGAGGGCGCGGGGCTGCATCGATATGCGGCTACCGCCGCGTGGGCGCGACCAGCCACGACGAGCCCGCGGTCCCCCGCGCACCTCAGCCCCTACGAACCGACGGAGTGAATGGTGCCCGCGCCGACGGTCCGCCCACCCTCACGGATGGCGAACCCCAGCCCGGGCTCCAAGGGAACCTCCCGTCCCAGCTCGACACACATCTCCACGGTCTCGCCAGGCCGGGCCACGCCCGCCGAACCGAGGTCGACGTCCCCCACCACATCCGCCGTACGGATGTAGAACTGCGGCCGGTACCCGGTCGCGACCGGCGTCGTACGACCGCCCTCCCGCGCGGAGAGCACGTACACCTGCGCGGTGAACCTCCGACGCGGCACCACGCTGCCGGGCGCGGCCACGACATGCCCGCGGCGGACCGCATCCCTCGGGACGCCCCGCAGCAGCAGCGCCACGTTGTCCCCGGCCTGCGCCTCCTCCATCGGCTTGCCGAAGGTCTCGACGCCGGTGACGACCGTCTCGACCCCCGCGCCGAGCACCTCGACCCGGTCACCGACCCGGACCGTGCCACGTTCGACGGCCCCGGTGACGACGGTCCCCCGCCCGGTGATGGTGAGCACGTTCTCGACAGACAACAGGAACGGCGCGTCCAGGTACCGCTCCGGCATGGGCACATACGTGTCCACCGCGTCGAGCAGCGCCTCGATGGACGCCGTCCAGCGCGGGTCGCCCTCCAGCGCCCGGAGGCCCGAGACCCGTACGACCGGTACGGAGTCGCCCGGGTAGCCCTGGGCGGTGAGCAGGTCGCGGACCTCCAGCTCGACGAGGTCGATGAGCTCCTCGTCGTCCGTGCCGTCGGCCTTGTTGAGGGCGACGACGATGTGGTCCACGCCCACCTGCCGCGCGAGCAGTACGTGTTCGGCGGTCTGCGGCATGATCCCGTCGAGCGCGGAGACGACGAGGATCGCCCCGTCGAGCTGCGCGGCTCCGGTGACCATGTTCTTGACGTAGTCGGCGTGGCCCGGCATGTCCACGTGGGCGTAGTGCCGGGTGTCGGTCTCGTACTCGACGTGCGCGATGTTGATGGTGATGCCTCGGGCGGCCTCCTCCGGGGCCCGGTCGATGCGGTCGAACGGCACGAACGTGCCGGTGCCGCGCTCGGCGAGGACCTTGGTGATGGCGGCGGTCAGGGTGGTCTTGCCGTGGTCGACGTGACCCATGGTGCCGATGTTCAGGTGCGGCTTGGTGCGCACGTAGGCCGTTTTGGACATGGCTGTACCTCGAAGCCTCTCAGCCGTGGAAGGAAACGCGGGACCCCGAGGACTGGCCGGCCCTCCCCTGCGGGGTCCGCCGGACGTTCCGGAGAGGGTCAGCTTCGGGCGCCGTCGACGGCAGCCACGAGGAGCGGGACGGCAGCCTTCGGCGCATCCGCGACGGCGGATGCTGCGAGGAGGAAGGCGTACCGGAACATGCCCTCGATCATCGTGGAGGGCATGTCCGGAGTCGAATGATTTTTCGCGGTAAGCGAGTTGGGCCGCGGCAGGCGATCCGGGCCGGGTTCAGGCGCCGATGTTCTTCAGCGCCTCCCGCACGGTCAGCGGGGCGAACCGGCCCCGTTCCCGCGCCAGGAAGGCCCGTACGGCCTCGGGGTCGGTCCTCGCGTACTCGCGCAGCGCCCAGCCGATCGCCTTGCGGATGAAGAAGGCGGGGTGCCCGGACTGGAGCAGGCAGTAGGCGAACAGCCGCTCGGGGTCGGTGCGTTCCTTGTACGGCAGCTGGTGGAGCAGGGCCGTACGGGCCACCCACAGGTCGCCGTCGCCGATCCAGGTGTCCATGGCGGCGGTGAGCCCGGGGTCGGCGGCGACCAGGCGCCCGACCACGTGCGCGGCGAGCAGGTCGACGGTGTCCCACCAGGGGACGGTGGACACGAGGTGCCGGGCCACCGGCAGGAAGCCGGAGGAGCAGCGGGCCGCGTGCCGGCGCACGAAGTCCACCGCGAAGTAGTGGTACTCACGCTCGGGCAGCGCCCAGCAGCGCAGCGCGATCGCGGTGCAGTCGGCCTCGTCGGGGCGGGGTGTGCCCGCGAGGACGGTGCGGGACAGGGCGCGGCGCTCCGGGGTGGGAATGCCGAGGAAGGGCGCCACGTCCTTCATGTACGCCCGCATCGCGCCGGCCCGGTCGGGGTCGGCGGCGGGCGGGAACACGGCCGTCACCCGTTCCAGCACGGTGTCGGCGAGCGCACTGCGCGGCACGTCCGGCGGGGTCGCGCCGGGGACGGCCATGAGACGAACCATGATGTCGAATATACGTTCGCAAGCCGGACGCCCGCCACAGCGCGTCGCCACCGCCCGACGGGGCTTGCAACCCCTTCCGTACCGGCGTTACCTGGAAGTACCGGCGGTGATGCGGGCGCATGGGGCCACGGCGCAGTCCGAGGGCCCGCGCCTTCGTGTGCGTCCCCTCCGCAGCGGCCCCTCCGTGCCGCCGTCGTCCAACGCTGGACGCGGAGGTGACACAGGTGAAAGCCGTTGTCTACGAAGAGCCTTTCAGTGTGGTCGTGAAGGACGTCCAGGATCCTCGGATCCAGCACCCCAACGATGTGCTCGTACGCGTCACGTCGACCGCCATATGCGGCTCGGACCTGCACATGTACGAGGGCCGCACCGCGGCCGAGTCGGGCATCGTCTTCGGACACGAGAACCTCGGCATCGTCGAGGAGGTCGGCAGCGGCGTGACCTCCCTGGCCAAGGGTGACCGCGTCGTGATGCCCTTCAACGTGGCCTGCGGATTCTGCAAGAACTGTCTCGTGGGAAAGACCGGCTTCTGTCTGACGGTCAATCCCGGATTCGCCGGCGGAGCCTACGGCTATGTGGCGATGGGCCCGTACACGGGCGGCCAGGCCGAGCTGCTGCGGGTGCCGTTCGCCGACTTCAACTGCTTGAAGCTGCCTCCAGCCGACTTGGAGACCGATTTCGTGCTGCTCGCCGACATCTTCCCGACCGGCTACCACGGTTGCGAACTCGCCCAGGTGTCCCCCGGTGAGAGCGTGGTCGTCTTCGGCGCCGGACCGGTGGGTCTGATGGCCGCCTACTCGGCGCTGCTGCGTGGCGCGGCGAAGGTGTTCTCCGTCGACCGGGTGCCCGAGCGGCTCGCCAAGGCCGCGGAGATCGGAGCCATCCCGATCGACTTCACCAAGGGCGACCCGGCGGCGCAGATCAAGGAACAGACCGGAGGTGAGGGAACCGACAAGGGCGTCGACGCGGTCGGCTACCAGGCCCAGGCGCACGACGCCAGCCACGAGGAACCCGCCATCGTCCTCAACGAACTGGTCGAGACGGTACGGCCGACGGGCATGCTCGGCGTACCGGGTCTTTACGTGCCCTCGGACCCGGGCGGTCCCGACGAGCACGCCAAGCACGGCCAACTGCTCGTCTCCATCGGCCGGATGTTCGAGAAGGGCCAGCAGATGGGCACCGGTCAGTGCAACGTCAAGCGGTACAACCGCCAGCTGCGCGACCTGATCATCGCCGGGCGGGCCAAGCCCAGTTTCGTGGTCTCCCACGAGCTGCCGCTGGACCAGGCACCGCTGGCGTACGAGAAGTTCGACAAGCGGATCGAGGGCTACACCAAGGTCGTCCTGCACCCCGGGCACGCGCTCGCCGCGTGACGGGACACCCTTGGCGGCGATCACCGGCGCGCGTGGGTTAGTGTCACCCGATGCCCGATGCCACCAACCGCTCTGGGGGCACCGTCACGGCCCCTCCCCGGGTCGCCGCCACGGAGTGTGCCGTACCCGCGTCGTCCCTGACGGGCGCGGGGTTCGCCGCCCGCTGCACGCGCGCGGCGCGGTCTCCCTACGCCCGGCTCTCGCTGCTCCTCGCCCTGCTGGCCGGTGCCGCCGCGGGCGTGCTGGTCTTCGAGCCGCAGCGGCTGCTGACCCACGGCTGGCCGCCGCAGCTCGGCGGGGCCGCGGCGACCGTGGTGTTCGCGGTGGCGTACGGACTGTGCACGGTGGCGTTCGTGCCGCGGCCCTTGCTCAACCTGGCCGCGGGCGCGCTGTTCGGCTCGCAGCTGGGGCTCGTGGCCTCGCTGGCGGGCACGGTGCTCGGGGCGGGCGTGGCGTTCGGGCTCGGCCGGATGCTCGGGCAGGACGCGCTGCGCCCGCTGCTGCGGGGCCGCTGGCTGAAGGCGGCCGACGCGCAGCTGAGCCGGCACGGGTTCCGGTCCATGCTGGCGGCCCGGCTCTTTCCGGGCGTGCCGTTCTGGGCGGCGAATTACTGCGCGGCCGTCTCCCGGATGCGCTGGCGGCCGTTCCTGCTGGCCACGGCCGTGGGGTCGGTGCCGAACACCGCGGCCTACGCGGTCGCCGGCGCCCGTGCCTCGGCGCCGACGTCCCCCGCCTTCCTGATCGCGATGGCCGGCATCGCCGTACCGGCGCTGCTGGGCACGGTGGTGGCCTGGCGCAAGCGCCACCATCTACGCGGCCGGTAGAGGTCAGACACCTTCCAGGATCATCGCGTTGGCCAGTCCGCCCGCCTCGCACATCGTCTGCAAGGCGTAGCGAGCACCGCGCTCGCGCATCGCGTGGACCAGGGTCGTGGTCAGCCGGGTGCCGCTGGCGCCGAGCGGGTGACCGAGGGCGATGGCGCCGCCGTGCACATTGACCTTGGCGAGGTCGGCGCCGGTCTCCTGCTGCCAGGCGAGAACCACGCTGGCGAAGGCCTCGTTGACCTCGAAGAGGTCGATGTCGGCCACGCTCAGACCGGCCTTGTGCAGCACCTTCTCGGTCGCCGGGACGACCCCGGTGAGCATCAGCAGCGGGTCGGAGCCGGTGACGGCGAAGCTGTGCAGCCGGGCGAGCGGGCGCAGGCCCAGGCGGGCCGCGGTCTCGCTGGAGGTGATCAGGACGGCGGAGGCGCCGTCGTTGACGGGGCTCGCGTTGCCCGCGGTGACGTTCCACTCGATCTGCGGGAAGCGCTCGCCGAAGCCGGGGTCGTAGTAGGCCGGCTTGAGGCCGGCGAGGACCTCCGGGGTGCTGCCGGGGCGGACGCTCTCGTCGCGGGCGACGCCGTCGAGCGGGGCGACCTCGGCGTCGAAGAGCCCGGCCTGCCACGCCGCGGCGGCCTTGTGGTGCGAGGACACGGCGAACTCGTCCATCCGCGCACGCGTCAGGGACCACTTGGCGGCGATCAGCTCAGCGCTGATCCCCTGCGGGACCAGGCCCTCGGGGTAGCGCTCGGCGACCCCGGGCCCGAACGGGTCCTTTCCGGCGGGCACGTTGGACCACATCGGCACCCGGCTCATCGACTCCACACCGCAGGCGATCACGAGGTCGTAGGCACCGGAGATCACGCCCTGCGCGGCGAAGTGCACGGCCTGCTGGGAGGAGCCGCACTGGCGGTCCACGGTGGTCGCCGGGACCGTCTCGGGGAAGCCGGCGGCGAGGACGGCGTACCGGGTGGTGTTCATGGCCTGCTCGCCGACCTGGTCGACGGTGCCGCCGATGACGTCGTCGATCAGCGCGGGGTCGACGCCGGAGCGCTCGACCAGGGTGCGCAGGGTGTGGGCGAGCAGTTGCACGGGGTGGACGTGGGCGAGGGAGCCGTTCGGCTTGCCCTTGCCGATGGGGGTGCGTACGGCTTCGACGATCACTGCGTCGCGCATGGCGCCGGCCTCCTTGGCCGCCTGGCTGTCCGTAACGGGCTACGGCAGCTACCAGTGAGTAGGAAATCCAAACTCACGATAGCTCGTCGAGTTGGGAAATCAAACCCTCCTCTAGACTGGCCTCCATGGCCGCAAGGAAGTCCGCGCAAGACCCACGCCCCTGCTCGATCGCCGACGCCCTCGCACTGGTCGGCGAGAAGTACTCCCTGCTCGTCCTGCGCGAGGTGTGCCTGGGCAACGGCCGCTTCGACCAGCTCGTACGCAACATCGGCGCCCCGCGCGACATCCTGGCCACGCGACTGCGCCGGCTCGTGGACGCCGGGATCCTCACCAAGCGCGTCTACAGCGAGCGCCCGCAGCGTTTCGAGTACCGGGCCACCCAGGCAGGCCTGGAGCTGGAGCCGGTCCTGATGACGCTGAAGGAATGGGGCGACCGCCACATCCGCAAGGGCGCAGGTCTGCCCATGGCCGTCGAGCACAGCTGCGGCCATGAACTGGTCCCGGTCGTCACCTGCCAGGCGTGCGGCGACGAGGTGCGTCACGAGGACCTCACGGCCCACCCGCAGGCCCCGGGCTGGACGATCAAGGGCCCGGCCGCGTAGCGCTCCGCCGAGTGGAGCCGAAACGCCGAGGGGCCCGGGACACCGAGGAGCCCGGGACACCGAGAGGCCGAGACAAGGGGCGCCGCCGAACCCGGGCCCGCCCCCGTTTCCCCGCTGTCACCTCCGCCCGCTACTCTGCCCTCGGCATTTGGTCACTTCTTTACCCGACAGCACTGGACGTCCTGCCTTCATGTCTTGGTTTGAATCCCTCGTCCTCGGACTCGTCCAGGGGCTGACCGAGTTCCTGCCCGTCTCCTCCAGCGCGCACCTGCGGCTGACGGCGGCGTTCTCGGGCTGGGAGGACCCCGGAGCGGCCTTCACGGCGATCACACAGATCGGCACGGAGACCGCGGTGCTGATCTACTTCCGCCGGGACATCGGCCGGATCCTCGCGGCCTGGTTCCGCTCGCTCTTCGACAAGGCGATGCGACAGGACCACGACGCCCAGATGGGCTGGCTGGTGGTCGTCGGCTCGATCCCGATCGGGGTGCTGGGCGTGACGCTGAAGGACCAGATCGAGGGGCCGTTCCGCGATCTGCGGGTCACCGCCACCATGCTCATCGTCGTCGGCCTGGTCATCGGCGTCGCCGACCGCCTGGCGGCCCGCGACGAGACCGGCGGCCGGCACCGCGCACCCAAGCAGCTCAAGACGCTGGAGAACCTGGGCGTCAAAGACGGCCTGATCTACGGCCTGTGCCAGGCCTGCGCGCTCATCCCCGGCGTCTCCCGCTCCGGTGCGACCATCAGCGGCGGCCTGTTCATGGGCTACAAGCGGGAGGCCGCGGCCCGCTACTCCTTCCTGCTCGCCATCCCGGCAGTGCTCGCCTCGGGCGCTTTCGAGGTGAAGGACTCGGTGAGCGAGGGCCATGTGGCCTGGGGCCCGACCCTGTTCGCGACGGTCATCGCGTTCGCCTCGGGATACGCGGTGATCGCATGGTTCATGAAGTGGATCTCCCACAAGAGCTTCATGCCGTTCGTCTGGTACCGCGTGGCCCTCGGCATCGTCATCATCGCCCTGGTCTCGGCCGACGCACTGAGCCCCCACGCGGCGGAATCGGCGAGCTGAGCGCACGACTGCGGCCCTGAACTTCCCGGCGCCTACGACAAGTTCGCGCCCCGGCTCCTGCCCACCGCCGCTGTTTCGGACAACTCCCACGCCCCGCACGAACTCCGCCGGAGCGGAATATGCCCGGTGGCCTGGATCGACTGCGGACGCGGCCGCCGACGGCGGTGACCAACCCCATACCTACGCTGTAGCCGGGCGGTAGCGCAGTGTCAGTGCTTACCCCTACGCTGTCCGCATGTCCCCCGATTCCCTGCCCTCTGGTTCCGTGCGGTCTGCCGCCGAGGTGAACGAGCAGATCCGGGCGCTGTGGCTGCGTGCGGGCGGCACCCTGTCGGCCCAGGAACGCGCGGAGTACGAGCTGTTGGTGGTCGAGTGGGCCGCGGCGATCCGCAGCGCGGTGATCAAGGCGGCCTGACCTCTGCCGGGCCGCACGAAGACCGGATGCCCCGGGTCCGGAGGCTACGGCCGCAGATGCGCGAGCACCTCGTCTCCGATCGGATACGGCCGCTCCACGGGCAACAGCCCGCTCGCGCACTCCAGTTCACCGGCCCGCACCAGCGCGTGGACCTCGGTCGCCGGCGGGGCCACGTCCTCGACGCCCGCGATCCACTCGTCGGCGTACCGGGCCGCCGCCTCCCCGGCGAGGCCGAGCTGCAACGAACGGTGCGGCAGCGCGTTGTGGTGCGGATCGCGCTCGGGATCCCACTGGACGCGCGCCGGAGCCTCCCTCAACTGCCGCTTCCAGGAGGCCTGGTCCGCGTGCAGGTCCGGGACGTAGTGCGACAGACAGGCGTGGCGCAGGGCCCACTCGAAGCCGGCACGGTCGATCTCGGCCACGACGGGTCGGGGTGCCGCAAAGCGGGTGCCAGGCCGCAAGCGGGGGCTGCGGTGGACGTGTTGGGCCTGGTCATCACGGTGGTCGTGCTCGCGGCGAGCGCGTACGAGGACACCGCCGGCATCGCGCTGCTCGACCAGGTCGCCGGGCACTCCGTCACCGTAGAGAAGGCGCTGGTCGATCAGGGCTTCAAGACGGCCGTGGTCGAGCACTGCGCCGCGCTCGGGATCAACGTGGAGGTCGTCGAGCGGAACCCGCAGGACAAAGGGATGACCCACGTCATGGCCCGTCGGCTCACCGGCGCGGCCGCCCTCACCTGGCGCGAAGCGACGCCGACAGTGGACGCGCGATGCTCCAGCCCCTCCTCGATGTGCGATCCGACGGCCCGGGGCCTCTCCAACCTCGGGCTGTACCTCCGCTGGCCAGAGTTACCGAAAAGGGCTCGGGGCGCCCTGAAAGATCCCGTAAGGTCCATCCTGACCAAAGCGAACAACTGTTGCAGTCACCGTGATGTGACCGCCCAGGGGGAAGGAAAGAACTGCATGAAGGCATCCCGGGTCCGGCGAGGCGCGGCCGTCGCCGCCACCGTCGCCGCGCTGGCCGCCGCCGGCACTGTCGCCACCGCGCCCACGGCCGCGGCCAAGACCAACCTGCTGGACATCACCAAGGTCTCGCTCAACAAGCCGGGCCTGCAGCTGGACATCAAGTACTCCTGCGACACCGGCGTGGACCTGCAGATAGCCGGCTACGCCTCCAAGGTCACCGAGTCGGCTGCCGGAAAGCGGAACGCGACGGGAACCATCGAGGCCTCCAAGGTCACCTGCGACTTCGTCAGCCGCACCGTGCAGATGAAGCTTCGCCCGGCCGGCAACGGCTTCGTCGAGGGCGACAAGGTGAAGGTCACCGTCTTCTACTGGGACGAGAACGGGGCCTTCCGCACTCAGGAGGAGACCACCACCGTGGTCCTCTGAGGCACCGTGCCCGTCACATAGGCCCTCGACTCAACCGACCCGTGCAACTGGGCACGGCACCGCCCGAGTTGAGGGCCTTCGGGGCGTCTCCACGGTGACGGAGTGCCCGGCGACCTGGTCGAGCAGCGCGATGCCGGCGGTGTCCTCGTACGCGCTCGCCGCGAGCACGACCACCGCGATGACCAGGCCCAACACGTCCACCGCAGCCCCCGCTTGCGGCCTGGCACTGCTCGTCGCTACGGCAAGGGTCTGCCCGGAGGGCGAGAATCCAGCAGCAGAAGTCCGCCGACCGGGGCGTAAGCGATGCGCCGCCAGGGCTCGGGGCCTGTACCACCGGGGCGGCGAGGAGCCTTTGCCGCATCGCCTGCCGGTAGGGGGAAAGCTCCGGCTGCACTGTCCAGCCCGCTTCGAAAAGAGTTCGGTTTCTCGCGACGGACGCCGCCTGCCTCCTCGTAGAGCAGACGAAGGCACCACCCGTACCGCCACGCACCACCCCCCTTGGTCCGACTCGCGAACCCACGAGGTACCTGTGGCTTTCCTCTCGACACTCCGTCTTCACCGCCACCCGCGGTCGCACGGGCGTCTTGCCGTTGGGTTGCTGGCACTCATCGCCGGAACCCTGCCGAGTGTGTCGGCCGACGCCGCCACCCCGCCCTCCGGATCGGTCAGCGACACTGCGCCCACGACCACGTGGAGCGCCGGTCCCTTCGCCGTCCCGAACGTCTCCGGCACCGCCGGGACGGTGAGCTGCGGGAATGCGCAACCCTGCGACGACTACACCCTGAAGGTGTCAGTGCCCGTGGGCTACGACGCCGGTCACAGCCTGCGCGTCGATGTCAAGTGGCCGGACTCCGCAGCCGACTTCGACCTGTACGTCCTCGACGCGGACGGCCGCCAGGTGGCCGCCTCCGCCTCTTCCAGTGACCCGGAGACCGTGCTGCTTCCGGCGGTGACGGCGTCGTACACCGTGCGCGTGGTGCCGTACGCCCCGCTCGGCGACAGCTTCACCGGCACCGCGAGCCTGGTCGCCGATCCGGCCGATCCGCCGCCGAGTACGGCGACCCCGCCGATGTACGCGAACTCCTCGGCGCCCGACGCCATCAAGGACGCGCACAACGCCGGCGAACCCTCGATCGGCGTGGACCGCGCAACCGGTGCCGCGATGTTCCAGGCGTACACCTCGACGCTCAAGGTCACCTACGACGGCGCCGGCGCCGCCACCTGGCAGGACAAGAGCGCAAACGCGGCCAACGGCTGTCCCCAGGGCAGCACCACCAGCCTCGACCCGATCCTGTTCACCGACCCGGCCACCCACCGCACCTTCGAGTCGCAGCTCGCCGGCAAGACAGCTCTGACGTGCTACACCGACGACGACGGCGAGACGTGGACGCCGACAGGCGGCTCGGGCATCAACTCCGGTGTGGACCACCAGACCATCGGTGGCGGCCCCTTCACCACGGGCGAGCCGGGCGCCGTCACGGCGTACCCCAACGCCGTCTACTACTGCTCCCAGGACATCGCCGACGCCTCGTGCGCCGTCAGCCGGGACGGCGGTCTGACGTACGGGCCCGCCGTTCCCATGTACTCGCTGCTGGACTGCGGCGGCCTGCACGGGCATGTGAAGGTCGCCCCGGACGGCACGGTGTACGTGCCCAACAAGGGCTGCGGCGGCAACCAGGCCGTGGCCGTCTCCGAGGACAACGGGCTTACGTGGACCGTCCGCAAGAACCCGTACAGCACCCCCGGTGACTCCGACCCGAGCGTCGGAATCGGCGCCGGCGGGACTGTGTACATGGGCTACCAGAACAGCGACGGCACCGCGCGGATCGCCGCCAGCCACGACAAGGGCAAGACGTGGCTGTACGACCAGAACGTCGGCGCCGCCCTCGGCATCAAGAACATCGTCTTCCCCGCCGTGACCGCGGGCGACGACAACCGCGCCGCCTTCGCCTTCCTGGGCACCACGACCGGCGGCAACTACCAGGACACAGCCAACTTCAAGGGCGTCTGGCACCTGTACGTGGCCACCACCTACGACGGCGGCCAGTCCTGGGTCACCGTCGACGCCACCCCCACGGACCCGGTACAGAAGGGGTCCATCTGCACCGGCGGCACCACCTGCGGCCAGGACCGCAACCTCCTGGACTTCATCGACGTCACCCTCGACGCCCAGGGCCGCGTGCTCGCCGCCTACGCCGACGGCTGCACCGGCGCCTGCGCCACCGGCGGCGCGCAGAACTACGACGCACTGGCCTCCATCGCCCGCCAGTCCTCCGGCAACACGCTGTACGGCGCGTACGACGCCGTGGTCGCAGGCAAGCACAAGAAGTCCAACGGAGGCCGCTAGATGAAGCCGTTCGCCCCGGCTGCCGTGCTGGTCAGCGCCGTCCTCGGTCTGGCGGCCGGCACCGGATGCTCGCCCGCGCCCCGGAACGCCGGGCCCTTGCGTGCGACGCCGTACACGGCCGCCCCCGCGCCCGGCGGCTGCCCCACCGCCGCCTCACTGCCGCTTCCCAGGGCCTTCCCGGCGGAACTGCCGGTGCCCGAGGGCGCGGTCGTGACCTCGGTGGAGCACCGCACCGGCGGCCGGTTGATCGTCGCCACGGTCGTACGGGGCGGCTTCGACGCCACCCTGGCCTTTCTGCACAAGCAGCTCCCCAAGGCCGGATACACCCCGAAGGACGGTGAGGTGGAGAAGGACGACGCCGAGTCGACCTTCTCCTCCACGACCGTCCGGGGCCGCTGGACGCTGCGGAAGATGCCCGACTGCGAGGGAGGGGTTTACCTGACGTACCTGACGTCTGCGGTCTCCTGAACCCGGCCCGGCCGAGGACTGGAAGACCGCTGGTTCGGGGTCGGCGGATCGGGGATCACGGGAATGATCGTTCATGGGGGACGGAGCCGACTCTCGGCCATGCCCCGCACCACCGAATATTCCCGTACGACCGAATATCCCGCCGCGCCTCTTGGCTCCGCGCCCGCCATGCCCAAAACTGTGCCGATGACGCAGCGTACGGAGCTGGCGACCGTGCTGGACCGGCTGGCCGTGGACGAGCTGATCACCGCGTACGCGGTGGCGGTGGACGACGGCGACTGGACGGCGTACCGAAGGCTGTTCACGGCGGACGGGCGGGCCGACTACCGTTCGGCCGGCGGCATAGAGGGCGACGCCGGGCAGATCGCCGCATGGCTGGCCGAGAGCCTCGCCCTGTTCGCCATGCGCCAGCATCTGATCGTCAACCGCCGGGTCCGCTTCGGCATCCTGGACCACGACACCGGCGACACGGCATCAGTACGGGCCGACTACCTCAACCCGATGCGCTTCGCGACCGACGACGGCCCCACGGCCCCGGACCTGGTCTGCGGCGGCCGCTACGACTTCGCGCTGCTGAGGACACCGGAGGGCTGGCGCCTGCGCGAGGTGAGTGTCGAAGAGAAGTGGCGCCGCCTTCCAGCCAAGGGCACGGCAACCCCCTGAGGGGCGCGGGGAACTGCGCGACCAGCCACACACGACCCGCACACGCCCGACGACAGCAAGACCCGAGCTCTACCGCGCACCCTTTCCACGCACCCTTTCCACGCACCCTGGAGAAGATCGCTCCCCACGCGCACACTGGAATCAGCGCTCGGTAGGGAGGGTGGGTCCATATGAGGACGATCAACCACTGGCTCAACTCCCCCTGGCGCCGCTCCGCCGTCGCCGCCCTCGCCGGTGCCCTGCCCGTGCTCGCTTTCCCTGCCCCCTCCCTGTGGTGGTTCGCCTACGTCGCCCTCGTCCCCTGGATCCTGCTGATCCGCTCGGCCCCGACCGGCCGGCGGGCCGTGTACGACGGCTGGAGCGGCGGCTTCGGCTTCCTGCTGGCCGTGCACCACTGGCTGCTGCCCAGCCTGCACGTGTTCATCTTCCTGATCGCCGCCCTGCTGGGCGTGCTCTGGGCGCCCTGGGGCTGGCTGGTGCGCCGATATCTCGGCGAGCAGCCGTCGCCGGGCCGGGGAGCCGTCGCGCTGCTGGTGCTGCCGTCGGCCTGGCTGATGGTGGAGCTGGTGCGGTCCTGGCAGGGGCTCGGCGGGCCGTGGGGCATGCTGGGCGCCAGCCAGTGGCAGGTGTCGCCGGCGCTGCGGCTGGCCTCGGTCGGCGGGGTGTGGCTGCTCAGCTTCCTGATCGTGGCCGTGAACGTGGCGGCGGCCGTACTGATCTCCGTGCGTGAGGCACGCGTACCGGCCGTGGCCTCGCTGGTCGCCACGGCCGCCGCGACCTCGGCCGCGTGGGCCTGGGCGCCACGCCCGGAGGTGGACGGGAGGGTCCGGATCGCCGTCGTACAGCCGGGGATCATGGACGGCGGCCTGAAGCGGTTCGACCGCGAGGAGCAGCTGACCCGGCAACTCGTCGGGCAGCACGTCGACCTGGTCGTGTGGGGCGAGTCCAGCGTCGGTTTCGATCTGGGCGACCGTCCCGATCTGACCCGGCGGATCGCCGCGCTGTCCCGCGCGACCGGCGCCGATGTGCTGGTGAACGTGGACGCCCGCCGCTCCGACCGGCCCGGCATCTACAAAAGCTCGGTGGTGGTCGGCCCGAACGGCCTCACCGGCTACCGGTACGACAAGATGCGGCTCGTGCCCTTCGGCGAGTACATACCCGCCCGCTCGCTGCTCGGCTGGGCCACCTCGGTCGGCAAGGCCGCCGGCGAGGACCGCAGGCGGGGCACCGAGCAGGTCGTGATGAACGTCGGGCACGGGCTGCGGATCGGCCCGCTGATCTGCTTCGAGACGGCGTTCCCGGACATGAGCCGGCACCTGGCGGAGGACGGCGCCGATGTCCTCCTCGGCCAGTCCGCCACGTCCACCTTCCAGGGCAGCTGGGCGCCGGAGCAGCACGCCTCGCTGGCCGCGCTGCGGGCCGCCGAGACCGGCCGCCCGATGGTGCACGCGACCCTCACCGGTGTCTCGGCCGTCTACGGGCCGGGCGGGCAGCGGCTCGGGCCGTGGCTCGGCACCGACGCGAGCACCGCCCGCGTGTACGACGTACCGCTGGCGCACGGCATCACGCCGTACGTCCGCTACGGCGACTGGCCGGTGCAGGGCGCACTGCTGGTGCTGGCCGCGCTGTGCGCCGCGGAGGGCCTACGGACGGTCAGGCTGCGGCGCAGCGGTCCTGAACCGCTCGTACCACCCGCTCGCACAGTTCATGAGTCGCCAGCGCGTCCCGGGCGCTGAGCACCTTCCCGGCGCGCACGGCGTCGAGGAAGGCCAGGGCCGCCTGCTCGATGCCGCGCTGCCGGGCCACCGGCACCCAGTCGCCCCGGCGGCGCACGGTCGGCTGGCCCTTGTGGTCGATCACCTCGGCGAGGTTGAGCACCTGACGCTTGGTGTCCTGCCCGGAGACCTCCAGGATCTCCTCCGTGGAGCCGCTGAGCCGGTTCATCACACCGAGCGCGGTGAAGCCGTCGCCGCCGAGCTGGAGCACCACGTGGTGCAGCAGTCCGTCCGCGACACGGGCGCGCACGGTGACGTCGTCGACCGGCCCTGGCACCAGGAACCGCAGGGTGTCGACGACATGGATGAAGTCGTCCAGGATCATCGAGCGCGGATCCTCGGGCAGCCCGATGCGGTTCTTCTGCATGAGGATCAGCTCGCGCGGGTGCTCCAGGCACTGCGCGTACCCGGGCGCGTACCGGCGGTTGAAGCCGACGGAGAGGGAGACCCCGCGCTCCTCGGCGAGACTCACCAGCCGTTCGGAGTCGGCGAGTTCGTAGGCGAACGGCTTGTCCACGTACGTCGGTACGCCCGCCTGGAGCAGCCGGGTGACGATCTCGGGGTGGACGGCGGTCGGCGCGTGCACGAAGGCCGCGTCGAGGCCCGCCGCGAGCAGGGAGTCGAGCGTGCTGTGCCGCCGGTCGGCGGGCAGGTGCAGGGTGTCCGCGACCCGGTCGAGGGTGGCGGGCGTCCGGGTCTGCAGATGCAGGTCGATCCCCGGCTGAGCGCCCAGCACCGGCAGGTATGCCTTCTGCGCGATGTCCCCGAGTCCGATGCAGCCGACCTTCACGTGCTCTCCCCTACGGCTTTCCTGCGATGGCTTCCCCGGCAGCATACGGGGGCCGCCAGTCGGCGATGCCGTCGAAGCCGTGCAGGAAGAGCGCGGGTCCGGCCTTCGACAGGGCCGCGATCGCGATGTCGCGTACGGCGACGGCGGCGGGGTTGCCGGTCATGTTCAGGCGGGCGGCCCTGACGGCCTGGCGGGCGATCGCGGTGGTGCGCGGGAGGCGGGCGGCGGTGTACGCGGCCAGGTCGTCGCTGTGGTGTGCGAGCACGATGGCGTCCTCGATGGCCTGGTTGCCGCCCTGGCCGAGGGTCGGCGGCATGGCGTGGGCGGCGTCCCCGAGCAGGGCGACCCGGCCCACGTGGTGGGAGGGCAGGGGCGTGGCGATGTGGTGGACGTCGTGCCGGAGCACGTCCTCGGGGCGGGCGGCGGCGAGAACGGCCGGGACGGGGTCGTGCCAGTCGCCGAACCGGCGCAGGAGTTCGGCCTTCTCATCGTCCGGCGCCCGCTCGCCCGCCGGGGTCATGGCGGCCGCGTAGGCGTAGACGCGGCCGTCCTTGAGCGGTTGCGTGCCCCAGATCCGGCCCCGGCCCCAGGTCTCGTGCGAGGCGAACTCCGCGCCGGGCACCGGGATCAGCACCCGCCAGGTGGTGAACCCCGCGTACACCGGGCCGGGGTGGAGCGGGAAAAGAGCCCTGCGGACACGGGAGTTGATGCCGTCTGCGCCGACCACCAGCCCGGCCTCCAGCTCCTGTCCGCCCACACTCACCCGGGCGGGCCGCCGGCTGTCCCCGGGGTCGGCGAGGGTCGCGGCGGCCGCGGTGCGGACGGCGCCGGGCGGGAGCAGGGCGGCGAGCCGGTCGACCAGGGTGGCGCGGGAGAGCAGGACCAGTGGCCCGCCGAAGCGGGCGGCGGCCGCCTCGGCGCTGGAGCGGGAGAGCCAGCGCCCGCCCGGAGTGCGCAGCCCTCCCCCACCGCCCTGCCAGGCGGCGAGGTCGCGGATCTCGTCACCGATGCCGAGCACGTCGAGGGCGCGCAGGGCGTTCGGGGCGAGGGAGATGGCCGCGCCGACCGGGGCCAGGGAGGGCGCCCGCTCCAGCACGGTCACGTCCCAGCCTTTGCCGTGCAGGGCCGCCGCCCCCCAGCGCCTCCCGCGCCGATGTGGTCGCCGACGCCGCACTGGCGCTGCTCGCCGAGCGCGGGATGCGCGGGCTGACGCACCGCGCCGTGGACGAGACGGCCGGGCTGCCGCTCGGCTCGACCTCGAACGTGGCCCGCACCCGGCAGGCGCTGCTGGAACTCGCGGTACGGCGGCATGCCGAGCGCGAGGCACGGGTGCTGGAGGTGACGGAGATGCCGGATCCGAGCGCCGGTCCCGACGCGCTGGCCGACGGGCTGGCGCTCGCCGTGCACCGCTCGCTGACGGAGGGCCGCGAGCTGCTGATCGCCCGGTACGAACTCGCCTTGGAGGCCACCCGCCGCCCCGAGCTGCGGGCCTTCTACGACCGGACCGGTGCCGTCTTCGAGGAACAGCTTGCCGCGCTGCTCACCGCCGTGGGCTCGCCCGATCCGGCCCGGCATGTGCTGTCCCTGGTCGCCTGGGCCGACGGGTTGATGTTCTCGTGCGCGGCGGGTTCGTTCAGCGCCGAAGTGCCTGGCCTGGCGGAAGTGCGCGCGGGCCTGCGGGAGTTGCTGGCCGGCATGCTGGGCCGGTGAACGACGACGGCCCCGTGGACCGACGGCGACAGCGGCGGCCGGACGTCACCCTCGATACCGCGAAAACCCCCGTACGGGGCACGAGATCACCCGTGCGGGGGCGTCACCGTCGGCTCCCTGCTGCCAAGCCGGGGGCCGACCCAGCAGAGTTGCGCGGGTGCATCGAATGACGACCACCGCAGCGCTCCTGGTCACCGTGGCCGTCTCGGCCCTCGCCGGCTGTGTGACGCTACAGCATCCGGCGACCTCCGCACCGCCCCCTTACCCGACACCCGCGCTGCCGGCGGTGCCCCGCCCGGACGGCAGCGCGGAGCCCCGGGTGGTGCAGGCACCGGCTCGGGAGGCCCTGGAGATGACCGGCCCGTCCCGGCATCCGAAGCACCCGGCTCCGCCCTCCCCGCGGCGCCCGGCCGAGGCGCCCCCGGTCACCCATCGGCCACCGGTCGCCCCAGCCGCTCCCCCACACCCACGCCCTCACCCCGAGATCCCCCCGCAGCCACACACCAACGCCCCGGTCCTGCCGAACCCGGCCCCGAAAGCCCCGGGCGTGTGCGCCCTCGGCAGGCAGTACGGCGGCTGGCGGGAGGACAGCCCCGAGTCCCAGATCTGCGACCGGACATACGGCCACTGACAGGCGCCGGCCGGGCGGCTTCCCTGAGGGCGCGGGGAACTGCGTGACCAGCCACAACGGCGCAGCAGACGCCTGATGACACAGCGCGGCACAACCCCCCGCGCGCCTAGCCGACCTCCCCCAATCGCAGCTCCAGCCGGCCGATCGCAGCCCTGACCCCGTCCCCATAACCGTCGTCGGCCAGAGCGCCGGCGGCCCGGCGGGCCCGGCGCAAATGGCTTCGGGCGGCTTCGGGGCGGCCCAGTTTGACGTAATCCGCGGCCAGATTGAGATGCAGGGAGGGGAAGAAGCCCCGGATGCTCAGCGGGTCGCCACCGGGGTCTTCGGGCCCGTCGGTCAACTCCTCCGCCGCGGACAACGCCCTGAGATCCCAGGCGAGTTCGTCCTCCGGGTCGTCGTGGGTGTCCGCCAGGTAGTGGGCCAGGGTGCAGCGGTGCAGCGGGTTGCCGGCCTCGCCGAGCTCCGTCCACAGGTCGAGGAAGCGGCGGCGGGCCTCCTCGCGGTCGCCGCCGTGGTGCAGCATCACGACCTGCCCGATCCGCGTCAGCATGGCGTCCGGTGCCGGCTGCTCTTGTTGCTCCGCCACGGGTGCCCTCCGGGGGTTTGCGGGGTTTTCCGCTCCCGACGGTAATCGGCAGCATCGGGATTGCGGGTCAGGCTGCGCCGTTGCGGTGTCGGCCGGTGGGCCGCTGCGGGTCCGTTGTGGCTGGTCGCGCAGTTCCCCGCGCCCCCTGGGGAGCTGTAGTGCCCCTCGCTCCACCGCCCCTGTCGCCCCTCAGCCCAGGTTCGGGATCCGCCAGTCGACCGGCTCGTGGCCCTGCGATGCGATCGCCTCGTTGATCTGGGTGAACGGGCGGGAGCCGAAGAACTTCTTCGCGGAGAGGGGGGAGGGGTGCGCGCCCTTGACCACCGCGTGCCGCTTCTCGTCGATGAGCGGCAGCTTCTTCTGCGCGTAGTTGCCCCAGAGGACGAAGACCGCCGGATCGGGCCGGGAGACCACCGCGCGGATCACGGCGTCCGTGAACTTCTCCCAGCCCTTGCCCTTGTGCGAGTTGGCCTCACCGGCCCGGACGGTCAGCACCGCGTTCAGCAGCAGGACGCCCTGCTCGGCCCACGGCATCAGATAGCCGTTGTCCGGGACGGGCAGGCCCAGCTCTTCCTTGATCTCCTTGTAGATGTTCCGCAGGGAGGGCGGGGTCTTCACGCCGGGGCGGACCGAGAAGCACAGGCCGTGGCCCTGGCCCTCGCCGTGGTACGGGTCCTGGCCGAGGACCAGGACCTTGACCTTGTCGTACGGCGTCGCCGCCAGCGCGGCGAAGACCTCCTCGCGCGGCGGGTACACGGGACCCTTCGCCCGCTCCTCCTCGACGAACTCGGTCAGCTCCTTGAAGTAGGGCTGCTGCAGCTCGTCGCCCAGAACCCCGCGCCAGGACTCGGGCAGCATGGCGATGTCGGTCACGTCAACATCCTCACAGTGTGGATCAACTACGGCGTGCGGTCACTTGCAGGATTCAGAACCTACAGGCGACCACTGACAACCGGTGCCACAAGGGGGATTCACCAGCTGGTCTTGCGGTGCAGTGCCCACATCGTCATGATCGTCGACGGGTCGAGAGCCTGCTCTCCGCCGGAGATGTCCTCGCTGGCGGCGATGAACTGCCGGCCCTGCCACAGCGGGATCAGCCGGGCGTCGTCCACGAGGATCTGCTGGGCCTGTTCCATGTCCTTGACCGTCTGGGCTCGGTCGCTCTCCGCGCGTGAGTGGGGCAGCAGCTTGTCGGTGATCTCCTTGGACGGATACGGCGTACCGAGCGCGTTGTGGTCGCCGACGAAGGGGGCGATGAAGTTGTCCGCGTCGGGGAAGTCCGGGAACCAGCCGCGGCCGAAGACCGGGTACTCGCCGTTCTGGTAGCCGACCACGTAGGTCTTCCAGGGGCGGCTCTTGAGCGTGATCGTGAACAGGCCGGAGCCCTCCAGCTGCCGCTTCAGCTCCTGGAACATCAGCGCCGTCTCGGAGCCGTAGCGGTCGGTGGTGTACCAGAGGGTGAGCGGGACGGGCTGGTGGATGCCCGCGTCGGAGAGGATCTTGCGGGCCTTGGGCACACTCGGGTCGCCGTAGTCGTCGAAGAAGCCGGTGGTGTGTCCGGTCAGGCCCTTGGGGACCATCGAGTACAGCGGGTCGACGGTGTCCTTGTAGACCTTGTGCGCGATGGCACCCCGGTCGACGATCTGGGCGATGGCCTTGCGGACGGCGGGCTGCTTGGCCCAGGGGTCCTTGGGGTTGAACACGAGATAGCTGATGTCGGTGCCGGTGCCGTCGACCAGCTGGAGGTTGCTGTTGCCGTGCTGCTGGAGGGCGACGATGTCGTCGGCGGCGAGGCCGCGGTAGGTGACGTCGATCTGCTTGGCGCGCAGCGCCTTGACCATCTCGGCCGAGTCCTGGAAGTAGCGGATGGTCACCGCGTCGTTCTGCCGCTTGGCGAAGCCCTGGTAGTTCCCGTTGCCGACGAGGACGGCCTGCTTGCCCTCGTCGTAGGACTTCAGCTCGTACGGTCCGGAGCCGTAGACCGTGTCGTCCTTGCGCAGGGAGTCGGCCGGGTAGTCGTCCGGGTCCACGATCGACATGGCGGGGGTGGCCAGCACGAAGGGGAAGGTGGCGTCGGACTGGTTGAGCTGGAAGACGACCTCGCGGTCGCCGAGCGCCTGCACCCGGTCCAGGCTGCCGAGCAGACCGGCGGGGCCGCCCGGGGCGTTGATCTTGCGGATGCGGTCGATGGAGTACTTGACGTCCTGGGCGTTCAGCGCGGCGCCGTCGGCGAACTTCAGGCCCGAGCGCAGCGTGCAGCGGTAGGTGCGGCTTGAGGAGTCGGTGAAGGAGCAGCTCTGGGCGGCGTCGGGCTGGGGGGTGGTGGCGCCGTTGGGGTAGGCGAGCAACGTCTGGAAGATGTTGCGGTACAGCTCCCAGGAGCCGTCCCAGGCACCGGCGGGGTCCAGCGTGCTGGGGGCGCTGGTGGTGCCCACGACGATCGGCCCCTTGTTGCCGCTCTCGCCGCTGGACAGCAGACCGCAGCCGGCCACCAGGGACATGGACGCGATCGCCGCGACTCTCCGCAGGAATCGGTTCCGGTTGAACACGCGCACGCTCCTCGATCTGCCATACCAAGGGTCGGCAGACGATACCGCAGCGTTCGAGCGCCTGAACCTCCGCTGAAAGAGGACTTCTTGATCGATTTTGCTTTTGACGACGTTGTCAGTCCGCTGTGCGGACTCGGTGGGGTGTTCCGGGCGCCGATCCGTCCGAAAATCGGCGCCCGGAAGGTTTGCTCAGGCCCCGACGCCGGCGTTCAGGAAGATGCCGCCGTCCACGACGAGCGTCTGACCGGTGATCCAGTCGGACTGTCCCGAGGTGAGGAAGGCCGCGGCCCCGCCGATGTCGGAGGGCACGCCGAGCCGGCCCAGCGGGTAGGCGGCGGCCGCCTCCTCCTCGCGGTTCTCGTACAGGGCCTGGGCGAACTTGGTCTTGACGACGGCCGGGGCGATCGCGTTGACGCGCACCTTCGGCGCGAACTCGTGCGCCAGCTGCTGGGTCAGGTTGATCATCGCGGCCTTGCTGACACCGTAGGCGCCGATGAACGGCGAGGGGGCGAGGCCCGCGATCGAGGCGATGTTGACGATCGCGCCGCCGTTGTCCTTCTGCCAGGCGTGCCAGGTCTTCTGGGCGAAGCCGAGTGCGGAGATCACGTTGGTCTCGAAGACCTTGCGGGCGACGTTCAGGTCCAGGTCGGCGATCGGCCCGAACACCGGGTTGGTGCCCGCGTTGTTGATCAGGAAGTCGACACGGCCGAAGGCCTGCATGGTGCGCTCGACGACCTCGGCCTGGTGGTCCAGGTCGTGCGCCTTGCCGGCGACGCCGATAACCCGGTCGGAGCCGAGCTTCTCGACGGCCTCCTTCAGGGCGTCCTCGTTACGGCCCGTGATGCACACGCGGTCGCCGCGGGCGACGAGCGCGTCGGCGATGCCGTAGCCGATACCGCGGCTGGCGCCCGTGACGAGGGCGGCCTTGCCCGAGAGCTCGGGGAGTTCAGCGGAAGTCATGTACCTGTTCCTCAGTTGAGCGGTCCGCCGGCGACGTACAGCACCTGGCCGGAGACGAAGCCGGCCGCCTCGCCGGTGAAGAAGGCGATGGCGTTGGCGATGTCCTCGGGCTCGCCGACGCGCTGCACGGGGATCTGGGTGGCGGCGGCCTTCTTGAAGTCGTCGAAGTCCATCTTGACGCGGTCGGCGGTGGCCTTGGTCATCTCGGTGGCGATGAAGCCCGGGGCGACGGCGTTGGCGGTGATGCCGAACTTGCCCAGCTCGATGGCGAGGGTCTTGGTGAAGCCCTGCAGGCCGGCCTTGGCGGCGGAGTAGTTGACCTGGCCGCGGTTGCCGAGCGCCGAGGACGAGGAGAGGTTGACGATCCGGCCGAAGCCCGCGTCGACCATGTGCTTCTGGACGGCCTTGGTCATCAGGAACGAGCCGCGCAGATGGACGTTCATGACGGTGTCCCAGTCGGAGACGCTCATCTTGAACAGCAGGTTGTCACGGAGCACGCCCGCGTTGTTGACCAGGATCGTCGGGGCGCCCAGCTCCTCGGCGATCCGGGCGACGGCGGCCTCGACCTGGGCCTCGTCGGAGACGTCGGCGCCGACCGCGATCGCCTTGCCGCCGGCTGCGGTGATCTTCTCGACGGTGTCCTTGCAGGCGGCCTCGTCCAAGTCGATGACGGCGACCGCGCGGCCTTCGGCGGCCAGCCGTACGGCGGTGGCGGCGCCGATGCCGCGCGCCGCGCCGGTGACGATCGCGACCCGCTGTTCAGTGGTGGACATTGCTGCTTCTCCTCGCCCTTGAGAGAACATGTCTGGCTCTTGAGAGAGCCCGTCTGGTGCGGTGAGCGACCGCTTAGTACCTTCAGCACACGTGACGCTAGAAGCCCTGGCACCCGGTGTCAACGGGACACCGGACCGGTGTGATCCATTACCTCACCAGGAGGTCCAGCAGACGTTCTGTTTCGGCCGCCGGGTCAGTGGTCAGTCCGGTGTGCACGGGTCCGGGCTGGACGACGGTGGAGCGGGGTGCGATCACCCAGCGGTAGCGCCGCCCGGCGTCGTCCCGGGCCGCCTGTCCGGCCTCCTCTCCGCCCGCGCAGTGCCGCTCGATCGCACCGAGCGCGGCCCGTACCCCGGCCACGTCGGCCTCCGGATCGAGGGCGAGCAGCCGGGCCTCGTCGAGATGGGTGCGGGCACCGACGTAGGCCTGGGCGCGGCAGTAGACGACGACGCCCGCGTTGATGCACTCGCCGCGCTCGACGCGCGGTACGACCCGCAGCAGCGCGTACTCGAACACGTCCCGGCCGCCGCCCTGGCCCGCCCGGGTGATGTGCCGCTCGACGACATGGCCGGCCATGTGGATGTGGGTCCCGCTCACTTGCCCTCCTCGATGCCGGTGATGCGCTCGGCGATGACGGCCGCCCGCACGAGCAGCGGTCGTGCGTAGGCCCGGCGCAGGTCGTCCGGGGTGTCGAAGCCGGGCTCGTCGGCGAGCCAGGCGTCGGGGATCTCGGCGGTGACCTCGGCGAGCAGGTCCTCGGTGACCCGCGGTGCCAGCTCGGCCGCGGCGGCGGTGACGTCCGGGGCGAAGCGGGCGAGGGCGTGGTCGGAGGCGTCGTAGGGACGGGCCGCAGAGGCCTCGGCGGAGGGCCAGTTGTGGTGCCAGATCATCGTGGCGCCGTGGTCGATGAGCCACAACTCGCCGCGGTGCACCAGGAGGTTGGGGTTGCGCCAGGAGCGGTCGACATTGTTGATCAGCGCGTCGAACCAGACGATCCGGCCGGCCTCCTCGGGGCGCACCGGGAAGGCGAGCGGGTCGTAGCCGAGGGCGCCGGAGAGGAAGTCCATGCCGAGGTTGGTGCCGCCGCTGGACCGCAGCAGGTCCTGCACCTGCTGCTCGGGCTCGCCGAGTCCGAGGACCGGGTCCAGGTGGAGGGTGACCAGCCGGGGCATCCGGAATCCGAGGCGGCGGGCGAGTTCGCCGCACACCACCTCGGCGACCAGGGTCTTGCGGCCCTGTCCGGCGCCGGTGAACTTGATGACGTAGGTCCCGAAGTCGTCGGCCTCGACGAGCCCCGGCAGCGAGCCGCCCTCACGCAGCGGCGTGATGTAGCGGGTCGCGGTGACTTCCTTGAGCATCGCCCCAGGTTACTGGGGCACGGCCGGGGGCCCGGCGGGATGGGCCGACAGCAGTCCGACAGCTGTGGCTTACGGCCGTCTCATGTCCCGGCGGCCAGGATCTGGGTGCCCGTCTGAACGGGTCGCGCCCCGGCGCCGTACCCCTGGACGGATCACGAGAAGCTCCGTGGAAGGGAACCCCACATGACCAGCGCATCGTCCCAGCACGCTGCGGGACCGGCCCGCCGTACCGTCGTGGCGGCGGCCGGAGCGGCTGGGCTCGCCGCCGCACTGACCGCCTGCGGCTCCAGCGACAACTCGTCCGACAAGGTCAACACCGGTTCCGGTTCCTCCGGCACGACCGGGGGCGCGGGCGGCGGTTCCGCAGGCGGCACCGCGCTCGCCAAGACCTCTGACATCCCCGAGGGCGGCGGCAGGATCTTCAAGGACCAGGGTGTGGTCGTCACCCAGCCGACGGCGGGCACGTTCAAGGCGTTCTCGGCCAAGTGCACCCACCAGGGGTGCGCGGTGGGCAGCGTGACGGGCGGCGCGATCGTCTGCCCGTGTCACAACAGCCACTTCTCCATCGCGGACGGCAGTGTGAAGCAGGGGCCCGCGACCCAGCCGCTGCCCGCCGAGAAGATCACCGTCTCCGGCGAGGACATCAAGCTGGCCTGAGCCGCATCAACCGCGCCGGCGCGGCCGTTTGAGACAGCCGAGCACCTCGTCGGTGGCCGCGACCGTGGCGACCAGCGCGAGGGTGTGCCGGATCATCGCGGAGGTGTAGTCGGCGGGCACCCCTGCGACGGCGTCTGCCGGGACGACGGCCGTATAACCGAGGTTGACCGCGTCGAACACCGCGTTGGGTATCGCCACGTTGGCGGAGACACCGGTGACGATCAGCGTGCGGCAGCCGAGGTTGCGCAGCAGGGCGTCGACTTCGGTGCCGTGGATCGGGGAAAGCCCGTGCAGCCGGCGTACGACGAAGTCCTCCTCGGCGACCTCGATCGGTGGTGCGACGCGCACCGCCGTACTACCGCTCAGCTGCAGCACGGGGAGCCGTTCCGCGGCCCGGAACAGCCGGGCGTTGCGGTTCGCGCCCCGGCCGTCCGGACGGCGCTCGGCGATCGCGTGGACGACCTGGACGCCGGTCTCGTGCGCGGCGGCGACCAGCCGGGCCACATTGCGCAGCGCACCGGAGGAGCGGGCCTCGCGGGCGAGTTCGGGCAAGGCGCTGTCCGGGCCGACGACCCCCTGCTGGCACTCCACGGTGAGCAGCACGGTGCTGACCGGTTCGAGGAGTTCGCTGAGCTGTTCGTACGACGGCATGGCGCGCCCCCTTGAAGACGACCCGACGGAGAGACGACCCGGCGGAAGACGACCAGATGAACGACGATCCCCTTGAAGACGAGCCATCTCAAGACGACCCGTTCTCTTTTCTGACGTGTTGTCAGAGGATCGCCAGGACACGATAGTTCTCTGGCACGACGTGGGAGAAGAGGGGGCCGCATGACCGTCACTCAGCAGCGCCGGGGCCGGAAGATCATGATGACGCCCGGCGAGCTGGACGAGTTCCTCACCAGTCAGCGCACCTGCCGGGTCGCGACCGTCTCGGCGGACGGCACTCCGCATGTCAGCGCCCTGTGGTTCGCCTGGGACGGCACCTCGCTGTGGCTGTACTCGGTGGTGCGCAGCAGGCGTTGGGCCCAGCTGTGCCGCGATCCACGGGTGGCCGTGGTGGTCGACTCGGGCGAGGAGTACGACCAGTTGCGCGGGGTCGAGCTGTCCGGCCGGGTGGAGTTCGTGGGCGAGGCGCCGCGCACCGGGGAGCTGTGCGCCGAACTCGACACGGCCGAGACGCTGTTCGCCCGGAAGAACTTCGGCCTGGACGAGATGCCGCACGACGGCCGCCACGCCTGGGCCCGGCTGACCCCGGAGAAGATCGTCTCCTGGGACTTCCGGAAGCTCGGCGGAGCCTAGGGCCCGTCCGGCGGATCCTGTCGCGGACGCGGGGGCCGGTACGCCCGGCTGCGCCCATGAGGTGTCGTCGATGTCCTGCGACCTGATCTGCTGGACGGTCCCCCGACAGGCTCAGCCGATCTTCCCCGCCGCGCCGCGCAGGGCCTCGAACGCGGCGCGGATCGAGGGGCGGCGGTCGGCGTCGGCCCGCCAGATCACGTAGACGTGCCGGCGCACCCGCTGCTTGAGCGGCACGAGGACCACACCGTCCGGAACCGGGTGCCGGCCCAGCAGTGGCGCGATGCACACGCCCAACCCGGAGGCGACCAGGCCGAGTTGGGTGTGGGTCTCGCCGGCACGGTGGCCCACGATCGGCTCGACGCCCTTGGAGCGCAGGGTGAACATCAGCCACTCGTGGCAGAACTCGCCCTCGCCCCAGGTGATCCACTCGTCCTCGGCGAACTCGGTGAGGTCGACCTCGTCCCGGCCGGCGAGCCGGTGCCCGACCGGCATGGCGACATCGGCCGGATCGTCCAGCAGGGGCGCCTTGACCAGGCCATCGGGCACGGGCATCGGCTTGTTGTACCAGTCCAGCACCACCGCGAGATCCAGGTCGCCGCGGACGACACCGGCCATACCCTGCTCCGGCTCCAGCTCGCTGGAGCGCACCCGCAACCCGGGGTGCTCGGACCGCAGCGCGCCGAGCGCGGCCGGGAAGAGCCCGCGGGCGGCGGTCGGGAACGCCGACAGCCGCAGTTCGCCGACGACCTGACCGCGGTGCGCCTCCAGATCGGACTCGGCGAGTTCGACGTGCGACAGGATGCGTGCCGCGTGCTCCGACAGCAGCCGCCCGGCGTCCGTGAGCCGCACCCCCCGGCCGTGCTTGGCGAGGAGCTGCTGGCCGATCTCACGCTCCAGCTTGCCCAGCTGCTGCGAGACGGCGGACGTGGTGACGTGCAGCGCGTCCGCGGCCGCGCTGACCGAGCCGTGCCGGGCGAGGGCGTCGAGGGTGCGCAGGCGCTCCAAGTTCAACATGTAGCGATTCTAAGAGGTACCAGGTGAGAAATCTCGATTGTGCTACGAGGTTGCCTGCAGCATCGTTGAGGCCATGAGCAGCACGGTCACCGCGACTCGAACCCAGTCCCCCGCCCCCGCCCGTCCCCGCGCCCGCCTCGGCTGGCGGATCCGCTTCGGCGTCCTGTCCCTGATCTGGGGCTTCAGCTTCCTGCTGATCAAGGTCGGGACGGGAGGATACGCGCCCTTCCAGGTCACCCTCGGGCGGCTCGTGTTCGGTACGGCGGTACTGGCGGCCGCGATGGCGGTCAAGCGCGAGAAGCTGCCGCGCGGGGCCCGGCTGTGGGGTCATATGGCGCTCGCCGCGTTCTTCCTCAACGCCCTGCCGTTCTCCCTCTTCGCCTACTCCGAGCTGACGATCCCGTCCACGCTGGCCGGCATCTGCAACGCGACGTCGCCACTGTGGGGCATGGCCCTGTCGCTGGTAGCCCTGTCCGAGGACCGGCCGACCAGGGTCCGCGTGGCCGGGCTGGGGCTGGGCTTCTTGGGTGTGCTGACTGTGCTGGGAGCCTGGCAGGGCTTCCATGGGCTGGATGCCACGGGTACGGCGATGGCCCTGCTGGCTTCGCTGAGCTACCCGGTGGGCTGGATCTACGTCCGGCGGACGCTCGCAGGAACGGGCAACTCCCATCTGTCGATGACGGGGGCCCAGTTGCTGTTGGCGACGGTTCAACTAGCTGTTGTGACACCGTTGTTCACCAGCTTCCCCGCGCATTTCTCGCTCGTTCCGCTGCTGGCGATCGCCGCGCTGGGTGCGCTCGGCACGGGGTTGGCTGTGCTGATCCAGTACGGGTTGGTCGCTGAAGTCGGGCCTACGACCGCGCAGATGGTCACGTACTTCATTCCGGTCATCGCCACGGCAGCGGGCGTCGCGATTCTTGGGGAGTCGTTGCGGTGGACCACCCCGGTGGGGGCGGTGATCGTGCTGGCGGGGGCCGCGCTTACTCAGGTGCGGCGAAAGGGTGCCTGATCGGGAGGGGGCGCGGGGTTTCGTTCGCGAGTGCGGGTCCGTTGTGGCTTGTCGCGCAGTTCGCCGCGCCCCTTCACAGCTCGCCGTCAGCCATAGACGCGGGCCGGAGACGGTCGTACCGCTGCTGACACCGCCTCCGCCAAGGGGGCGATGTCCTCCTGCGTGAGCGTCGAGATCGTGATGCGGATCGCCTGCCGGCTGTTCAGGCGGTAGCGGGCGCCCGGGGCGACCGCCCAGCCCGCTTGGAGGAGGCGGGCAACGGCGCCGGTCTCGTCGGGGACCGGCACCCATACGTTCATGCCGCTACGGCCGTGGGCGGCGACTCCGCGGTCCGCCAGCGCGTCGACCAGTGCGTCCCTGCGGGCGGCGTACGCCCGGGCCACCGCCACCCGGTCCACTGCGCCCTGCGTCCAGAGCCGGACCACGGCCCGCTGCAGCAGCAGGCTCACCCAGCCGGGGCCCAGGCGCTGACGGCCGCGTACCCGGTCGACGGTGACGGGGTCGCCGGCCACTACGGCCACGCGCAGGTCGGGGCCGTAGGCCTTGGAGGCGGAGCGGACGACGGCCCAGTGGTGGGTGACGCCCGCGAGGGGGTGCAGCGGGAGGTCCACGATGCCGTGGCCGTGGTCGTCCTCGATCAGCAGGGTCTGCGGGTGGTCGCGCAGGACCGCGCGCAGGGCACGCGCGCGTGTGGCGGTCACACAGGCGCCGGTCGGGTTCTGTGCGCGGTCGGTGACGATGAAGGCGCGGGCGCCGGACTCCAGGGCGCGGCGCAGGTCGTCGGCGCGCGGGCCGTCGTCGTCCAGGCCCACCGGGAGCGCGCGCAGCCCCAGCGCGGGGACCAGGTCGAGGACGCTGCCCCAGCCGGGGTCCTCGACGGCGACCACGTCGCCCGGCCTGAGGTGGGCGGACAGGACGCGCTCGATGGCGTCGAGGGAGCCCGACGTCACGGTCAGCGGGCCCGCGGGGACGCCGTCGGCGTCGAGTTCGGCGCGGGCGAGGCGGGCGAGGTCCGCGTCGACGGGGTCGTCGCCGTAGCGGACGGGCCGCCGGTCGCCCTCCTTCGCCGCCGCGGTGAGGGCCGGCGCCAGGCGGGGCAGCAGGGCCGGGTCCGGGTTGCCGGAGGCCAGGTCGCGGCCGCCTGCCGGGACCTCCACGCGCAGTTCCTCGCGCCCGGTGGTGGCCGGCTTGGGCCGGACCCGGCTGCCCCGGCGGCCGGCGGTCTCGATCACCCCGCGCTCGCGCAGGGTGCGATACGCGGCCGCGACGGTGTTGGGATTCACGCCCAGCCGGGTCGCCAACTCCCGCATGGGAGGCAGGGTTTGGCCCGGCACCAGCTCACCGGTGCCGACCGCGCGCTCCACGCTGGCCGCGATCTCCGCTGCGCCACGCCCTTCGATGGGATACTCTCCTAGCACAAAGGACATTATGCACTAGTGCAATCCAGATCGCCACTGCTGCAGTTTGTCACTGCTGTTCAGATCGCCATTGCTCGCCACGGAGGGACCGCCATGCAGGGGACGACCGAGGAAACCCAGGCCGCCGCCTATGCCCCGACCGACCGCACCGTGCCCACGCGCGCCGCGGACCGGGCGTCGTACGACAGGGAACTGGTGCACGCGATACTCGACGAGGGGTACGTCTGCCACCTCGGCTTCGTCCGCGACGGCGCCCCCGTGGTGCTGCCGACGCTGTACGGCCGGGTCGGCGAGCGGCTCTATGTGCACGGGTCCACCGGTTCCCGTCCGCTGCGGATGACCGGCGAGACCGACCCGGGCCTGCCGGTGTGCCTGACGGTCACCCACCTGGACGGGCTGGTGCTGGCCCGTTCCGCCTTCCACCACTCCCTCAACTACCGCTCCGTGGTGGTGCACGGCATCGCCCGCCAGGTCACCGACCCGGAGGAGAAGCGGACGGCCCTGGACGCGTTGGTGGACCACGTCGTCCCGGGCCGCGCCGCCGACTCCCGGCCCGCGAACAAGAAGGAGCTGGCCGCCACCGCGGTGATCCGCCTGGACCTGGACGAGGTCTCGGCCAAGCTCCGCACCGGCGGCGCCAACGACGAGCCGGAGGACCTCGCCCTGCCGCACTGGGCCGGCGTCGTCCCGGTCCAGCGCGGCTACGGCGCCCCGGTCCCCAACGCCGACCTGGCACCCGGCATCGAGCTGCCGGACTACCTGAAGGCCCGGTAGGCGCCGGTCCGGGGGCTGGCCGGTCACACCGGGATCGACTCCCGGCGGCCGGATCCGCGGGCCTCGCTCACGGCGAGGCCCGCGACCGCGCCGAGCAGAAGCAGGGTGCCGGCCACGGTGGTCGCCGTCAGCCGCTCGCCGAGCAGGGCGACGGCGAGCATGGCCGCGGTCACCGGCTCCAGGAGCATGATCACGGAGACGGTGGCGGACCGTACGACGGCCGCTCCGGCGAAGTACAGGGCGTACGCGAGCGCCGTGGGCACGGCGGCGATGTACAGCACCAGCCACAGCAGTCGTGCGGGGTGGGCGGTGTGCGGGAGCATGCCTGCGTGCAGCGCGAACGGCAGCAGGCACAGGGCGGTCACCGCGAACGCCCCGACGGTGGTGTCGGAGGGGTCGGCGCCGCCGTCCCTCCCCCACCAGCGGGTCAGCAGGGTCATGGCGCCGT
>NZ_CM002285.1:8100069-8151025 GCF_000497445.1 Streptomyces roseochromogenus subsp. oscitans DS 12.976 | reverse complement strand
ATGAGCACCGGGCCCGCGCCGAGGGTGACGACGGTGGCCACGGCCAGTCCGGTGGACTCCACGGCGGCGAAGTAGGCGGTCTGGAACACCGCGAGCCCGAGGCCGGTGGCCAGGACCCGGCCGGCCCTGCGGGCCAGGGGTTCGGTGGTGGCCGGGCGGACGCGTGGGCGCAGCCCCCGTCCGGCGAGCAGCAGGAGCAGGCCCAGCGCGCAGCGCCAGAAGGACAGCCCGAAGGCGCCCATCTCGCTGGTCCGGTAGACCAGGGAGGCGGCGGCGCCGGCGGTGCCCCAGGCGGCGCCGGTGATGATCAGATAGAGCAGGCCACGCCCGACGGGCAGGCCGGAAGCAATGTTCGACAAGGGAATTTCTCCGCAGAAGCGCACACGACGGTACGGAAGTTCGAGGGCGACCCGTTTGAGCGGGGCGCGCGGACTTCATCTGCGGGCAGCACCGTCCGGCCCGGCGCACTTGCGCCGGGCGGGTGTCCCGGAGGCCCGCCTCAGGCGGCCGGGGGCGGGAGAACGAGCGTGGACGGCATGACCGGCACCTTAGGCAGCCGTACCGCGCGCTGACAACTCCCGCTCCGCGCCGCCCGCGGCCACCGGCTCGGCGGAACCCTTGACGGGCGCCGAGGACTGGGCGATGAACGCGCCGAGCAGGACGACGGCGCCGCCCGCCATCTGCGGCAGGGACAGGTGCTCGCCGAGCAGCACCCAGGCCAGCACGGTCGCGATGACCGCCTCCAGGCAGGCGACGACGCCGGCGACTTGCGGAGACAGCCGCCGCACGGACAGCACCCCGGTGACGTACGCGACGACGGTGGCGATCAGCACGATCCAGCCCAGCAGGGCGAGGGCCGGTACGGCGGTGCCGTTCATGTCCGCCGAGCCGGTCAGCACCGACCAGCGCATGGTCCAGGGGCGGGCGACGACCGTCAGGACGAGGGCGCCGACGAGCAGACCGTAGGCGATGACGCCGAGCGGGTCCGGTGCCTCGTCGCCCGCGTCACCGCCGTGGTCGGCCAGGACGAAGTAGCCGACCTGGCAGCAGGCGGCGCCGAGCGCGAGCAGCAGGCCGAGCGCGTCGAAGCTCAGCCCGGACCAGACCTCCACGACACAGGCGAGGCCGCCGGCCGCGAGGACCACGCCGAGCGCGGCGGCACGCGTCACGGGCCGCCGTTGCACGAACCGCACCCAGCCCAGCACGAGTGCGGGAGCCAGGTACTCGATGAGCAGGGCCACACCCACCGGGATCCGGGAGAGCGCGGCGAAGTAGCAGGCCTGGACACCGGCGACGGCGAGCAGTCCGAACCCGGCGAGCAGCGCGGGACGGCGGCGCGGCAGCGCGCGGTGCCGCACCGCGAGCGGCAGCATGACCACGGCGGCGCCGGCCACTCGCAGCCAGACCACGTGGAGCGGGTCGAGGCCCGCCTCGATCAGCGGCTTCGCGGCCACTCCGGACCCGCCGAACGCGAGTGCCGAGGCGAGCGCGAGACCGAGCCCGACGCCCTTGCCGCGGCTGCCCTGACTGCTCTCTGACGTCTGCACCGGCACATGATGACAGGCGGCGACATGAGCGTCATCCCCTATGACACCTGTCTCAGGGGCTGGACGTGCGACGCCGTCAGCGCACCGGATCGCCGTCGCCGGCGCACTCCTCGGCACCGGCCGCGAGCCGGGTGTTCAGGTCGCGGATGCCGGCGCGTTCGAGCACCTCGACGGCCCGGGACCCCGGGTCCGCGGTGAGCGCGGCGAGGAGATCGACGCCGGTGACGCGGGACTCGCCGCGAAGGCGCACACGCTCACGGGCGCCGGACAGTGCGGCGGCCGCGGCGGGCGACCAGCCGGCGGTGTCCTTGGGTTCCCGTGCGCCGGCGCCAGCCGTGGCGGACAGGACGGCGAGCGCGCCGGAGTCCTCCACGCTGCCCTGCCAGCGCAGTCCGTAGCCGATGCTGCGCTGCACCAGGTAGCCCAGGAGCCGGGCGAGCTGCGGCGGACCGCCGACGGCCGCGCGGACCTCGGGGTCGTGTTCCAGGAGGGAGTGCAGCAGATGGGCGGTGTCGATCTGCCGGTCCCCGTCCCGCACGGCCCGCCGGCGGGCACCGGCGACCACCGCCGCCAGCTCTGCGCCGAGCGCGGCATCGTCGTCCAGGTGCGCGGCCACCTCGTCATGGGCGGTCCGGCGGGCAGTACGGGGTTGCACATCCCCCACCCCATCAGCCTCAACGGGCCGAGTCATCCACGACGGGAACCATCTTCGCGTCCCACACAGAGTGGACATCGACGATCTGCATCTCATCCTTACGGAGGAGATTTGGCCTTACGGAGGAGATTTGGCCTTACGGAGGAGATTCAGCCGATCCCGGCCGGGGGGCGCGCGTCGCCTTGCCATGCGCCCCGCACGCAACCGCCCCGCGCGCCCGCACGTCCCACACCGACATGAAGAACGTGTGCGCGTGCTGGCTCGTGGCGCTGCCGGCGGTCGACGGCAAGCAGTACGTGTACCGGGTCTACGCACCCGCGGACGCCCTGCTCGCGGACCTGTTCTGGGAGGCCTGGCACTGCCACGACGAGAGCGCCCTGCCGCGCGCGTGGGATCTGTTCGACGCGGCGGTGATACGGCGGGTGGGCTGACCCGGGTCAGCCCACCGCCATTCTGACGGTTCATCAGTATTGAATGTTCGCGCCCCTGCGGCTACGTTCCGCGACACCGTAGCCCGCTACGCCCGATTCCGAAGGGGTGGTCGCATGGCCGAAGTCAGCGCGGAGGCACGCATCCAGGCGCCGGCCGAGAAGGTGTGGGCCCAGCTCACCGACTGGTCGTCGTACGGGGAGTGGAACGCCACCCACACCAGCTTCCCCAAGGGCGGCCCGGAGACCCTGGCTGTGGGCGGGACGTTCCAGGAGAACATGAAGCTGATGGGCTTCCCGGCCGAGGTCGACTGGATCATCGAGGAACTGGAGCCGGCGCGGGTGTTCGCCATCCGCGGCAAGGGCCCGATGGCGGTGACGGTCGCCACCCGCTACACCCTCACCCCCGACGGCGACGCCACGTCCGTGCGCATCGACGGCGAGTTCACCGGCGCCGCCGTCTCCCTGATGGCGGGCAAGCTGAAGGACTCGGCGACGGCCGCCCTGAACGAGTCGCTGCGCAAGCTGGCCGGCCTGGTGGTCTGAACCCGGGCGGGCCGGGCATACGACGGCACCCCGGCGGGCCGGCCATGCGAAGGTGCCCCTGGCGGTCCCGGCCGCGCGAAAGCGCCCCTCGCGACCTCGGGCACGCGAAGGCGCCCCGCACGGATCACCGTGCGGGGCGCCTCACCGCGCCCGCGAGCCTCAGTGCTCGTCGGCGAGGATCAGGTACAGCTTCTTGCGGGCCTCGTTGATGACGGCCAGCGCCTTCTCGCGCTGTTCCTTGCTGCCGGTCTTCCAGACCTGGCCGAAGGCCTCCATCAGACCGAAGCCGGCCTGGCGGATCTCACTCAGGGCCTCCCAGTCGACCCCGCGCGAGGCCTCCTCCCAGGGCGCGTCCGGCCCCTCGTCGGCGGCGGTGCGCCCGTCCTCGGTGAGGGCGAACAGCTTCTTGCCGCCCTCGGTCTCGCTGGCGATCAGGCCCTCGTCCTCCAGCAGCTGGAGCGTCGGATAGACCGAGCCGGGGCTCGGCTTCCACGCACCGCCGCTGCGTTCGGCGATCTCCTGGATCATTTCGTAGCCGTGCATGGGGCGGTCCTTGAGCAGGGCCAGGATCGAGGCCCGGACGTCACCGCGCCGCGCCCGACCCCGCGGGCCACCACGTCCCCTGGGCCCCCAGGGGCCAGGCCCGAATCCGGGTCCGCCGGGACCGAACCCGGGACCACCCGGACCGAAGGGCCCGAAGGCGGCCCGTCGCCCGTCGAATCCACCCATGCCCCGCATCCCGGGGCCCTCGTGCCGATGTCCACGCTCGAATCCGTGGGTACGCATCGCGATCACTCCATTCCATCGCTGATCTGTCACGTCTGCATCGCGTATCGTTCGCGATGCCTCAACGATATATCGGAACCGATCGCATGACAACACCCTTCCAGGAGCCCGTCGTGTCCCATCTCCATCGCGCTGGTCCCCGTCTCAAGTGACCTGGTCCGATTTCGTCATAGCGGACCAGGTCACCCGAGACGCTGTCTGGGCATGGGAATCAGCGGTGGGCGTTGATCATTCCGCCGACTCGCAGGCCAGGTCAGCATGGGCGTACCGGAGGTCTTGCCGAGCGCGGTCCGGCCGCCCTTCAGTTCGGGCACGTACGGGTTCGGGGGCCAGGAGGTCGTCGTTGCCGGACGGTTGCGTGGCCCGGGAGTGTACGGGAAACGGCGGTGCCCGAGTTCTTGAGCACCAGGCCTCTTTGACACCGATTCTCGGGGCGCGTTCCGGGCTCCAGCGAGCCCGGAACGGCTGTTTACCGATCTTGTTCAGGAATCGGTCGAATCCTCAACGCCCGAAGCGCCACTGCCTTCTTCGGCTTCCAGGTTGGTCAGGTGCTCGGATGCGGCCTTCGCCTCGGCCGCGCCGAGGCGGCGATAGATGCCGACGGCTTCGCGTAGTTCCTCCAAAGCGGCCGTGCGGTCACCAAGGCGCTCGTGGCATCCGGCTGCCCCTTCCAGTGCCCGCGCCTCGTCCAGCGGACTGCGGATCTGACGGGCCAGCTCCAGCGCCTGCCGGTACGCGGTAAGGGCCTCTTGCGGTCTGGTGGACTCGGCCAGGAGAGCGCCCAAACTGTTCAGTACCTCCGCCTCCCCCTGACGGTCGCCAACCTCCCGGAACAAGGCCAGGGCCTGCCCCAGCGGGCGGGTGGCCTGCTCGTAGTCGCCAGTCAGGCACCACACGCGGCCCAGATCATTGAGGGCGTGGGCCTGCCCGTACCGGTTGCCGAGCTCCTCATAGAGGGCCAGAGCCCGCTCCTGGAGGCGGGTCGCTTGCACGTAGTCACCGGTCGCGTACCGCACACGGCCCAGATCGTGGAGGGCATGGGCCTGCCCGAGCCGGTATCCGAGCTCTTCGAACAGGGCCAGGGCCCGCTCCTGAAGGCGGGTCGCTTGCACGTAGTCGCCAGCCACGTATCGCACGCGGCCCAGATCGCGGAGGGCGTGGGCCTGCCCGAGCCGGTATCCGAGCTCCTCGAACAGGGCCAAGGCCCGCTCCTGAAGGCGGCTGGACCAGCTGATAGTCGCCGGTCAGATATCGCACGCGGCCCAGATCGTTGAGGGCGTTGGCCTGTCCGAGCCGGTTGCCGAGCTCTTCATACAGGGCCAGAGCCCGCTCCTGGAGGGGGGTGGCCTGCACGTAGTCGCCGGCCATGTACCGCACGCGGCCCAGCTCGTTGAGAGCATTGGCCTGTCCGAGCCGGTTGCCGAGCCCTTCATACAGGGCCAGAGCCCGCTCCTGGAGGCGGGTTGCTTGCTCGTAGTCGGCAGCCAGGTACCGCACACGGCCCAGATCATGGAGGGCGGTGGCTTCACCGAGCTGGTCGTTGTTGTGGTGAGCCGTGGCGGCGGCGCGCTGGTGGAGGGTGGCGGCCTGGGGCCAGGGGCCGTCCTGGAGCAGGAAGGCGGCGATGGCGGCCGTCAGGTGGACTGCGCGGGGTGCCTGCTGGTGGGTGGCGGTGTCGATGCAGGCGAGGAGGTTGTCGCGTTCGGTGCGTAGCCAGGCCAAGGCGGCGGCCCGGTCGGGAAGATCAGGCGCCGTGGCTTGCCGTTCGGCAGGTGGGCTGCCGGGGCGGGAGGTACGGGCCAGGTGCTGGTCGGCACTCTGCGCGGTGTGCTGGTAGTACTCCAGGAGGCGGTCGATCGCCTGGGCGCGGTTGTCGGGCGTGTCGTGTTCGGTGGTGAGGGTGCGGGCGTAGGCGCGGAGGAGGTCGTGGGACTGGTAGCGGCCGGGGGCGGTCTCGTCGAGGAGGTGGGCGGTGTAGAGAGCTTCCAGGCGGCGCCGGGTGGCGGCCAGGGGGGCGTCGTCAAGGGCGGCTGCCGCGTAGGCGTCGATGTCGGGTCCGGGGTGCAGGCCGATGCGCCGGAAGAGGCGTTGCTGGTCGGCGGGGAGGTCCCGGTAGGAGAGGGTGAAGGCGGTGTACACGGCGCGGTTGTCGCCGTCATCGAGTTCGCCCAGGCGGTCCTGAGCTTCGGCGAACTCGGCGGCGAACCGGGCGAGGGACCACGTGGCCGGGTCCTTGTGGCGCAGCCGGCCGGCGAGCAGGACGATCGCCAGCGGCAGATACCCGCACAGGCATACCGTCTCGGCGACCGCGTCCTGTTCGCTGCTGTCGGTGGGGGCGCGGCGGGAGCGGCTGGTGAACAGCTCGGCCGCCTCGTCCGGGGTGAGCGGGGCGAGGGACACGGGGTCGGCTCCGTCCAGGGCGATCAATCGGCGGCGGCTGGTGACCAGGGTCAGGCAGCCGGGACTGGCCGGCACGAGCGGCTGGATCTGGGCGTGCCCGGCCGCGTCATCGAGCACCAGCAGCACCCGTTTGCCGGTCAGCTGGTCACGCCACAGGTGCGAGCGGCCCTCCAGGCTGCGGGGCAGGTGGCGTGGGGCGATGCCCAGGCCGGTCAGCAGCACCGCCAGCACGTCGACGGGTTGCGCGGTGGGCAGATCGGGGGTGTGGGCATGCAGATCGTAGAAGAACTGCCCGTCCGGGAAATGCTCGGCCAGCAGGTGCGCGGCGCGAGTGACCAGGGCGGTCTTACCCACCCCCGGCATCCCGTCCACGGTGTGGATGTTCACCACCCGTCCCGGCCCGGCAGCCGCCAGCAGCCGCTCCAGCTCACGCCGACGCCCGGTGAAACCCACCACATCCTGGGGCAGGCCGCGGGTAACCACCGGCCGGGCTGGCAGCGGCGCCTCCTGCCGGTACAAGTACAGGTCGCGGGCCGGCATGTTGAGCTCCCCCGGCCCGGCGATCGTGGCGTGCTGCTCGACGTGCGCGGATGGCGGCTGCCCGGGCGGGGTCAGGCTTTTGGGTCCGTGGCGCCCGTCGTGCCACGGTTGTCGTTGATGTTGATGGTGTGTCCGGCCACGTAGTGGCCCGTGCCGCCGTGCACGGTCTGGACGACCTTGTACGCTTCCCGCTCACCGGGCTCCAGCGCCGGGAGCAGTTGCTCGTCCAGGATCCGCCGCAGCTGAGCCGCCGCCTGCGGGTCGCGTTGCAGCAACGCACCGAGCTGTGCCCGCCACGTCATCTCCAGCCCTCGCAGCATCTCCGCCGGGGCGTCCTCCGCGCGGGCGTCCAGGACCTGGGTGTGCAAGGTCTCCAACTCGTTGCCGATCCTTTCGGCGCGTTCCGGACGTACCCTGCGCCACAGGGCGACCAGGCCGTCGCGGGCCTGCTGCCAGGCATCGGTGGCCATCGCCCCGACCAGAGCCGACGACGCCGCTGTCGCCAGCGCGATCTCGTCCATCCTCATCCCCCCGGATCCCGCACGCCGTCGTGGACTACGGCCAGTGTGCCGCAGTACTACCTGTTGGGCCACGAGCCAACAGGCATCGAACACAGCCCGAACAGCCCCACCCCGAAGCACACCGGGCCTCCGCCGCCCGTCGGTCGACGCAGACAACGGCCCCGCTCACGGACCAGATCAATTGAGACAGGACACGTCGTGACCTGTGTCAGTGGGTGTTGATCGATTGCCAGCGAAGGCCGATCAATTGACTTCTGTGCCCATTAGGGATGACTGACTGCGGGGTTTGTGACAGTGGAGGATGACCGCAGACGGCGACGATCACTCTGCTCGACGGGTCTGTAGTGTGCGGCAATGACAAGAAGCGAGCGGCTCGCGGAGCAGTTGGACTGGTACTGGCGCAAGAACCTGCGGCCACGGCTGGACGGCATTACCGACGAGGAGTACCTCTGGGAGCCGGTGCGCGGCTGCTGGAGCATCCGCCCACGTGGCACGTCGGCCGCACCGGTGTCGGAAGGTTCGGGGGAATGGACGATGGACTCCGCGTCCCCTGCCCCGGTGCCGGCGCCGGTGACCACCATTGCCTGGCGGCTGGCGCACATCATCGTCTCGTGCCTGGGCTATCGGGTCGGATGGTACTTCGGCGGCCAGGACGTCGACTCCCAGACATTCGCCTACGCGGGGACCGCTGACGAGGCGCTGAAACAGCTCGATGAGATGTATGGGAGATGGAACGCGGGGGTCCGCAAGCTCTCGGACGCTGACCTGGACAATCCGCCCACGGTGGGTCCCGAGCGGTTTCCCATGGAGAACAGGGTCCTGCACGTCAACAGGGAGCTGATCCATCATGGCGCCGAGATTTCCCTGCTGCGCGACCTCTACCGCTGGCAGGACGGAGCCGTACCGCACCGAATATGACTTTCGGTAACCGGCGATCGAGCTTCGGAAACTCACGTGGACTCCGTGACGCTCCATGGCTGCTGCCGATGGGCCTCACGATCTTTAAGCGCCGTTCTGCGCAGCTAGAAGGCGCTGGCATCCCGGGCGAGCCCCACGCCAGGGCCTTCTAGCTGCATGTTCGAAGTTGGCGAAGCTTCCATGAACATCACCAAGGCCGCCTCCCACCGCGCTCAACCTTCGGTGAGACTACTCAACCTTCGCTACGTTCTTCTTCGGGACAGGACAGCGTCGTCTTCCGTCGCCGATATGCCTTCCGGCGGCAGCGCTGGGAGCATGTTCGGCGCTGTGACCTGCCGCTTCCTTCTGGCATAGGGCCTGAACAGACTGGGCAGTGCGGTGATTCAAGGGATTCGTTGCGGGTCGGAGCGAGGGCGTCAACCCTCGCCCCGACCGTTTTGGGTGGAGCCGCAGGTCCCGGCAACGGGACGGGGCTCGGGGTTGTCGCCGCACGTTGCTCTCCGGATGACCGGTAGGCCCGCTGACGGCATCGGGCTGAACACGTGCGGCGTCGTGACTGTCCGCGCCCGGGAGGCAGCGGTTGCCCGCAGACTTCGCATGTCCCCAGGGGTGTCGGTGTCGGGTTCCGGGGTTGGGCCGGTGGGGGAGTTGGGAGCGGTGGTGTCGTCCGCCAGCGATATGCCGCTTGTCGGCAGCGTTGAGAACAGGTGCGGCGCCCGCTCTTGGCAGCGTTCGGCGGCAGGGGGACTTCGCAGATCAGACAGGCCGGTGATGAGTCGGCCTGTGGTCCGGAAGGTGCTTCGGGCTGTTCCGTGCGTCGCTGTTGCCGTTCGAGGCAGGCGGCTCGTCGCAGGCTGACGACCTGAAGATCCCGAAGGTGCGCACCGGCTCGTTCTTCCCCTCGCTGCTGGAGCGGCGCCGCCGCATCGACCGGGCCCGTTCGCCGTGGTGATCACTCGGTGCGGACAGCGGGATCTCCAAGTCGGAGGTGTCACGGATCTGCGGCGAACTCGATGCCGAACTCAAAGCATTCAAGGAACGGCCGCTGGACCACACCGTCTTCCCCTACGTCTTCCTGGACGCCACCTACTGCAAGGCCCGCGTCAACCACCGGATTATGTCCCACGCCGTGGTCATCGCGACCGGCATCTCCGCCACCGGCCACCGCGAGATCCTCGGGCATGGGGGTCCCCCTGCTCGAGCGGAGCCGAGAGTGGGGGAGGTCGGCGACAGCGAGTCGAAGCCGTTCTGGACGAAATTCCTGCGCAGTCTGCGGGCCCGCGGCCTGGAGAACGTCCAGCTGCTCATATCCGACAGCCACAGCGGGCTGGTGACCGCGATCCGCACCGTCTTCCTCGGCGCGGCCTGGCAAAGGTGCCGGGTTCACTTCGTGCGGGACGTCTTCAGCGTGATCGAGAAGGCTTCCGCAGAGATGGTCGCCGCGACCATCCGCACCATCTTTGCGCAGACCACCGCCGAGGCCGTCCGCACCCGACTGGACGTGGTCGCCGACATGCTCGGACGACAGTTCCCCCAGGTCAAACCCATGCTCTTGGACGCTGCGACGGACATCACCGCATTCGCGGACTTCCCGCCGGCGCATTGGAAGAAGATCTGGAGCACCAATCCCCTGGAGCGGCTGAACCGGGAGATCAAGCGGCGAGCCGACGTCGTCCAGGTCTTCCCCAACCCCGCCGCCCTCGACCGGCTCGCTGCCGCGGTCCTGGCCGAACTTCACGATGAGTGGCAGGTCTTCGACCGCCGCTACCTCTCCGAAGGCTGCATGGCCGAACTCTTCACCACCAAACCGACCGGTGACGACCGCCAGCTTTCCCCGCCCGAACTGAATCAGCTCGCCAGGTGACTACACCACCTCATGCCTCACGGGACGTGACCGGGCTCAGAGGGCTCGCAACGAATCCTTTCTGATGCCCAGGTCTTCCCGGGCTCGCTCGTGGTATGTGTTCAGACGCTCGTGGAGGTCGCCGACCACGGGTGGAGGCTCGTGCGTGCGCGCCAGTTTGAGCATCTCCCACAGGGCCACATTGACTTCATGGGCTGCCTCGATGGCTGGAGGATCCGCCAGCATCACGAGCGCTTCGAAGAGAGCTGAGCGTCTGCGCTCTCCTTCCTCCATCGCTGCCATGAACTCCTTGTGAGTCTCTGAGCCTTCCTCGGCCAGCCGAGAGTGTTTGGAGGCGTCAGCGACCTCCTTCACGCACGCGGCGTACTCGATGTAGGTGTCCAGCTTTCGTTGGTCCCAGCGGGTCGCCATCGTGCGCTGATGCTTCGCACGTTCGGCCATGGTGACGGACAGATACGAAGTCAGGGCTCCGACGAGTACGCCCATCAGCGTCACTATCTGACTGATCATGGCCGCGACCGTATCGTCAACTGATCAAGGCGGGGCAACCGCCGCAGGGGCCGTGCGGGCCGGACGGCTGGGAAGGACCGCTACACCACTCGGCGGGACACCACCCGATGTTCTCAACAGCACGCCGAACATGCCCAGACCGATGCCGCCAGCGAGCACGTCGCCAACAGCTCAGACACGTGCTCGCAGCGCTGCCGCCAGAAGGCATACCGGCAGCGGAAGGCGCAGCCGGCCTCCGCGCAGGTGATCGATTCCAAGGGTCTGGTGGTCGTAGGCGGTCAGTGCGCGCATGACCGGCTGGCCGCGCATGAACCTGGCTCCACTCATCCGCCCCCCTTAAAACCGATCATCTAGGCTGGCGCGGTGACTGATGAGCAGGAGCGGGTGCAGCCGTCGGGAGTGTGGGCCACGGCGGTGGGGGTGGCCAGGGTGCGGGCGCTGGAGACCGAGCGGGAGAACGCGCTGTTCCGCGACCCACTGGCACAGGCCTTCGCAACCGCCGGCGGCCTATGGCCCTCCTCACCACCGCTGCCAGATGACGAGGCCGCGCGCCGCCGCCGGCTGGCCGTGTCGTTCTCCATCGTCATCAGGACGAAGTTCCTCGACGACCTGTTGCAGCAGGCCTCCGCGTCCGGGGTCCGGCAGGTCGTGCTGCTCGGCGCCGGTATGGACAGCCGGGCCTTCCGGATGGACTGGCCCGCGGGCACCCGGCTGTTCGAGGTCGACACCGCCGCGCCACTGGACTTCAAGGCTTCGGTGCTGCGCCAGGAGCGGGCCGTCGCACGCTGCGAGCGGATCACCGTCGCAGTGGATCTGCGTGAGGACTGGCCAGGCGCGCTGGCCGCCGCAGGGCACGACCCGGCGGTGCCGACCGTGTGGATCGCCGAAGGACTGCTGATCTATCTGCCCGAGGACGCGGTGGAGCTGCTGCTGGCCCGGATCAGCGCGCAGTCGGTGGCAGGCAGTCGGATGGGGCTGACGTTGGGCTCGCGGGGCGTGATCGAGCGCTTCGGCGCGGACGCCGAGCCGGGATCGGCGGCGTCCATGTGGGTCTCGGAGATGCCCGACGACCCGGTCGGCTGGCTGGCCGGGCACGGCTGGGAGGCCGACACCCACACCCTGCGCGAGCGCGCCGCCGCCTACGGCCGCCCGATCAGCACCCCGCCGCAGCGCGAGGAGCGTCCCGGCGGACTGATTTCGGCGGTCCGCCGGTAGAGCGCCTCCGGGCGGTCAAACTGCAACGGCAATCGGTCGAGGTTCACTGTCACAGGACAGCCCGTCGCACATCTCGTCCCCGAAGAGGACTCCTCGTCTCGAAGGACGGCTCCTCGTCTCGGAGGAGGACCCCGCTCCCGTCGCCCGGCCGAGCACACCGTGCGGGTCTCGTACCGGCGGCTCATACGAGTGCGCCGCTCAGGCTGGCGAAGAGCGTCGAGGAGTGCCCGAGGATCATTCCCATGAGCCTTCACCCGCCCTCCACTTCCGCCAACTCCGCATCGGCACCGCCCCGTTGGGCCGTCTGGGCCGCGCATCTGACCACGCTGCTGGTCCTGCCGAGCGGGCTGTGGCGCATCGCGTTGGTACCCGGATGCCCCGGCGGCTACACGGCGACGGGCTTCGGGGCCTTCGAGACGTTCGAGGCCAAGGCGTGGATGCTGACACTCAGCATGCTCTGCGAGCTGGCCGCTTTCCTGACGATCGGCCTGGTGCGGCCGTGGGGCGAGGTCGTCCCGCGCTGGATACCGCTGATCGGGGGGCGAAGGGTGCGTCCCCTGGCCGCCGTCGTCCCTGCCGCCCTCGGCGCGGCGGCTCTCACCGTGATCTGGGCCGACGTCCCGTGGTGGTGGACGTATCCGCACGAGGACATGACGCCCACCGGCCATCTGGTCGTAGGCCTTCTCTACCAGCCGCTGGTCCTCTGGGGTCCGCTGACCGCGGCCGTCACGCTCTCCCACCACCGCCGCCGTCGCCCCGCACGGCATCGGGCGACGGCAGCCTGAGGGGTCTCCGTCCGGCATGTCCCTCCCGACGTGCAGTTGCCCGCTCGCTGCCCGCTCCCCGCGCGGGAACACGCTCGCCTGGGCCTCTCAGACCGTCTGTTCCGCCGCCCGCAACGGGCACCCCGTGCTCACGCGGGAGGTCAGGTCCGCGCGGAGTGCGGTCAGTTCGGCCATGCGCGCGTCGATGACCCGGATCTTGTCCTCGAACAGGGCGGACAGGGCCTCGGCACTGTCCGGGGCGTCGCGCAGCTCCTCACCGTGCCGGGCGATCTCGGCCAGGGTGAAGCCGAGCGCCTGCGCAGTGCGGACGTAGCGCAGCCACACCACGGTCTCCGGCGGGAAGTCGCGGTAGCCGTTGGGCAGCCGGTCGCCGTCGAGCAGGCCGATCTTCTCGTAGAAGCGCAGGGTGTCCTTCGACAGCCCCGTACGCGCGGCCAGTTCTCCGATACGCATGACTCCCCCGCCGCTTGGTCCCCACCGGCTCGCTCGACTTGACCTTGGAGCGTACTCCGCTGTCTAGCGTGGGCGGCGCCCGAGTGAGCCCGTCCCAGGAGCCCCGAGGAGCCTCCGATGCCCGCTGCTTCCCCTGTCTTTTCCCCTGCTTCCCCCGCCTATCTGCGCCTCGTCCGCACCAGCGGCTGGTACGACCTGATCGTCACGGCCGGTTTCGCGACGCCCTGGACGTACGCGTTGCTGCATCGCCTGCTGTCGGCCGGCGGCGACGCGGTCGGTCTCGGCGCCCTGCCCGCGCTCACCCCCCTGCAGACCCTGTACGCCAACCTGATGGGCTCGGTCGTGGTGGTCTGGTCCGTCCTGCGTGTCGTACGACCGCTGCCCCTGCACGGTCTGCTCGACGGCACCGCCCGTGCCCTGTTCTCGCTGTGGCAGGCGTACGCGCTGGCGCACGGCGGGCCCGAAGTGCTGTGGCCGTTCCTGGTGCTGGAGGTGTCGTTCGGCGTCGCCCAGCTCGCGCCGTGGGCGTGGGCGCGGGCCGCCGGCGTCCGGGAAACGTGCCAGGACTCGTGAATTGGCCTTGTGCCGAGGGCCGTCGCAGCCACTAGCGTCGGCGTCATGCGCATTCGAATCGTGGACGCCTTCACCGACCGCCCCTTCGCCGGCAACCCGGCCGGAGTCCTGCTCCTCGACGACGTCTTCCCGGCCGACGACTGGCTCCAGAACGTCGCCATGGAGGTCAACCACGCCGAGACGGCGTTCGCCCACCGGCTACCCGGGGGCGGCGAGGCGGACTGGGCGCTGCGCTGGTTCACGCCCGTCGCCGAGGTCGCCATGTGCGGGCACGCCACGCTCGCCACCGCCCACGTCCTGCACACCACCGGCGCCCACGAGGGCCCGGTGCGGTTCACCACCCGCAGCGGCGTGCTCATCGCCACGCCGGCCGCCGACGGCTCGATCACCCTCGACTTCCCGACCGCCCCGCTGACCCGGGTCGAGGTCCCGGCCGGGGTCGCCGAGGCGCTGGGTGCCGAGCCCGTCGCCGCCTTCGACACCGGCGCGAACGTCGGTGACCTGCTCGTGGAACTGGCCGACGAGAAGACCGTCCTCGGCCTCGCGCCGGACCACAGGTCACTCGGCGCCTACTCCTCGCGCGGCGTCATCACCACCGCCCGTGCCGAGGACCCGTCCCGCGGCTACGACTTCGTCTCCCGCTGCTTCTTCCCGAACGTCGGCATCGACGAGGACCCGGTCACCGGCAGCGCCCACACCGCGCTTGCCCCGCACTGGTCGGCGCGCCTCGGCCGCGACAACCTCACCGGGCTGCAGGCCTCCCGCCGCACCGGCCTGGTCCGCACCGGTCTGCGCGGTGATCGCACGCTGCTCACCGGCCGCGCGGTCACGGTCATCGAGGGCGAGCTGCACGCCTGATACGGCGCTCAGGCCGTCGGCAGCCAGCCCACCTTGCCCGCGAGGAGGGCGTAACCGACGAAGGCGCCGATGTCGAGCAGGGAGTGCGCGACGACCAGCGGACCGACCCGCCCCCAGCGGCGGTACAGGTACACGAACACCACGCCCATGACCATGTTTCCGAGGAAGCCGCCGACGCCCTGGTAGAGGTGGTACGAGCCGCGCAGGACCGCGCTGGCCACCAGAGCGGTCCCCGGGCTCCAGCCCAACTGGCCCAGCCTGCGCAGCAGATAGCCGACGACGATGACCTCTTCGAGGACCGCGTTCTGCAGGGCGGACAGGATCAGTACCGGGTACTTCCACCACACGTCCGGCAGCGCCTCGGGGACGACCGTGAGGTTGAAGCCGAGGCCGCGGGCGGCCAGGTAGAAGGCGATCCCGGTGCTGCCGATCACCGCCGCGATCCCGGCGCCCCGGGCCAGGTCGGGCCAGGGGCGGGTGCGGTCGAAGCCGAGGGTGCGCAGGCCCGCGCCCTCGCGCAGCAGCAGGTGGGCGACCAGGGCGACGGGGACCAGCGCGGTGGCGATGCCGAACAGCTGCCAGGCCAGGTCCAGCCAGGGGCGGCCGGGCGCGGCCGAGGCGTTGAGGGTGGCCGCCTGGTTCTTCAGGCCGCCGGGCTTGGTGACCGAGCCGATGAAGCTGATCAGCGCGGAGACCCCGCTCGCCCCCAGCGAGAGCCCGAGCACGAGCAGAGTCTCGTCCCGCAGGATCCGCCGCGGGTCACGCTCGCGCGCCCCGGATGCGGTCACCGAGTCAGCCTCCACCTGCACCCCTGCCTCCCTGCGGCTCACGGGCCCCTGGCCCACCTTCGCCCCGCAAGGATCGCAGAAGCAGATGTGCGGACGGCGTACCGGGCCGCCGCACACGAGCAGCCCCGGCACACCTCACCACGCCAGACGTTCTTTCCGCCAGGACGGCGGGGTCCGCCGGTCTGTACGACGCTCAACCCAGGTCGGCAAAACCCAGCGGAGCGACCCGCTCAGGCAACCCCACCGGCCATGTGTGCACCGGCTCCCCCACATGCATCAGCTCGGCGTACCTCCGCGTCGTGGCGGCGAGCGCGCCGTCACGGTTCAGCCCCTGCTCCAGCGCCCGATGGAAGGTGGCCGCCTGCCAGGACGCCCCGTTCACCCGGCGCCGGCAGCGCTCCTCGATGACGCCCAGGTACAGGTCGCGGTCGGCCGCCTCCACACCCCACGCGTCCAGCCCGGCCGCGGCCAGCGGCAGCAGCTCGTCGCGGATCAGGGTGACCGCGTCGACCACTCCCGTGCCGCCGTAGCGCCCTCGCCGGGGCCATACGAACCGCGCGTCGATGCCGTACCGGCACGCGGTGTCGAAGTTGGCCTCGGCCGCGGCGAAGGGCAACCGGGTCCACACCGGCCGGGACTCCTCGGCGAGGGCGCGGACCAGGCCGTAGTAGAAGGCCGCGTTGGCGATCACATCGGTGATGGTCGGCCCGGCCGGCAGCACCCGGTTCTCCACCCTGAGGTGCGGGACGCCGTCCGCGATGCCGTAGACCGGCCGGTTCCATCGGTAGATCGTGCCGTTGTGCAGCACCAGTTCGGCGAGTCCGGGCGTGCCGCCGGCCGCGACGACGTCCAGCGGCTCCTCGTCGTCGCAGATCGGCAGCAGGGCCGGGAAGTAGCGCAGGTTCTCCTCGAACAGCTCTTGCGCGGAGCTGATCCACCGCTCGCCGAACCAGGTGCGCGGCCGTACGCCCTGTGCCTGCAGTTCGGGCGGGCGGGTGTCGGTGGACTGCAGGAACAGCGGGGGCCGGGACTCGCGCCACAGCTCGCGGCCGAACAGGAACGGCGAGTTGGCGCCGACGGCGATCTGCGCTGCGGTCGCCACCTGCGCCGCGTTCCACACGTCCGCGAACCGTGCCGGGGTGACCTGCAAGTGCAGCTGTACGGAGGTGCACGCGGCCTCCGGGACGATCGACTTGGACGTGCACACGAGGTGCTCCACGCCCTCGATGTCGAGCCGGAAGTCCTCTCCGCGCGCGGCCACGATCTGGTCGTTGAGCAGGGTGTAGCGGTCGACCTCGGAGAGGTTGGCGGAGACCAGGTGGTCGCGGTCGAGCGTGGGCAGGATGCCGATCATGACGATGCCCGCGTCCACCTCACCGGCTTTGCGATCGGCGTAGGCGAGCGAGATGCGCAGTTCCTCGGCGAGCCGGTCGAATACCCGGCCGCCCAATCGGTGTGGGGCGATGTTGACTTCCAGATTGAACATGGCGAGTTCTGTTTGGAAATCGCGGCTCGCGATGCGCTCCAGTACCTGCCCGTTCAACATTTTCGGCATACCGTCGGGTCCAGCGAGATTCAATTCGATCTCGACTCCCATGAGGTTCTTGGGGCGGTCGAATCTCTTCTCGCGCAACAGCCGCTCCAGTCCCGTGAGGCACTTCTGGAGCTTTTCGCGGTAGCGCTGGCGATCGGACAGGTCGAACTGCCCTGCCACGACCTTCTCCCCCATCGAAGTGTCCCTCCTCGGATGGGCGGGCCGACGTTCCGGCCGCCGGGCTCCCGGTCAGTGGGGGGATGATGCCCAGCCGAAGCGATCGATAACGTCCCGTGCGAGCGCGGTGCCCGCTACTCTGTCGGAATGTTCCCCGCGGCACATTCACGGGGCATGCAACAGTCCGCATCTTCGAGTTCCCCGAACTCCTCGTGAAAAACGCCGACGACGTTCGGCCGACCGCTACCCGCGCGTATGGCGAGGTCAGCGGTGGCGCACCGGTCAGGGAACCGGGAGAAGTCCCGCAAATCGACGGCGTATTACCGCCTTGCGTCACTCCCGGAAATCGGATAGACGAAACAACGGCCGAACGGACGTCGTATAAACTTCGCCCACAAGGCAGAAGGCTGACGCCCTCGGTCCTGGTTCCTGCCGTGTTCAGGCCGTCCTGGTGACGGGCGGCAGGCCCGAGCCGCACCCATGCTCACCGACCGGGCCTTCACCCTTTTGGCCTTGCGTGAGCAGACAGCGTCGTCCGCCCCACCCCTCCTCGCGCCGCCGCGCCTGTCGAATGAGAGAGGCGACCCATATGCCGCTGCACGTGCCCCCTGCCCCCGCGCCCGCCCTGCGTTCCGTCCTCGCCGCCCTCGGCTCACCCACCGCGGTCCGTGAGGCCCGCACCCCCTCCCTGCGTGCCGCGCAGGGCCCGACGACACCCGAACTCCCGCTGCCCGTGCATGTCCTGGACCGGATCACCGCGCAGGGCCTGTCCGCGACCCGGCTGGCCGGCTGGCGCTTCCTGATACGGTCCGGCGAGCGTGCGGTGGCCGCGGCCGAGACCATGCTCACACCCGACGGCTGGGCCTTCTCGCACTTCTTCGAGGGTCCCTACGTCACCTCCACCGAGCGCGCCGTGCAGCAGGCCGAGACGCTGCAACAGCCCTACCAGGCCAGACTGCTGTCGGTACCCGGTCTGTACATGCTCACCCTGTGGCTGCACGGCGACACAGGCGCCGACGGAGCCGAGGGGCATCCGGCCGACACCGATCTGCTCGTCCCGCTGGCGCCGGCTCCGCCCGGCATACCGACACACCGCCCGTTCCCGGTCACGGAGTTGCTGCCGGTGCTGACCCAGCGCGCGACTCCGGTGCCGCTGCTGGGGCCACCGGTGCTGGGCTCGCCCGCCTGAGGACCGCGCGACGGCCGCGTCGTACCCCGCTTGCCCGGAAGGGGAGCGGGGTACGTTCATGTCAGGGCGTCTGGCAGCCTGTATGGACTAGCCCCATCCGGCCACTGCGAACCACCCAAAGGGACAGTGCACTTGGACTGAACCGTCCGCCCGGGTGACGCGTCATGAACCTGTGAGAAGCGGTGCCGCGAAATCCCTGCGGAATGACGCCCAGGGGGCAACACTGGGTTCCGACCGACTTATCACCACGGGGGATGGCCATGACCACGACAGAGCGAAAGATCCCACCCATGTGCCAGCACCAGCCGCCGTGTCCACCAGCCGAGTCCGCCGACCGGGAGTCCGCCCGTCTCGTGGCGCACCACCCGGAGCAGGGATGGAGTCTGCTGTGCAACGGCGTCCTGCTCTTCGAGGACACCGGTGAGCTGCTGCCCGACGGCCGGATCATCGGTCCGCACCGCCCGCCGGGTGCGGACCAAGTGATGACCGCCGCCTGAGCGGAGGACGAGCGACCTCCAGGGGCCGGCCGCACCCGTCTGGTGCGCACCGGCCCCGACGCGTGTCCGGGGGTGGTCACGGTCGGTGACCGCACATCGGCGGAGCGCCTCGTACGGCGGCTCACCCCTTGGTGGCACCCGCGGTGAGACCGCCGACGAGCTGGCGTTCGGCGACCGAGTAGAAGGCCAGGGCGGGGACCATGGCGAGCACGAGGTAGGCGAAGACGCGCGCGGTGTCGGCGGAGTACTGGCCCTGGAACTGCTGCACCCCGATCGGAATGGTCCACCAGGTGGAGTCGGTGAACACCAGCAGCGGCAGAAAGAAGTTGTTCCAGCTGGTGACGAGGGCGAGGACGGAGACCGTGCCGAGCGCCGGCCGGGCCATCGGCAGCAGTACCCGCCAGAAGAACCCGAGCGGTCCGCAGCCGTCGAGCGTGGCCGCCTCCTCCAGCTCGCCCGGGATCTGCCGGAAGAAGCCGCGCAGGATGATGATCGTCATCGGCAGCCCGAACGCGGCCTGCGGAAGGATCACACCCAGCGGGTTGTCCAGCAGCCCCAGCGACCGCAGCAGCAGGAACAGCGGCAGCGCCGCCACCGCGAACGGGAACATCAGCCCCATCGTGAACAGCGTGAACAGCGCTTCCCGGCCCCGGAAGGCGAAACGCGCGAAGGAGAAGGCGGCGAGCGCGGAGACCGCGACGACGAGCAGCGTCGTACCGACCGCGATCAGCGTGCTGTTGCCGACCAGCCGCCAGAAGGAGCCCGAGCCGAGGATGTCGCCGTAGTTGGCGAACACCCAGGGGCTGGGCAGTCCCACCGGGTTGCGGGACAGCTGGTCGGTGGACTTGAAGCCGGAGAGCAGCGCGTACAGCAGCGGTACGGCCATCACCGCGCCGACCGCCACCAGGACCACATGCCCAGGCAGCGTACGGCCCCTGCGGCGGACGCTCATGTTCCCGCTCCCCTCATGTTCGTGGTGGCCCCTTCGAGGTCGCGGCGCAGGACGAACCGCTGGTAGGCGAGGGCGAAGACGAGACTGATGGCGAACATGACCACGCTGATCGCGCTGGCGTAGCCGACCTGGTAGCGCTTGAAGCCGTACTGGAACATGGTCACGGCCATCGTCTCGGAATGGTGGTCGGGGCCGCCCGCGGTGACCACCCACACCAGGTCGAACAGCTGGATCGACCCGATCACGGACAGGAAGACACTGATCCGCAGGGTGGGCGCGAGCAGCGGCAGGGTGATGTACCGGAAACGCTGCCAGGGGTTCGCGCCGTCGACGATCGCCGCCTCGGTCAACTCGGCGGGCAGGGCCTGGAGTCCGGCCAGGTAGAGCATCATGTGGAAGCCGAAATACTTCCATGTCATGACGAGGAAGAGCGTGGCCAGCACGGTGGAGGTGCCGGCGAACCACTGGCCGCCGAGCCCGCCGAGGCCGATGGCCTTGAGGACATGGTCGGCCAGACCCTCGTCCGGAGCGAAGATGATGCTGAACAGCACGCCGGTGACGGCCTCGGACAGCACGTACGGCGCGAAGAACAGCATCCGGTACACCGCCCGGCCGCGCACCTTCTGGTTGAGCAGCACGGCCATGGCGAGCGCGAACGGCAGCTGCAGCGCCAGCGAGAGCACGACGAGCAGCAGACACCGCCACAGGTCGCCGAGGAACACGGGATCCTGCAGCAGACGGCTGAAGTTGTCGGTGCCGGTGTAGTCCGACGGCATCCCGAAGCCGCCCCAGCGGAAGAAGGACGCGTACAACGCGAACAGGATCGGCAGCAGCACCAGGACGCCGAAGAGCGCGAGGGCGGGCAGCTGGAGGCCGACGGCGGTGAGCCAGTGCAGGGTGCGTCGCCGAGCGGCGTGCGTCACCGGGGCCGCCGGGACGGCGTCGGGTCCCGTCCGTCCGCTTCGCTCGTCCGGGAGGAAGGTAGAGGTCATCGCGCGCCCTACTGCTCGTCCTTCGCGGCCTTGGTGAGCGACTCCGTGACCTGCCGCGGGGACTTGGACCCGGCGATCAGCCCGGCCACGCTGTCGTTGACCTGCTGGCCGAGGGCGGGGGCGTAGGCCTGGTCGAGATAGAGCTGGAAGCCGGTGGCGCCCTTCAACCGGGCCTGTACGGCCTTGACGCGGGGGTCGGTGAGGGCGCTCTCGGCCGCCGGTACGACCGGCAGGACGCCGGTCTTCCGCACCAGTTCGCGGTCGGTGGTCGCGGAGGCGAAGAACTCCAGGAAGTCCACGGCCGCCTGCGGGGCGCCCTTGCGCAGGGCGTGGCCGCCGCCTCCGCCGAACACCTCGGTGATCCTCCCGGCGCCGCCCTCGACCTCGGGGAACGGGAAGAAGCCGAGGTCCGCGCCGAGCCCCTTGCCCGCGTCCGCCTCCACGACGGGCGCCCACTGGCCCATGAGTTCCATGGCCGCCTTGCCGTTGCCGACGGTCGCCGCCTGCCCGGTCGGGGAGGAATAGGCGGCTCCGAGGAAGCCCTTCTGGAAGGGCTGGAGGCCGACGAGGTCCTTCAGGTGCTGCCCGGCCTGGACGAATCCGGCGCCGCCGAAGTCCCTGTCGTCGTTGGCCTTGTGCAGGGCGTCCACGCCCGCGGTGCGCATCGCGAGGTAGGCCCAGTAGAACATGCCGGTCCAGCTCTCCTTGCCGGCCAGCGCGAGCGGGGTGATGCCGGCGGACTTGAGCTTCCGCACGGCGTCCAGGAAGGCGCTCCAGGTGGTCGGGGGCGCGCCGATGCCGGCTCTCTTGAAGAGCGCCTTGTTGTACCAGAAGCCGACCATGCCGATGTCGAACGGGATGCCGTACAGCTTGTCGCCGAGGACGTACGGCTGCCTCGCCACCGGCAGCAGGCCGTCGGCCCAGGGCTCGGTGCGGTCGGTGAGGTCCTCGACCAGCCCCGCGTCCACCTGCTGCCCCAGCACTCCGCCGCCCCAGGTGTGGAAGATGTCCGGCAGCTTCCCGGAGGCGGTCAGCGCGGTCATCTTCGACTTGTAGGCGTCGTTCTCCAGCTGGACGATCTTGATCCTGACCTTGGGGCTCTGGGCCTCGAACCGCTTGGCCAGGTTCGCCCAGACGGACTTGGCAGGCTCCGTGGTCGAGATGTTCCACCACTCGATCGTGGTCGTCCCCGAGGACGACCCTCCGTCCGAGTCGCCGCCGCAGCCGCTGAGCGCGGTCACACCGAGACCGGCTGCGACGGAGGCCGCCAGAAAGCCGCGGCGGGACAGTGCGGGGTCGCCCATCGTGTGCTCCTTCGAAACTTTCGGAGTTGCCCATGGAGAGGGTGCTGACCGAGAAGAGCGGGCCACCTCATGTCGCTGCCCGCCCGCTGCAGCTAGAAGAGGTGCCGAAACATTCGCTTCAAATACCGAATGTTCCGAAAGGCGACTCTAGGAACGGGTGTCGGGAGCGTCAAGGTGTCGCGCAGGAGGTTGCGGGGCCCGGAAAGAGAGGGTCCGCCCGGCTGGTCGAATCGCCGGGACGGGAGTGGGATGGAAGGGAGGAAGCAAGGGGGAGTGATGTCCGGTTACGACGCCTCGGCGGCCGCTCGGGTGGTGGTCGGTGTGAGCGGCTCCCTTGGCAGCGTCACGGCCCTGCGGCGGGCCACCGCGCTCGCCCGCCGGCTGGGAGCGGAACTGTGGCCCGTGCTGGCCTGGGAGCCGCCGGGCGGTGACCCCGCCGCGCGCCGCTCCCCCGCCGCCGGTCTGCTGATCGAGGACTGGCAGCGGCTGGCCAGACAGCGGCTGACCGCGGTGCTCGACGAGATCTTCGGCGGAGATGCCCCCGGTGTGCCGATGCACGCGCTGGTCGTCCGCGGCGCTCCGGGCCCGGCGCTGGTGGCGACCGCGGACCGGGAGGACGACGTCCTGGTCGTGGGCGCGGGCCGACGCGGTCTGCAGCGCGCCTTCTCGGGCCGGGTCTGCCGCCACTGCCTGGCCCACGCGGTCTGCCCGGTCCTCGCGGTGCCCCCGTCACCGCTGGAGTCAGAACTGATGTCCGTGCACCGGCGGTACACCTGGCATCTGCGCATGGATATACGGGGGTTGTGACGGCGGCACTGGGGACGGCGCGCTCGGGAGGGCCGCACTGGAGGCGGTGGAGAGTTGGAAAAGCCACGCTGGGGCCTGTCCGGCGGATCCGGTCACGGGAAATCGACGGCGCCTCATCGGCGCAGGTGAGCGGGGGCGATGGGGGTGCCCCCACGCTCTTAGGGCAGTAGGGCAGGGCGTGCCGGCCCCCGCGTCCGCGACACGATCCGCCGGACAGGCCTTAGAGGCAGTACGGGTTTGGGAGGGCCTTGCCGGACGCAGCGCGAGCTCGGGGAGGCCGCCCTGGGGGTGTGGGGGCAGCGCACCGGGGAGCCCAGAGTCACGGCGCTGTCGGGCGCATCGGGGTCGCCTGGGTCGCAGGGTGCGCTGGGCTTGCCGGGTGCGTGGGCTGGCCGGGCGCACTGGGTCGCAGGGTGCGTGGGCTGGCCGGGCCCACTGGGGCCTCGGGCCCGCTGAGGCAGACCGAGCGCACTGGGGCCTCGGGCCCGCTGAGGCAGACCGAGCGCACTGCCGTCTCCGGGCACACTGAGTCCCCAGGCGTGCTGAAGCCACGGGGCGCATGGGAATCCCGGGCACGCTGAAGCCACGGGGCGCATGAGGATCCCGGGCGCGTTGAGGTCGCCGGGTGCACTGAGCCCCCGGAGGCGCGTTGCGGTCGCGGTTCCCCTGTGCGCTTGGGTGCCGTTGTGCGCTTGGGTTCCGTCAAAATGCGTACGCCGGCCGTCAGGATGCCGTCAACGGACGCTCCGGCGGGGCCAGGGGCTGTCTAACGTCTCAGCCATGGAGCGCCGCGACGACACACCCATCCGGTCCACGGGCTCGCCCCCGGCCGGAACCGTCGGTGTGGCGTACGACCGCGACTGGCGAGCGGATGTGCGCGCGGCACTTCGCTGTGCCGGTGCGCTGCTCGGGCTGTTGCTGCTCGTCGACTGGGCCGCCGGTTCCCTCACATGGTGGCGCGGCGCCCTCTGGGTCGTGCTCGCGCTGCTGTTGCTGCTCGTCCTGTTCCCGGTACGGGTGTCGGCCGGTGCGGGCTGGCTGGCCGTGCGGCGCCTGCTGGTCACCCGCCGGGTCCGTACCGATCTGCTGACCGCGGTGCGCCCGCTGGACGGCGTCGCGCAGCGCCTGATCCTGCGTGACGCCCTCGGCAACCGGGTCGAGGTCGACCCCGGGGTCCTGATCCGCAATCCGAACCTGTGGTACCTGCTCGACGAGGGCGTACGGGTCTCCGAGGCGGCCGGCACCCTGCTGTGCGGCACGACGGCCCTGCACCGCCTCGCCCGCCGCGTCGACAGCGAGACGGCCCTGTGTGTGTTCCGGGTCTCCGGCATGGACTGATGAGGTGGTGTTTCCGGCGCTCTGACAGGGTGACACTCGGTGGCCGTCCCTGGGTCGACGCCCCGACGATTACCCCGAACGGCCGTGTTCCCGGCATACCTCTCCGGCCTCACGTTCTTGATGCGGCTCTGCCCCTTCCGGGCCATTCTTAACGCAAGTTTGACGCCTCCCGCGCCCGGATCCATGGGCCCAGACGTCACTCTCTGCATACGCTGGTGCCGCCGTCCGCGTGATGGCTGGAAAGAGCTGAGCCGCACACAGGAGCACGCCGATGGCCACGACCGAACACCCCCCACCCAGTCGCTTGCGCAACTGGATGCTGGAGGGGCTGGCCGACATGGGCAAGCACGGCGGCCACACCGGGCCCCACGCCGAACCCGAGCCCCCGCACAAGGGCCAGCGCTGGTGGCGCGTGATGTGCCTGACGGGTGTCGACTACTTCTCCACCCTCGGCTACCAGCCGGGTATCGCGGCGCTCGCGGCCGGGCTGCTCTCCCCCATCGCCACGCTGGTCCTCGTCGTCGTCACCCTGGCGGGCGCCCTCCCGGTGTACCGCCGGGTGGCGGAGGAGAGCCCGCACGGCGAGGGTTCCATCGCGATGCTGGAGCGGCTGCTGTCCTTCTGGAAGGGCAAGCTGTTCGTCCTGACGCTGCTGGGCTTCGCCGCCACGGACTTCCTGATCACGATCACTCTGTCGGCCGCCGACGCCTCCACCCACCTCATCGAGAACCCGCACCTGACCAGCGTCCTGCACGGGCAGCAGATGGTGATCACCCTGCTGCTGGTCGCTCTGCTGGGCGCGGTGTTCCTCAAGGGCTTCCTGGAGGCCATCGGCGTCGCGGTCGCCCTGGTGGTGGTCTATCTCGCCCTGAACGCCGTGGTCGTGGTCGTCGGCATGTACCACGTGCTCACCGCCGGGCACGTGGTCACCGACTGGACCAGCGCCCTGACCACCGAGCACGGCAACGTCTTCGCCATGGTCGGCGTCTCCCTCCTGGTCTTCCCGAAACTCGCCCTCGGTCTGTCCGGTTTCGAGACCGGCGTCGCTGTGATGCCGCACGTCCAGGGCGACCCGGACGACACCGAGGAGAAGCCGACCGGCCGTATCCGGGACACCAAGAAGCTGCTGACGGCCGCCGCGCTGATCATGAGCGTGTTCCTCATCGCCACGAGCTTCATCACGACCGTGCTCATCCCGGCGGACGAGTTCAAGACCGGCGGACAGGCCAACGGACGAGCCCTGGCATTTCTGGCCCACGAGTACCTCGGCGGCGCTTTCGGCACGGTCTACGACCTCTCCACGATCGCCATCCTGTGGTTCGCCGGCGCCTCCGCCATGGCCGGCCTGCTGAACCTCATGCCGCGCTATCTGCCCCGCTACGGCATGGCCCCGCACTGGGCCCGCGCCGTGCGCCCGATGGTGATCGTCTTCACCCTGGTCGCCTTCCTGGTCACCTGGCTCTTCGACGCCAACGTCGACGCGCAGGGCGGCGCCTATGCCACCGGTGTGCTGGTGCTGATGTCCTCCGCGGCGATCGCGGTGACCATCGCCGCCCGCAGGGCCGGGCAGCGCGGCTGGACCATCGGCTTCGCCGCCGTCTCGGCGGTCCTGCTCTACGTCACCGTCGTGAACGTCATCGAGCGCCCGGACGGTGTGAAGATCGGCGCCTGCTTCATCGCGGGCATCATGCTGGTCTCCTTCCTGTCGCGCCTCGCCCGTGCCTTCGAGCTGCGCGTGACCCATGTGACGCTCGACCCGCTGGCGGAACGATTCATCAGAGATATGGCCAGCCGCAAGATGCGGTTCATCGCCAACGAGCCGGGCAACCGCGACAAGGCCGAGTACCGCGACAAGATCGAGCAGATCCGCGCCGACAACGACATGCCCGAGCAGGAGGACTTCGTCTTCGTCGAGGTCACCCTGACCGACCCCTCCGAGTTCGAGGCGGGCATGACCGTGCGCGGCGAGGTGCTGCACGACCGCTACCGCGTGCTGACCCTGGAGTCCGCCTCCATCTCCAACGCCCTGGCGGCCCTTCTCCTGCATGCCCGCGACATGACGGGCTGCACCCCGCACATCTACTTCGAGTGGACCGAGGGCAATCCGTTCGCCAACTTCCTGCGCTTCTTCCTCTTCGGGCAGGGCGAGGTCGCCCCGGTGACCCGTGAGGTCCTGCGCGAAGCGGAACCGAACCGAGTCCGCCGACCGCGCGTGCACACCGGCTGAAACCCGGCGGGCCTCGACAGGGGCTCGCCCTCCGCCGGCCCCCCCGTGCGCCGCGTGGCCTACCTGCCGAACCACCGCCTGGGCGGCCGTGCCTCCAGCCGCCCCATGCTGAGCCGGCCGTGTATCTCCACGCGGAGCACGACCGGGGCCCCCGGATCGCGGGCCGGGCGCACCTTGGTCTTGCCGTAGCCCATCACCAGCGAGTCGGCGTCCACGACCACACCGGGCCGGGTGATCAGCCGCAGGGTGCCACCCGTCATGTCCAGGTCGATACGCAGGGTGTCGTGCGTGATCACCGCGCTGGAGAAGTCGAGGGTCACATGCCCCCAGACCGAGGCGATCCCCATCCGGCGCGGCACCACCCAGCCGTCCGCACGCACGGTGGAGGCGCCCTGCTGCTCGATCCGGACGACGTCCTTGGCCGCAGGTGCCGCACCGGCCTCCTCCGGAAGGTCGGCGGTGAGCACCGCCAGCTCGCCGAGCGTGCGCGCCGACAGCGCGGCCGCTACGCGCTCGTCCAGCTCCTCGGCCGTGATCCGGCCGTCTCCGGCGGCGCCTGTCAGCACGTCCACCACCCGGTCCCGGTCCGCGTGCGAGGCGCGCAGCCCGGACGACGTCTCCGTGGGCAGCTCGGCCGCCATTCCCTCACCCCGATTCAGAACGTCCCCTCAGGGAGCCGAAATCACAGACTAACGCCATATCGCGTTATACCCAACGGCCAACCCCAGGTCCACGGTTCCGAGGGGGTGGCCCTATCGTGACCGGCATGCAGTCCTACACGATCGGCCAGGCGGCACGGCTGCTCGGCGTGAGCCCGGACACCGCCCGCCGCTGGGCCGACGCGGGCCGGGTGGCGACCCATCGCGACGAGTCCGGGCGGCGGCTCATCGACGGCGGGGACCTCGCCGCGTTCTCCGTCGAACTGGCCAGGGCGGGCAGCGGCGAGGAAGACGCCCCTTACACCTCCGTCCGCAACGCGTTTCCCGGCATCGTCACGGCGATCAAGCTCGGTGACGTCGCCGCCCAGGTGGAGATCCAGGCGGGCCCGCACCGGCTGGTGTCGCTGCTGACCCGGGAAGCCGTCGAGGAACTGGGCCTGGAGGTCGGCATGGAGGCCACCGCGCGCGTGAAGTCCACCAACGTGCACATCGACCGCGTCTGACCCGTCACACCCCTGCCCTCACCGGCACGCCCCGCCCTCACCGGCGCATCAACCGCTCACGCCGGCACATCAACCGACCTCACCGGCACATCAGCGCCGCCCACAGATCCAGCCGGTCCCGCAGCCGGGACAGGTCGCGCCCGGTGAGCCGCTCGATGCGTTCCACCCGGTAGTGCACGGTGTTGACGTGCAGATGCAGCTCCTGGGCCGTACGCGCCCAGGAGCCGTCGCAGGCCAGGAAGGTCTCCAGGGTGCTCAGCAGGGCGGCGATGGCGGGCCGGTCGCTCTCCAGCAGCGGGCCGAGGACCTTGCGGCTGTAGGCGGCGCGCACATCGGCCGGAACCCCCGTGAGCAGGGAGTCGAGAGTGGTGAGGGAACCGGCGTCGATCAGGCGGGAGGCGCCGGGCGCGGTGCTGCGGGCCGAGGTGAGGGCGTAGCGGGCCTGCGCCAGCGCGCCGCCGAGACCCTCGGGTTCCGTCGCGGGCACCCCGATGCCGCCGTGCAGCACGATGCCGGGCGCACAGTCGGCGACCAGCGGCCATACCTCGTCCGCCAAGCCGTCTGCCCAGCCGTCCGCCAGCCCACCGGAGAGCACCGCGAAGGCGCACCCGTCCGGCAGCCGCCCCACGACGACCGCCACGGCGGAAGTCCCCTCACCCTCGTTCGCGCCGCCGGCCGGCTCCGCCCCGGCGGCGCCGCCCGCCTCCACCAGATGCCCGGCCACCTCGGCCAACGCCCCCTCGGCGAGCAGCACTTCGCCCACCGCCGACTGCGGCGCCCCCGGCGGTCGTATCGCCGCGTCCGCGACGATCACCTGATACCGCCCCGCCTCCGGGAGCCCGCACCGGCGCAGCGCCGCCTCCACGGCCGCGTCCTCCCGCTCGCCCGGAGCGGCCAGCAGCGCCCCGAGTTCGTCCGCCGCGCGCGACCCGGCCGACGGACGCCGGGCACCGGCCTCCTGACAGCGCGCCAGTACGGCGGCGACCTCGTGCAGCATGCGCGGTGGGGCACCGTCGGGATCGGGCAGGTACAGCAGCCAGCGCTCGTACGCGGACACACCGCCGGCGTCGACGGAGGCGGTCACCCCGGACCCGCCCGCGACGAGTGCGACCGCCTCCCGGGCCGGCACGGCCGCCGTGCCCGCCGTGGCCGCGACCGTCCGCCCGGACGGGGTGAAGACATACGCGGCGGTCCCGCCGAGGTGGGCGAAGGCCGCGGTGAGTACGGCGTCCGGCCCGGCCTCCTGAGCGAGCAGCCGGCTCAGCCGTACGCGGGTGTTCTCCGGCAGCGCGTGATGCCGGCTCAGCCCGCCCCACTGGCGCAGATACACGGTGTCCGTGATCGACCGGAACATGATGTGCGCCGGCACCCCGGCCACCGGCACCCGGTGCCGTACGCAGGCCTCGACCAGGTCGTGCGGCACGCTTCCATGGGTCTCCTCGCCCGCGAGCAGCGCGGCCGCCCCCGCGTCCTTGAGCGCCGAGACGAACCGCTCCGCCTTGCCGGAGGCGCCGTCGGGCGACCACCACACCAGCCCGCTGAGCACCACCTCGCCGGGCCGCACGAACCGGGCCGGGTCCTCCAGGTCCGTGACGGTCACTCCGCTGATTTCACGCCTCAGCAGCGCGTCCTCCGCCCACAGCAGGCGCAGGCCGAGGGAGGCGTCCCCCAGGAGGTGTTCGACGTGCATGTGCTGGCTCCTCGTGCGGCCGCCGGGCGGCGAGCAGACCGCCTGGCATCTCGCATTCGCAAGCCGAGTGCGAGAGGAGACATCTTAAATGCAAGCTTCTGGCAGCGGAATGCCTCTTGGTGGATCCTCCAGCGGGAGCTGCCGTGGGGTCGGAGTTTCCGTGCTCCGCACCAGTCGTCCGGGCCGGTTCCCCGTTGGTTCACTTTCGGCCATGGACCTGAACACGGTGGTCGAGATACGAGACGCCAGGCGGCCGGCGCCGTGGCGGCCGGGGGACGCCTGGCTCGGCGGCGGAACGTACCTGTTCTCCGAGCCCCAGCCGCACCTGCGGCGCCTGGTGGACCTGAGCCGGATGGGCTGGACACCCGTGCGCCGCCACCCGGACGGCTCGCTGGAGCTCGCCGCCACCTGCACCATCGCCGAACTCTCGTGCTACGCAAGGGACTTGATCGCCCCCGCCGCTCCCCTCTTCGAGCAGTGCTGCCGGGCGTTCCTCGCCTCGTTCAAGATCTGGAACATGGCCACGGTCGGCGGGAACCTGTGCAACGGTCTGCCGGCCGGTCCGATGATCTCCCTCACGGCCGCTCTCGACGGGGAGTGCCTGCTGATCGCCCAGGACGGCACCCTGCGCCGGGTCCGGGTCGCCGACTTCGTCATCGGAGCGGGCCGCAAGGACCTCGCCGCGGGCGAGCTGCTGCGCTCGGTCACCCTCCCCGCCCGCGCCCTGGCCTGCCGTACGGCGTTCCGGCAGACCTCTCTGTACGGGTTGGGCCGCTCGGCCGTCCTCGTCATCGGCACACTCGACCCGGTCGACCACTCGGTCGCGATCACCGTCACCGCCGCCACGGTCCGCCCGATACGGCTCTGGTTCCCGCTGGCCCCGACGGCTGCGGCGCTGCGCGAGGCGATCGACGGGGCGGTCGCGGACGGCGAGTGGTTCGACGACATCCACGGACTGCCCGAGTGGCGGCGGCACATGACGTTCCGGCTGGCGGAGGAGATACGCCGCGAGCTGGTGGAGGAGGAGTGGCGATGAAGGTGGACGTCAACGGCCGGACCTTCGAGGAGGAGCCCCGGCCCGGCCAGTGCCTGCGCACCTATCTGCGCGAACGCGGGTGGTTCGGGGTGAAGAAGGGCTGCGACCAGGGCGACTGCGGCGCCTGCACGGTCCATGTCGACGGCAGGCCCGTGCACAGCTGCCTGTACCCGGCCTTCCGGGCCGACGGCCACCGTGTCACCACCGTCGAGGGTCTGGCCTCCCCGGACGGCGAACTCCATCCCGTCCAGCAGAAGTTCCTCGACGCCCAGGGCTTCCAGTGCGGCTTCTGCACTGCCGGCTTCCTGATGACCACGGCCGCCCTCGACGAGGACAAACTGGCCGACCTGCCACGGGCGTTCAAGGGCAACCTGTGCCGCTGCACCGGCTACCGGGCCATCGAGGACGCCGTACGCGGGGTGAAGAACGTGGAGGCGCCCGCGCCCGGCGAGTCCGTCGGCCGCAGTCTGCCCGCCCCGGCCGGACCTCAGGTCGTCACCGGCACCGCCCGCTACACCTTCGACATCGACGTGCCCGGCGTGCTCCATATGAAGCTGCTGCGCTCCCCGCACGCCCACGCCCGCATCCTCGCGATCGACACCTCCGCCGCCCTGCGTGTCCCGGGCGTCCAGGCCGTGTTCACTCACCACGACGCCCCGGAACGGCACTTCTCCACCGCCCGCCACGAGCACCCCGAGGAGGACCCGGACGACACCCGCGTCCTCGACGACACGGTCCGCTACGCCGGCCAGCGCGTGGCGGCCGTCGTAGCCGACAGCGAGGCGTCCGCCGAGGAGGGCTGCCGGCGGATCGAGGTGACGTACGAGGAGCTGCCCGCCGTACTCGACCCCGAGGAGGCCATGCGGCCGGGGGCTCCCGTGGTCCATGACAAGGACGCGGGAGCGGCCCGGATCTCCCGCCCGCAGAACAACGTCGTCGGCGAGGCACACGGCGAGATCGGCGATGTCGAAGCGGGCTTCGCCGAGGCGGACGTCGTCTACGAGGAGACCTTCCGCACCCAGCGGGTCCAGCACGCCAGCCTGGAGACACACGGCGCGGTCGCCTGGATCGACGAGAACGGCCGGCTCACCGTCCGTACCAGCTCCCAGACCCCGTTCCTCACCCGTCGCGCCCTGTGCGCGCTGTACGACCTGCCCGAGGAGCAGGTCCGCGTGGTAGCGGGCCGGGTCGGCGGCGGGTTCGGCGGCAAGCAGGAGATGCTGGTCGAGGACATCGTGGCGCTCGCCGTACTGAAGCTGCGCAAGCCGGTGAAGCTGGAGTACACGCGCGCCGAGCAGTTCTACGGCGCGACCACCCGGCACCCGTTCACGATCAGGGTGAAGGCGGGCGCCCGCCGTGACGGCACGCTCACCGCCCTCCAGCTGCGCGTCGTCGCGAACACCGGCGCCTACGGCAACCACGGCCCGGCCGTGATGTTCCACAGCGTCGGCGAGTCCATGGCCGTCTACCGCGCCGCGCACAAGCAGGTCGACGCCTACTCGGTGTACACGCACACCGTCCCGGCGGGCGCCTTTCGGGGCTACGGCCTCGGCCAGGTGCTGTTCGCGGTGGAGTCCGCGCTGGACGAACTGGCCCGCCGGCTCGGCCTGGATCCGCTGGAGTTCAAGGCTCGCAACATCATCGGCCCCGACGAGCCGATGCTCACCCCGGGCGGCCACGAGGAGGACCTGCACATCGCGAGCTACGGCCTCGACCAGTGCCTGTCGATCGTGCGCAGAGCACAGTCCCAGCCCGGTGAACCCGCCCCCGAGGGCTGGCTGCTCGGTGAGGGCGCGGCCCTGGCGATGATCGCGACCGGGCCGCCCGGCGGCCACCTCGCCGACGCCAAGGCCACCCTGCTGTCCGACGGCACCTTCGATCTGGCCGTCGGCACCGCCGAGTTCGGCAACGGCACCACCACCGTGCACAAGCAGATCGCGGCCGGTGAACTCGCCACCACCGTCGACCGGATCACCATCCGCCAGTCCGACACGGACGTCGTACGACACGACACGGGCGCCTTCGCCTCCACCGGCACGGTCGTGGCCGGTAAGGCCACGCTGCGCGCCGCCCGCGCCCTCGCCGGCCAGCTGCTGGACTTCGCCGCCGCCCATCTGGGCGTGGCACGCGCCGACTGCCGGCTCGCCGAGGAGGCCGTGCTGCACCCCGGTGGACGCCTGCTGCTCAAGGAGGTGTACGCGGCCTCCCGGGCTGTCGGCCTGGAGCTCGCCGCCGACGGGCACTTCGGCGGCACCCCGCGCTCGGTCGCCTTCAACGCGCACTGGTTCCGGGTGGCGGTCGATCCCGGCACCGGCGAGATCCGCATCCTGCGCAGTGTGCACGCGGCCGACGCCGGCAAGGTGATGAACCCGATGCAGTGCCGGGGCCAGGTGGAGGGCGGGGTCGCCCAGGCGCTCGGCGCCACGCTCTTCGAGCGGGTGCTGCTGGACGAGCGGGGCGCGGTCGACACGGCCGCCTTCCGCCGCTACCGGCTCCCGCAGTACGCCGATGTGCCGCGCACCGAGGTGCACTTCATGGAGACGGCCGACGCCATCGGCCCGCTGGGCGCGAAGTCGATGAGCGAGAGCCCCTTCAACCCGGTCGCCCCGGCCCTGGCGAACGCCCTGCGGGACGCGACGGGCGTGCGGTTCACCGAGGTGCCGCTGCTGCGTGACCGGGTGTGGTGGGAGCTGGCGCTCCGCAGCGATAGGCGCCGTCCACCCGGATCGCCGTGATCCCGCTGATGTGCCGCGCCCCGCACCGGTCCTGCGGGAGCACCAGCTGGGGCCCGGCCGCATCCAGCGGGGTGTCGTCGATGCGCACGCCGAGCAGGACCGGCGCGTCCGCGAAGTCAGGGTCGATCTCGGCCCAGGACAGCACGGCGTGGTGGCCGTCGGTGCCGGTGACGGCGATGAGGAAGCGCAGCCGGTCCTTGCGCCGCGCCGGGTCGAAACCGGGCCCCGCGTCGACCAGGACGTCGTACAGCCGGGGGCCGGCGAACCGGTGGTGCTGGATGCCGCTGGTCGCGCAATCGAAGCTGACGTCCACCCGGTGCTGCGGCCAGCGGAGCAGGTCCGGCACGGTCAGCCGGACGGGCCGGGCCAGATCGCCGGTCAGGTCGAGTTCCGCGAGCGTCACCTGCGACCACCTCCCGCAGCACCGTACCCGCCGGAGCGCACCGTGCAAACGCACATGCGAGCCCCACATCACAAGTTCGCAGCTCATGCGAAGTGACAGGAGACTTAGAGCTGGCAGATGCGGCAGTATCATCGCGCACGGCCGGATCTCTCCCGGCCGCGACAGGGCGCGACAGTTGTTCCACAGAACGCGAGGAGTACAAGTGATGACCCGTTCCGTGCGCCGGACCCGGCGGATGCTGCAGCTGGCCGGTGCGGGAGCCGCCGCCCTGATGGCCCTCAGCGCCTGCTCCTCCTCGTCCGGCTCCGCCAAGTCCAAGGACACCTCGGCCTCGTCGGGGTCCTCGGCCTCGCCGAAGCTGTCCGGCTCGGTCACCGTGTTCGCCGCCGCCTCGCTGAAGGAGAGCTTCACGACCCTGGGCAAGGAGTTCGAGAAGCAGCACCCGGGCACCCACGTCAACTTCAACTTCGGCGGCAGCGACACCCTCGCGGCCAGCATCACCGGCGGTGCCCCGGCGGACGTCTTCGCCGCCGCCAGCCCGAAGACGATGAAGATCGTCACGGCCAAGAACGACGCGGTCGGGACCCCGGCCACCTTCGTCCGCAATCAGCTGGAGATCGCCACCGTGCCGGGCAACCCGCACAAGGTGGCCTCGCTGAAGGACCTCACCAAGTCCGGTCTGAAGGTCGTCCTGTGCGACAAGACGGTGCCGTGCGGTGCCGCCGCGCAGAAGGCCCTGGACGCCAGCCACCTCAAGCTCACCCCGGTCTCCTACGAGCAGGACGTCAAGGGCGCCCTGAACAAGGTGGAGCTGAAGGAGGCCGACGCCGCGGTCGTCTACAAGACCGATGTGCACGCTGCGGGTGACAAGGTGGGGGGCGTGGAGTTCCCCGAGTCCGCCAAGGCGATCAACGACTACCCGATCGTCCTGCTGAAGAACGCGCCGAACGCCGAAACCGCCAAGGCGTTCATCGCCCTCGTGCAGTCAGCCGAGGGCCAGAAGGTGCTGAGCCAGGCCGGCTTCCTCAAGCCGTGACCTCGCTTCACCAGTCCGGCGCCGCGACCGGCTCCCGCACGGGCCGGCCGCGGCGCCGCCGCGTCGGCACGGGGGGCCGACGCGGGGTGCCGTTGCCGCTGTTGCTGCCGGGCCTGCTGGCGCTGGCGTTCCTGCTGCTGCCCCTGGTCGCGCTCCTCATCCGCGCGCCCTGGGGCAGCCTGCCGGGCCAGCTGTCCAGTACCGAGGTGTGGCAGGCGCTCCAGCTCTCGCTGATCAGCGCCACCGCGGCAACGGCTGTCAGCCTCGTCCTGGGTGTGCCCCTGGCCTGGCTGCTGGCCCGTACGGACTTCCCCGGCCGGGGGTTCGTACGGGCCCTGGTGACCTTGCCGCTCGTGCTGCCGCCGGTGGTCGGCGGTGTGGCTCTGCTGCTGGCGCTCGGCCGCAACGGAGTGATCGGCAAGTGGCTGGACTCCTGGTTCGGGATCACGCTGCCGTTCACCACCGCCGGGGTCGTGGTCGCGGAGGCGTTCGTCGCGATGCCGTTCCTGGTCATCAGCGTCGAGGGCACTCTGCGCGCGGCCGACCCGCGCTTCGAGGAGGCGGCGACGACGCTCGGCGCGTCCCGCTTCACCGCGTTCCGCCGGGTCACCCTGCCTCTGATCGCGCCCGGCATCGCGGCGGGGTCGGTGCTGGCCTGGGCGCGTGCGCTCGGCGAGTTCGGCGCGACGATCACCTTCGCGGGCAACTTCCCCGGCCGCACCCAGACCATGCCCCTCGCGGTCTACCTGGCCCTGCAGAACGACCCCGACGCGGCGATCTCGCTGAGCCTGGTTCTGCTGGTGGTGTCGATCGCGGTGCTGGCCGCGCTCAGGGACCGCTGGATGACAGGAGCGTGATCATGGCAGCCGGACCGGACCGTGTGCGAACGTACAGCCCCATGACCGACATCGACGCCCCCAAGGCCGACCTGCGCAGAATGGGCGACGAGGGACTCGACGCCCACCTCGTCGTCGACCGTGGCTCCTTCCGGCTGGACGTGACCCTGGCGGCGGCCCCCGGGGACGTCGTCGCCCTCCTCGGCCCGAACGGCGCAGGCAAAACCACCGCCCTCCGTGCCCTGGCCGGTCTCGTCCCGCTCACCGACGGACACCTCAGGCTGGACGGCGCCTCCCTGGACCGCACTTCCCCGGAGTCCCGCCCCGTCGGCGTGGTCTTCCAGGACTATCTGCTCTTCCCGCATCTGTCCGCGCTGGACAACGTGGCCTTCGGGCCGCGCTGCCAGGGCGTGCCCAAGGCCGAGGCGCGTGCCCAGGCCGCCGCGTGGCTGGACCGGATGGGTCTCGCCGGCCACGCGGGCGCCAAGCCCCGCCGGCTCTCCGGCGGGCAGGCCCAGCGCGTGGCTCTCGCCCGTGCCCTGGCCACCCACCCCCGGCTGCTGCTCCTGGACGAGCCACTGGCCGCCCTGGACGCCCGTACCCGCCTGGAGGTCCGCGCCCAACTGCGCCGCCATCTGGCCGAGTTCGAGGCGGTCGCCGTCCTCGTCACGCACGACCCGCTGGACGCCATGGTGCTCGCGGACCGACTGGTGGTCATCGAGCACGGCCAGGTCGTCCAGGAGGGCACCCCCGCCGACATCGCCCGCCACCCGCGCACCGACTACATCGCCCAGCTCGTCGGCCTCAACCTCTACCGGGGCCGGGCCGAGCGGCACACGGTACGACTCGACACGGGTCCCCGGATCACCACCACGGAAGACCTGTCGGGCCCGGTCTTCGTGGCGTTCCCGCCCAGCGCCGTCACCCTGTTCCGGGACCGGCCCACCGGCGCCAGCGCCCGTAACCTCTGGCGCTGCGAGGTGACCGGCCTGGAGACGCACGGCGACCAGATCCGCGCCGACCTCGGCGGCGAGCTCCCCCTCGCCGCCGACCTCACCACGGTCGCCGCCGCCGAGCTCGATCTGCACCCGGGCGCCGCCGTCTGGGCGACGGTCAAAGCGACGCAGACGCACGCATACCCGGCCTGAGCGGGCGGGCGCCCTACCGTGGGTGCCCATGACCCTGAGCATCCGCAACCAGCTCCCCGGCACGGTCACGGCGATCCAGCCGGGCGAGGCCATGGCCACTGTCAAGATCCGGCTCGGCGGGGGACAGGACCTGACCGCGGCGATCACCCTGGAGTCCGTCCGGGATCTCGGCCTGTCCGAGGGCTCCGCGGTACGAGCCCTGGTGAAGTCCACCGAGGTCTCCCTCGCCACCGCGCCGATCGACCGCGTCTCGATCCGCAACCAGCTGCCGGGCACCGTCACCGACATCGCGGCCGGCGCCGCGATGGCCACCGTGAAGATCTCGATCGACGGCGGCTCGGTGACCTCCGCCATCACCAAGGAGTCGGCCACCGACCTCGGCCTCTCCACCGGCTCCGCCGTGGTCGCCCTGATCAAGTCCACCGAGGTGGCGCTGGCTACGGCATGACACGGCGAGGGCCCCGCCCGGAATCCGGACGGAGCCCTGGGGAGTCACAGCGGACTCAGTCCTCGTACGCGTCCAGCGGCGGGCAGGAGCACACCAGGTTGCGGTCGCCGAAGGCCTGGTCGATACGGCGCACCGGCGGCCAGTACTTGTCGGCCGCCGAGACTCCGGCCGGGAAGACGGCGTCCTCGCGGCTGTAGGCGTGCCTCCACTCACCGCCGAGCGCGGCCGCGGTGTGCGGGGAGTTCCGCAGCGGGTTGTCCTCCGCCGGCCACTCGCCCGAGCCGACCTTCTCGATCTCCGCGCGGATGGCGATCATCGCGTCGCAGAAACGGTCCAGCTCGGTGATGTCCTCCGACTCGGTCGGCTCGATCATCAGCGTGCCGGCCACCGGGAAGGACATGGTCGGCGCGTGGAAGCCGTAGTCGATCAAACGCTTGGCCACGTCGTCCACGCTCACGCCGGTCGCCTTGGTCAGCGGGCGCAGATCGATGATGCACTCGTGCGCGACCAGGCCCCCGGGGCCGGTGTAGAGGACCGGGTAGTGCGGCTCCAGCCGCTTGGCGATGTAGTTGGCGCTGAGCACGGCCACCTGGGTGGCCCGCTTGAGGCCCTCGCCGCCCATCAGCCGGACGTACGCCCAGGAGATCGGCAGGATGCCCGCGGAGCCCCAGGGAGCGGCCGAGATCGGGCCGACGCCGGTCTCCGGGCCCGCGGCGGGCTGCATCGGGTGGTTCGGCAGGTACGGCGCCAGGTGCGCGCGGACCGCGACCGGGCCGACGCCGGGGCCGCCGCCGCCGTGCGGGATGCAGAAGGTCTTGTGCAGGTTCAGGTGCGAGACGTCACCGCCGAAGTGGCCCGGCTTGGCGAGGCCGACCAGCGCGTTCAGGTTGGCGCCGTCGACGTAGACCTGGCCGCCGGCCTCGTGCACCTGGGCGCAGATGTCGGCGACGTGCTCCTCGAAGACGCCGTGCGTCGACGGGTAGGTGATCATCAGCACCGCCAGCTCGTCGCGGTACTGCTCGATCTTGGCGCGCAGGTCCTCGACGTCGATCTCGCCGTCCTCGGCGGTCTTGACGACGACGACCTTCATGCCGGCCATCACGGCGCTGGCCGCGTTGGTGCCGTGCGCGGAGGACGGGATCAGGCATACGACGCGCTGCTCGTCGCCGCATGCGCGGTGGTAGCCGCGTACGGCGAGCAGGCCGGCCAGCTCGCCCTGGGAACCGGCGTTCGGCTGCAGGGAGACCTTGTCGTAGCCGGTGACCTCGGCGAGACGTTCCTCCAGCTCGCGGATGAGCGTGAGATAGCCCTGGGCCTGCTCGGCCGGGGCGAAGGGGTGCAGCTGGCCGAACTCGGGCCAGGTGACCGGCTCCATCTCGGTGGTCGCGTTGAGCTTCATGGTGCAGGAGCCCAGCGGGATCATGCCGCGGTCGAGCGCGTAGTCGCGGTCGGCCAGCTTGCGCAGGTAGCGCAGCATCGCGGTTTCGGAGCGGTGCCGGTGGAAGACGGGGTGGGTGAGGTAGGCGTCGGTGCGCAGCAGTGCCTCGGGGAGGGTGTCCTCGGCGGTCGCGTCCAGCGCCTCGGTGTCGCCCTCGACGCCGAATGCGGACCAGACGGTGCCCAGCTGGGCGCGCGTGGTGGTCTCGTCGCAGGCCAGAGAGACATGGTCGGCGTCGACCAGGTGGAGGTTGACCCCGTTCTGCCGCGCGGCGGCGACGACCCCGGCGGCCTTGCCGGGTACGCGCGCGGTGAGGGTGTCGAAGAAGGCGCCGTGGACGATCTCCACACCGCCGGCCTTCAGCCCCGCCGCGAGGATGGTGGCGTACCGGTGGGTGCGGCGCGCGATGGTCTGGAGCCCCTCGGGCCCGTGGTAGACGGCGTACATCCCGGCCATCACGGCGAGCAGCACCTGCGCGGTGCAGATGTTACTGGTGGCCTTCTCCCGGCGGATGTGCTGCTCACGGGTCTGCAGCGCGAGCCGGTAGGCCTTGTTGCCGTCGGCGTCGACGGAGACGCCCACGAGGCGGCCGGGCAGGCTGCGTGCGAACTTCTCGTGCACCGCCATGTAGCCCGCGTGCGGACCGCCGAAGCCCATCGGCACGCCGAAACGCTGGGTCGTACCGACGGCGATGTCCGCGCCCAGCTCGCCCGGCGAGGTCAGCAGGGCCAGCGCGAGCAGGTCGGCGGCGACGGTGACCAGGGCGCCCAGCTCGTGCGCCTGGTCGATGACCGGCTTGATGTCCCGTACGGCACCGGAGGCGCCCGGGTACTGGATCAGCACTCCGTTGATCTCGCGCGCGGCTATGTCGGCCGGGATGCCCTCGCTGAGGTCGGCGACGACGACCTCGGCACCGGTCGGCTCCGCACGGGTCTGGATCACGGCGACGGTCTGCGGCAGCGCGTCCGCGTCGACCAGGAACAGGCCCTTCTTGTTCTTGCCCATGCGCCGGGAGAGCGCCATCGCCTCGGCGGCGGCCGTTCCCTCATCCAGCAGGGAGGCACCGGAGGTGGGCAGACCGGTGAGGTCGGCGACCACGGTCTGGAAGTTCAGCAGGGCCTCGAGCCGTCCCTGGGAGATCTCCGGCTGGTACGGCGTGTAGGCCGTGTACCAGGCCGGGTTCTCCATGACGTTGCGCAGGATGACCGGCGGCGTGAACGTCCCGTAGTACCCCAGCCCGATCATCGAGCCGAGGACCTGGTTACGCTCGGCGAGCGAGCGCAGCTCGGCGAGCACCTCGGCCTCGGTGCGGGCGCCCGGCAGGTCGAGGGCGTCGGCGTTCTTGATCACATCCGGGACCGCCGCGGCGGTCAGCTCGTCCAGCGAGCCGTAACCGACCTGCGCGAGCATCTTGGCCCGCGCCTCCTGGTCGGGCCCGATGTGACGCTGCTCGAAGGGAATACCCGCTTCGAGCTCCGAGAGCGGCATGCGATGGGCGGTCATTGCGGAGGCCTCCTGGTCTGACGCGACCTTCGAAGGGCACCACGGCGCGGGTACCCCGACGGCCTCCCCCTCTGTCATCTCAACCTGAGAGCTTCACCGGGTATGCCCCCGGCTTTCACCGTCGGTGAGGGCGGGAGTCGTCGACACCCGCCCTGCTTTCCAGAGTGACCTCGTCCGTGCGGTACGTGAGCCTGAGAGATTCCGGGGAGGAGTTGCTCCTTCGGCGCCTCCGAGGTGCTCGGAGGACTCTCCCGCACGGGGTCAGCAGCCGCTGTCAGCCTACCAGCGAGGTCAACGCCCGAGCCCTCGAGTGGCCGCCTCCTTGAATGTGCTCTTTTGTAGTGCTTACGGATGAGTTGCGACCAAGTGGAGGGAGAGGGACCGTGCTGACCGACATCGATCCGCGCAACCTGATCGGCCGCAAGGCGTTCGACCGCAATGGCACCAAGATCGGCACCATCGACGAGATCTACCTCGACGACGCGACCGGCGTGCCGGAGTGGGCGGCCATACGCACCGGCCTGTTCAGCCGGGACGCGTTCGTCCCCCTGGAACCGAGCGAACTGCTCAAGGACGGCACCCTCCACGTCCCCTTCGACCGCGCCCTGATCAAGGACGCCCCCGACTTCGGCGTGGGCCGCCACCTCTCCCCCGAACAGGAACTCCAGCTCTACCACCACTACGGCCTGGACGTGGCCCCACCTCCCCCGGTCCCGGACCACGACTTCGGCAAACTGGCGGGATCCGAGGAGGCCTGAGCCTCGACCGGGCCTTGAGCTCGGTCCGAGGCCCGGGCTTCGGCCGCGGGCTGTTCCCGGTCCTCGCCGCCCCCGCCCTCTTGCGGGGTCCGGGGCGGTGCCCCGCGCCGGTCGCTGCCCGACTGACCGGGACGGCCGAGCAGGTGGGCGGAATCCGCGACCAACGGCAACGGATCGGCAGACTCCAGCGCGGGATCCTCCACAAAGAACGTCCGCACCCGCCCCGGAGGGGACTGCGGAGTCTCGAACCGCACCGTCACCCGCCCCAGCCCACTCCCCTGCACCCACCCATGCCCGTGTTCGGCATGCCGCACATCCTGCCCGGCCCGCCAGTGCCGCTCGACAGGCTCCGCCCAGTCCTGAACGGCCTCGGCTGCGCCCTTCTCCGGCTCCTCCGCCACAGGCACCGGCACGGCCTGCGCGAACAGGTCCTCCTGTGTGTAGTCGGCGAGCCCGGACACCCCCACGCCCAGCAGCCGCACCCCTCCCGTGGTGTCCACGGAGTCCAGCAGCCGCGCGGCCGCCTCCCGGACCACCGCCGGATCGTCCGTGGGCCCTCTGAGCGTCTCGGAGCGGGTCAGCGTCGAGAAGTCGTACCGGCGCACCTTCAGCACGATGGTCCGCCCGGACAGCCCCGCCCCGCGCAGCCGCCCCACGCACCGGTCGGCCAGCCGCTGCACCTCCATTCCGATCCGCAGCCGGTCATGGATGTCCACGTCGTAGGTGTCCTCGACCGACACCGACTTCGCCTCGCGCTCGGCCACCACCGGCCGCTCGTCCTGGGCCAGGGCCATGGCGTACAGCGCGTGCCCGTGAGCCTTGCCGAGCAGCCGGACCAGCTCGTCCTCGCCCGCCTCGGCCAGCTCCTCGACGGTGGTGATCCCGGCTCTGCGCAGATGGTCCCCGGTGGCCGGCCCCACCCCGGGCAGGGTCCGCACCGGCATCGGCCCGAGCAGCGCCCGCTCGGAGCCCGGCTCGATGAGCACCAGACCGTCCGGCTTGGCCTGCTCGGAGGCGATCTTGGCGAGCATCTTGGAGGCGGCGAGACCCACCGAGCCGGTGAGCCCGGTGACCGCCCGGATGTCCGCGCGCAGCGTGATCCCGGCCACCCGCGCCGACTCCTCGTCCCAGGCCGTCCCGCCGGCCTCCAGGTCCACGAACGCCTCGTCCAGGCTGAGCGGCTCCACCAGCGGCGACAGCTCCCGCAGCAGCGCCATCACCTGCTCGCTGATCGCCCGGTACAGGGTGAAGCGCGGCACCAGATACGCGGCATTCGGTGCCAGCCGACGGGCCTGGGCCATCGGCATCGCCGAGTGGACCCCGAAGACCCGTGCCTCGTACGACGCGGTGGCCACCACCCCGCGCGGTCCTAGGCCGCCCACCACGACCGCCTTCCCGCGCAGGCTCGGCTTGGATGCCTGCTCCACCGAGGCGTAGAAGGCATCCATGTCGAGATGCAGGATCGTGGGCGCGTTTCTCACATCTCCGATGCTGCACCACGGCACTGACAATGCCCCGGCCCCGAAAGGCCCGGTGTCGGACCGCCGTACCGCTGCCGGATCGCCTTACGGGCGTCAGACCGCCGCAGCGGAGTCAGACCGCCCGGTTGCGGCGCCGTGCCAGCTCGTCGGCGGGGTTGTGCCCGACGAGGGTCTCGCCGGTGTCGATGCGCTCGCCGTGCAGCTGGGAGAGCGCGCTTTCCACATCCCGCCACACCACGCCGACGGCGATCCCGAAGATGCCCTGACCGCCCTGGAGCAGGGCGTGGACCTCGTCCGGCGAGGTGCACTCGTAGACCGTGGCGCCGTCGCTCATCAGCGTCATCCGCTCCAGATCGCGGAAACCGCGTTCTCTGAGGTGCTGCACGGCGGAGCGGATGTTCTGGAGCGACACGCCCGTGTCCAGGAAGCGCTTGACGATCTTCAGGACGACGACGTCCCGGAAGCTGTACAGACGCTGTGTGCCCGACCCGTACGCGGGCCGCACGCTCGGCTCGACGAGGCCGGTACGGGCCCAGTAGTCGAGCTGTCGGTAGGTGATGCCGGCGGCCGCGCAGGCCGTGGGCCCGCGATAGCCGATCTGTTCCGACGCCATGGACGCCGCCCCTCCGCCGTTCGGCACCGCCGTCGGCCGTTGCGGAGCGTGATCCACCGCGCTGCTGTGAACCGGGTACGGACCGCTCTCCCCGAGACCGCGCACGGGAGCACCCCCAGCCGTACCGTCGCCGCTGGTTCTCACGCCGACCTCCGTCCTTGACCTGCCTTCACGACGGTAGGCAGTCACCAGGGGTGCGTCAACGATCGCCACACTCGGCACGCCGAGTGATAATCACCCTAGGAGTGGTTTCCCGTGTCCCACCGCGGGGAAAGGCTAGCCGAATGCGTTGGCGGGGGGCCGTAGGACGCCCTCAATAGCCGGTGGCAATTGCCCGGGCACGGGACATCGGCGCGCACCGGGCGCTCGCTCTCACTGGCTGCTCGTGCCGAAGTCCTCGGGCGAGATCTGGTCGAGGAACTCGCGGAACTTCTCCACTTCGTCCTCCTGCTCGTCCGGGATGGCGATGCCGGCGTCGTCCAGCACCGTGTCGCTGCCGTAGATCGGCGTTCCGGTGCGCAGGGCCAGCGCTATGGCGTCGGAAGGACGGGCGCTGACCTCGACGCCGCTGGCGAAGACCAGCTCCGCGTAGAAGACACCCTCGCGCAGATCGGTGATGCGTACTTCGGTCAGCTCCTGGCCGACGGCCTCCAGCACGTCCTTGAACAGGTCGTGGGTCAGCGGCCTGGCCGGGGCCATGCCCTGCTGGGCGAACGCGATCGCCGTCGCCTCCCCTGGTCCGATCCAGATGGGGAGGTAACGGTCGCCTCCCACTTCGCGCAGGAGCACGATCGGTTGGTTGGAGGGCATTTCGACCCGGACACCTACGACATCGAGCTCGTTCACACAGCAACCCTAGGCCGTGCCCGGGATGTTTGGGTAGTCGGGCCGGGAACAGGTGCCCGATCCGGCCGCCGCCCGGCCCCGGCGTTTCACGGCAGCCGCACCCCGAGAGCGGTCTGGACCAGTGCCGCGTGCAGCTTCACCGTCAGCGCCGCCAGTTCCTTCGTACGCGCCTCGGCATGGGCCCTGGTCTGCGGGTTGCGATGGCGCTTCAGCGGGGCCACCACCTGATCCACAAGGCCCGCCTCGCGGTCGGCGGCCCCCTTCATCACCCGGAGGTGGCGTGGCTCGATCCCGAACCGGCCCAGTTCGGCCACCAACGAGGCCACGGTGACCGCCTCGGCGTCGTACGCCCCGTCCTCCAGGGGAGCGATCAGCCCGTACGACTCCCACTCCTTCAGCTCGCCCTCGTCGATCTCCGCGGCCGCCAGCAGCTCGGCCCTGCCCACCCGGGCCACCGAGGGTGCCCGCATCGGCTCCGGAGCGTCCTCCCCGATACGCTGACGTCCCACGACGGGCAGCTGGACGGCCTCGCCCTTCTCCATGGCGTCCAGATGCTCGCGGATCACCTTGAGCGGCAGATAGTGGTCCCGCTGCATCCTCAGCACATGGGCGAGGCGCTCGACATCCCCGGTGCTGAACTTGCGGTACCCCGAAGGGGTCCGCTGCGGCTCGATGAGCCCCTCGGACTCCAGGAAACGGATCTTGGAGATGGTGACTTCGGGGAACTCCTCGCGCAGCACGTTCAGCACCGTGCCGATGCTCATCAGCCCACTGTCCCTGGCGGCGGTACCGCTTCCGGCACCGCCGCTCGGTGTTTGAAGCATGGACCTTCCCTGGGGTCCCCCCGGACACCGGTCCGGGGGCGGGTCAGATGCCCTGCCGGCTCGCGTAGAACACCAGCCGGTACTTGCCGATCTGCACCTCGTCGCCGTTCGACAGAGCAACCTGGTCGATCCGCTCGCGGTTCACGTACGTGCCGTTCAGACTGCCGACGTCGGCCACCGTGAAGGAGCCGTCCGGGGAGCGCCGGAACTCCACGTGCCGACGCGAGACCGTGACGTCGTCCAGGAAGATGTCACTCTGCGGATGACGGCCGGCCGTGGTCAGGTCGCTGTCCAGCAGGAAGCGGCTGCCCGAGTTCGGTCCCCGGCGCACCACGAGCAGCGCCGAGCCCGGCGGCAACGCGTCCACCGCGGCCTGCGCCTCCGGCGACAGCATCGGCATCTGCGTCTGCCCGGTCACCTCGGAGTCGTAGGCTTCGAGACCCGAGATGGAGATCGTGGACGTCGTCTCCGCGGCGCGCTCCGGCACCGCTCCCGGGCGCAGCGGCGCGCCGCAGTTGGAGCAGAAGCGGGCGTTTTCTGCGTTGCGGTTACCGCACCTCGTACACACCAGGACCGACATGGACGGATCCTCCTGCTGCGGTTGCCCCGCAGGGGCGTTGGACGCGTACGGACCGGAGGCGAATCCTCCGCCCGCACCTGAGGCTGACGGCTGCCCGAAACCTATGCCGCCAGACTGGGCAGGGTCAACCGACGCCCCGCCCTGACCTCCGGAAATGTCACCGCCCGGACCAGCGAGCTGGTCCCGGAACAGCGGGCGCTGGCCCTCCGCGTCAGGCTGCGCGCGATGCCGAGCGGTCGCGTTGTCGCTGCCCTCTCGCGCGCTCTTGCCGAACAACTTCGCAAACAACTTCACGGGCGATTCCCCTTGACCGAAACAGACCCGCCCGTGGGGCAGGACGAACCCTGATTGCCTACACCGGCCGAGCCGGACATTCTCACAACGTCCGTATCCACCAGACAGTTTCCATCACGCGCCACCCCTTCGGTGCGCCGACCCCCCGCAACCTCATGCCCCTGCCGGACGTCCCCCATGCACCGCCGGTTCACTGGGAGGACGACCGAGCGTAGTCAGGCCGCTTCGCCTGTCGCAAGGCGTCCACGATGATCTTGTCCGACTGCTCGACCGTCACCGTGGCCTGCTCCTTCTCCAGCGTCTGCACCACGCCTCCCGGGATGTTCAGCGCGGGCTCCAGGTCCTGCGGCTTGCCGATGACCTGGAAACGATAGGGGGCGTTGATCTTGTTCCCGTCGACGGCGACGCTCTTGCCGGAATCCGTGAAGTAGGTGCCCGCGACCACCCGGACCCCGTTGACCTGGATCGCCTCCGCACCGGCCGCGCGCAGCTCCTGGATCGCGTCGAGCAGCATGTCCGCCTTGACCGTCCCCTTCGTGTCCTCGATGGTCATCGTGATGCCGGGACCCTGCGCCGCCACGGTGCCCGCCAGAATGCCGAGTTGCTTCTCCTTCTCGGCCGTCTGCCTGCGAGCCTCCGCGGCCTGGTCGGAGCTGCTCTGCAGCTCCTGGCGCTGCTTTTCGAGTCCCTGCTTCTCGTCCTCAAGACGCTGAGTACGCGAATCCAGTTCATCGAGGATGCGAACAAGATCTTCCTGGCGTGCGCCGCGCAGCGCGCTGTCACTGTTGCTGTTCGACGCCACCTGCACCGCGAGCCCGAAGCCGAGGCCGAACAGCAGCAGGGCGACGATGAGTTGGGCCCGGGTGACCCGCGGCGGCCACAGCCCCTTGACCAGCCGCTGCCGCCCGCTCAGCGGCGCCTGCGTCTTCTCCTCGGGCGCCGGCTCCGGTGCCCGCGCGGGCACCTCCTCGGGCAGTTCCTTGCGCAGCCTGTTCTCCGGCCGCTCGTTCTCCTCGCTCATCGGTGTCACGCCCGGAACACGTGGCGCCGGATCGCCGCAGCGTTGGAGAAGATCCGGATACCCAGGACCACCACGACACCCGTGGACAGCTGCGCGCCCACGCCCAACTTGTCACCGAGGAAGACGATCAGCGCTGCGACGACCACGTTGGACAGGAACGACACCACGAAGACCTTGTCGTCGAAGATGCCGTCGAGCATGGCCCGAAGACCGCCGAACACGGCGTCCAGCGCCGCGACCACGGCGATCGGCAGGTAAGGCTCGACGACCGCCGGAACCTCGGGCCGGACCAACAGTCCGGCCACCACTCCCACGACGAGGCCCAGTACGGCGATCACGATGTGCCCTTCTCAGTCTTCTCGGTGCTCGGCTGTGCTGTACGTACGATCACACTGGGTGCGGCGGGCAACCGCATGTCACCCTCCGTGGAGATGGTGGCGCGGATGCCGAAGTTCTGCTCCAGGGCGTGCAGGTACAGGCCGTCGTCGCCGTTCTGGAACTTGGTGCTCATCCGTTCCCCATCCCCCACCGCCAGCACCGTGTACGGCGGCACCAGCGGCCTGTTGTCGACCAGTATCGCGTCTCCCGCGGCCCTGATCGCGGACAGGGCGGTCAGCCGCTGGCCGTTGATGGAGACGGCCTCCGCGCCGGACTGCCACAGCCCGTTGATCACGCGCTGCATGTCCCGGTCGCGCACGCGGCCGGTGTCGGAGAACCCCGAGGTCTCCCGCGGATTGGTGCCGTCGCCACCGGTGCTGGCCTCTTTGGCGTCGTTCACGACGAGCTTGACGCCGGGCCCGTGGACCGCGGTGGCGCCCGACAGCACATCCACCAGATCCGCCTGCGTGCTGCCGCCGCTCGACTTCAGGGCCGCCCGCTGACGCGCGCTGACATCGTCACGCAGTTTGTCGACCGTGCCTTCGAGCTTGTCCGCCGCTGTGGTCTCACTGTCGACGCGGTCGATCAGCTCCTGGCGCTCCTTGGCCACCACGGGCGCCGCCGCCTGCGTCTGTGCCGCCCCCACGGTCACGACCAGCGCCGCGAGGACAAGGCCGGCGGCGAGGCCCAGCTTCGCCCTGAGGGTCTTGGGCAGCCCGCCCTCGCCCCGGGACTTCCTCCGGGCGGCGGCCTCGGCGTATCCGTCGTCGAGGCTGTGGTCCATGACGTTGGTGATCAACGACATGGAGGCGTCCGGGCGGTGCGCCTGCGTGGCGCTGCTCCGAACGGGGGGTTGCTGCGGCATGCCGCACATCGTCGCATGTCGCGCGCGGTTCCTCCGAATGGCCCCACCGGCGTGCCGGACAGGCCCCCTTGGGGACACTTGTCCGGCACGCGCGCGTGCGTGGATTTTGCCGTCCGAAGGCGTGTGCCGCCTTAGCGTCCGGCGCTGTCCACGACGGCCGACCACTCGTCGAGCAGCGCCTGCGCCGAGGCGTCGTCCGGCCCCTCGGCCCACAGATGGGTGACGGCCTCGGCCGGGTCGGGCAGCACCATCACCCAACGGCCGTCGGTCTCCACGACCCGCACCCCGTCCGTCGTGTCGACAAAGCGATCACCGGCAGCCTCGACCACCCGCCGCATGACCAGACCCTTGACCGCCCACGGCGTAGCCAGGTCCCGCTTCAGGACGTGCGCCCGCGGGATCCGCGCATCGATCTGGCTCAGCGTGAGCTGCGTGCGGGCCACCAGCCCGATCAGCCGTACGAAGGCCGCCGTGCCGTCGTAGACGCTGCTGAACTCGGGGACGATGAACCCGCCCTTGCCGTCACCGCCGAAGATGGTGCCCTCTTCGCCGCCCACGCGCGTGAGGTCGTCGGGCGAGGTGGTCGTCCACTCGACCTGGGTGCCATGGTAGGCGGCCACCTGTTCGGCGATCCGGGTCGTGGTCACCGGCAGCGCCACTCGCCCGCTGCGCCGCTCGGCGGCCACCAGGTCCAGCATGACCAGCAGCGCACGGTCGTCCTCGATGATCCGGCCCTTCTCGTCCACGAGCGACAGCCGCTCGCCCACGGGGTCGAACCGGACACCGAACGCGGCGCCCGAGGAGGCCACTATCTCGCCCAGCCGGACCAGACCGTTGCGCCGCATCTCGGCCGTCTCGGTGGGCCGGGCCTCGTCGAGACCGGGGTTGATGGTCAGCGAGTCCACGCCGAGCTTGCCGAGCAGGCTGGGCAGCACGAGCCCGGCACTGCCGTTCGAGGCGTCCACGACGACCTTCAGTCCGGAATCCGCGATCCCGGTCGTGTCGACATTGCGCAGCAGCGAGCCGGTGTACGAGTCGAAGACGCTCGCCGGGAAGTAGAGGTCCCCGATCTCACCGGGGAACGCCCGCCGGTACTCCTGGCGCGCGAACACCCGGTCCAGCTTGCGCTGACCACCCTGCGACAGATCGGCGCCGTTGCCGTCGAAGAACATGATGTCGACCGAGTCCGGCACCCCCGGCGAGGTCCGGATCATGATGCCGCCGGCACTGCCGCGCGCGGTCTGCTGCCGGGCCACGGGCAGCGGTACGTTCTCCAGGTCGCGTACGTCGATGGCGCTGGCCTGCAGCGCGGAGATCACCGCCCGTTTGAGCGCCCGGGCGCCTCGGGAGTGATCGCGGGCCGTGGTGACCGTGGAGCCCTTCTTGAGGGTCGTCGCATAGGCGCCGGCCAGCCGCACGGCCAGTTCCGGCGTGATCTCGACGTTCAGGATGCCGGACACACCCCGGGCGCCGAACAGCTGGGCCTGCCCTCTGGACTCCCAGATGACGGAGGTGTTGACGAAGGCACCGGCCTCGATGGTCTTGAAGGGATAGACCCGGACATTGCCCTGAACGATCGATTCCTCGCCGATCAGGCACTCGTCACCGATGACCGCGCCGTCCTCGATCCGCGCGGCCCGCATGATGTCGGTGTTCTTGCCGACGACACAGCCGCGCAGATTGCTGTGCTGCCCGACGTACACGTTGTCGTGCACGACAGCCTTGTGCAGAAAGGCCCCGCTCTTGACGACGACATTGGAGCCGACGACGGTGTGTTCGCGAATCTCGGCTCCGGCCTCGACCTTCGCGTAGTCGCCGATATACAGCGGACCGCGCAGTACGGCGTCGGGATGCACCTCAGCGCCTTCCGCGACCCACACGCCCGGGGAGATCTCGAAACCGTCGATGTCGACGTTGACCTTGCCCTCAAGCACGTCGGCCTGGGCCTTCACATAGCTCTCGTGGGTGCCGACGTCCTCCCAGTAGCCCTCGGCGACATAGCCGTAGATCGGCTTGCCGTCCTTCATCAACTGCGGGAAGACATCACCGGACCAGTCGACCGGAACATCGGGTTCGACGTAGTTGAATACCTCGGGCTCCATGACATAGATGCCCGTGTTGACAGTGTCGGAGAAGACCTGCCCCCAGGTCGGCTTCTCCAGGAATCGCTCGACCTTGCCTTCCTCGTCGACGATCGTGATGCCGAACTCCAGGGGATTGGGCACCCGGGTCAGACAGACCGTGACCAGCGCGCCCTTCTCCTTGTGGAAATTGATCAGCTCCGTGAGGTCGAAGTCGGTCAGGGCATCACCGGAGATGACGAGGAAGGCATCGTCCTTCAACGCCTCTTCGGCGTTCTTGACGCTTCCGGCGGTACCGAGTGGCTTCTCCTCATTGGCATACGTGAGCTCCATTCCGAGCTCTTCGCCGTCGCCGAAGTAGTTCTTGACGAGCGATGCCAGGAACTGGACGGTGACGACGGTCTCGGTGAGCCCGTGCCTTTTGAGCAGCCGTAGCACATGCTCCATGATCGGGCGGTTGGCCACGGGCAGGAGCGGCTTGGGCATGCTAGAGGTCATGGGGCGCAGGCGGGTGCCTTCGCCCCCGGCCATCACGACGGCCTTCATGTCGGAAGCGTCCTCCTCCAAGAGACGACGGTCTAGCCGACTTCACCCGTCCAGATTGTCCCGCACTTTTCCACCGCGGGCCATCGTGGCGCTACGTCCGGACAATCGCCGAGCTCAATCGGCCATGGCGTCCGCACGGACCAAACGGCGGACCTGTACCACGTAGAGCACTCCTGCCCACCAGTAGAGCGTTGTACCCCACCCGGCGAACGCCCATCCGAAAATAGCAGCGAGTGACGCGATCCAACCGTGTCCATCGCTAAGGAGCAGCAACGGGAAGGCGTACATCAGGTTGAAGGTGGCGGCCTTCCCGAGGAAGTTCACCTGCGGCGGCGGATACCCATGCCGGCGGAGGATGCCCACCATCACCAGGAGCATCAGCTCTCGTGCGAGCAGAAGGGCGGTCAGCCAGAGCGGGAGGATCCCCCGCCAGGTGAGTCCGACCAGCGTGGAAAGTACATACAGCCGGTCGGCGGCGGGGTCGAGAAGCCGGCCGAGACTGCTGATCTGATTCCAGCGCCGGGCGAGCTTGCCGTCGAGATAGTCGCTGATCCCGCTGAAGGCCAGCACCAGGAGGGCCCAGTGGTCGCTCTTGGGTCCCCCGAACTCGGGCCTGAGGATCAACCACAGGAAGAGGGGGACACCGACGAGCCGTGCCATGCTGAGGATGTTGGGGATGGTGAGGACCCGGTCCGTCTGGACACGCGTCTCCTGGACCTCCACCCGGGAGCCTCCTGTGCGAAAACGAGCCAACGATGCCCCTGACCTTACCTCAACGCAAAAAAGCTCCAGCCCCTGGGCAGTGCCCAAGGGCCGGAGCTGTAAAAGGA
>NZ_CM002285.1:8096439-8099819 GCF_000497445.1 Streptomyces roseochromogenus subsp. oscitans DS 12.976 | reverse complement strand
AACACAGTGGACGCGAGCAACTGAGGACAAGCCCTCGGCCTATTAGTACCGGTCACCTCCACCAGTTACCTGGCTTCCAGATCCGGCCTATCAACCCAGTCGTCTACTGGGAGCCTTACCCCATCAAGTGGGTGGGAGTCCTCATCTCGAAGCAGGCTTCCCGCTTAGATGCTTTCAGCGGTTATCCCTCCCGAACGTAGCCAACCAGCCATGCCCTTGGCAGAACAACTGGCACACCAGAGGTTCGTCCGTCCCGGTCCTCTCGTACTAGGGACAGCCCTTCTCAAGACTCCTACGCGCACAGCGGATAGGGACCGAACTGTCTCACGACGTTCTAAACCCAGCTCGCGTACCGCTTTAATGGGCGAACAGCCCAACCCTTGGGACCGACTCCAGCCCCAGGATGCGACGAGCCGACATCGAGGTGCCAAACCATCCCGTCGATATGGACTCTTGGGGAAGATCAGCCTGTTATCCCCGGGGTACCTTTTATCCGTTGAGCGACGGCGCTTCCACAAGCCACCGCCGGATCACTAGTCCCGACTTTCGTCCCTGCTCGACCCGTCGGTCTCACAGTCAAGCTCCCTTGTGCACTTACACTCAACACCTGATTGCCAACCAGGCTGAGGGAACCTTTGGGCGCCTCCGTTACCCTTTAGGAGGCAACCGCCCCAGTTAAACTACCCATCAGACACTGTCCCTGATCCGGATCACGGACCCAGGTTAGACATCCAGCACGACCAGACTGGTATTTCAACGACGACTCCACCCACACTGGCGTACGGGCTTCACAGTCTCCCAGCTATCCTACACAAGCCGAACCGAACACCAATATCAAACTGTAGTAAAGGTCCCGGGGTCTTTCCGTCCTGCTGCGCGAAACGAGCATCTTTACTCGTAGTGCAATTTCACCGGGCCTATGGTTGAGACAGTCGAGAAGTCGTTACGCCATTCGTGCAGGTCGGAACTTACCCGACAAGGAATTTCGCTACCTTAGGATGGTTATAGTTACCACCGCCGTTTACTGGCGCTTAAGTTCTCAGCTTCGCCCACCCGAAAGTGAGCTAACCGGTCCCCTTAACGTTCCAGCACCGGGCAGGCGTCAGTCCGTATACATCGCCTTACGGCTTCGCACGGACCTGTGTTTTTAGTAAACAGTCGCTTCTCGCTGGTCTCTGCGGCCACCCCCAGCTCGAGGAGCAAGTCCTCTCACCAGGAATGGCCCCCCTTCTCCCGAAGTTACGGGGGCATTTTGCCGAGTTCCTTAACCATAGTTCACCCGAACGCCTCGGTATTCTCTACCTGACCACCTGAGTCGGTTTAGGGTACGGGCCGCCATGAAACTCGCTAGAGGCTTTTCTCGACAGCATAGGATCATCCACTTCACCACAATCGGCTCGGCATCAGGTCTCAGACTATGTGCTGCCCGGATTTACCTGGACAACGTCCTACACCCTTACCCCGGGACAACCACCGCCCGGGATGGACTACCTTCCTGCGTCACCCCATCACTCACCTACTGCAAGTCTGGTCCGTCGGCTCCACCACTTTCCATTCCCCGAAGGGTCCGGAACGGCTTCACGGACTTAGCATCGCCTGTTTCGATGTTTGACGCTTCACAGCGGGTACCGGAATATCAACCGGTTATCCATCGACTACGCCTGTCGGCCTCGCCTTAGGTCCCGACTTACCCTGGGCAGATCAGCTTGACCCAGGAACCCTTAGTCAATCGGCGCACACGTTTCTCACGTGTGAATCGCTACTCATGCCTGCATTCTCACTCGTCAACCGTCCACGACTACCTTCCAGTGCCGCTTCACCCGGCAGACGACGCTCCCCTACCCATCACAGCACCCGTTGGGGCTATATACTGCAATGACACGACTTCGGCGGTACGCTTGAGCCCCGCTACATTGTCGGCGCGGAATCACTAGACCAGTGAGCTATTACGCACTCTTTCAAGGGTGGCTGCTTCTAAGCCAACCTCCTGGTTGTCTGTGCGACTCCACATCCTTTCCCACTTAGCGTACGCTTAGGGGCCTTAGTCGATGCTCTGGGCTGTTTCCCTCTCGACCATGGAGCTTATCCCCCACAGTCTCACTGCCGCGCTCTCACTTACCGGCATTCGGAGTTTGGCTAAGGTCAGTAACCCGGTAGGGCCCATCGCCTATCCAGTGCTCTACCTCCGGCAAGAAACACACGACGCTGCACCTAAATGCATTTCGGGGAGAACCAGCTATCACGGAGTTTGATTGGCCTTTCACCCCTAACCACAGGTCATCCCCCAGGTTTTCAACCCTGGTGGGTTCGGTCCTCCACGAAGTCTTACCTCCGCTTCAACCTGCCCATGGCTAGATCACTCCGCTTCGGGTCTTGAGCGTGCTACTACAGCGCCCTGTTCGGACTCGCTTTCGCTACGGCTTCCCCACCCGGGTTAACCTCGCAACACACCGCAAACTCGCAGGCTCATTCTTCAAAAGGCACGCAGTCACGAGACACCAGCAAGCTGATGTCCGACGCTCCCACGGCTTGTAGGCACACGGTTTCAGGTACTATTTCACTCCCCTCCCGGGGTACTTTTCACCATTCCCTCACGGTACTATCCGCTATCGGTCACCAGGGAATATTTAGGCTTAGCGGGTGGTCCCGCCAGATTCACACGGGATTTCTCGGGCCCCGTGCTACTTGGGTGTCTCTCAAACGAGCCGCTGACGTTTCGACTACGGGGGTCTTACCCTCTACGCCGGACCTTTCGCATGTCCTTCGCCTACATCAACGGTTTCTGACTCGCCCCACGGCCGGCAGACCGTGGAAGAGAGATCCCACAACCCCCACGACGCAACCCCTGCCGGGTCTCACACGTCGTAGGTTTGGCCTCATCCGGTTTCGCTCGCCACTACTCCCGGAATCACGGTTGTTTTCTCTTCCTGCGGGTACTGAGATGTTTCACTTCCCCGCGTTCCCTCCACTTGCCCTATGTGTTCAGACAAGGGTGACAGCCCATGACGACTGCCGGGTTTCCCCATTCGGAAACCCCCGGATCAAAGCCTGGTTGACGACTCCCCGGGGACTATCGTGGCCTCCCACGTCCTTCATCGGTTCCTGGTGCCAAGGCATCCACCGTGCGCCCTTAAAAACTTGGCCACAGATGCTCGCGTCCACTGTGCAGTTCTCAAACAACGACCAGCCACCCATCACCCCGAACCAACAGGTCCGAGTGCACTGGGGCCGGCGACTGAGGAAAGTTCGTTCCCTCAGACACCCAACAGCGTGCCCGGCCAGGCCCCGTCCGAAGATCATGCGTTCCACGCTCTGACGAGCAGTACTAGCAGCCTCCGACCCAGGATCCCGGCCGAATAATCAACGTTCCACCCATGAGC
>NZ_CM002285.1:8076497-8094694 GCF_000497445.1 Streptomyces roseochromogenus subsp. oscitans DS 12.976 | reverse complement strand
ATGCTTCAAACTCTATCAGGGTTTTTCCGGCTCTCTGACCACCCTCCTGCGGACATGCAGAAGCGGATCCAGAGATAGGATCTGACGAGTTTGAGTTCTGCCAGGCGAGGACGCTCTCGCGTTCCTCCGTCCCAGGCAGGAGTACGACTGTACACGGAGTCTTGAAGGCCGTGCAAATCCACGGGGGTGGTGGTCTAGACCACCAACTGGTAGCTTCTAAACGGAACCGCCACTTCATATGACATACGCTGCTGCTCAGTGTGCCGTCCGGGACAGGCAGTGACGGCCCGCAAGCAGCTCCACTCCTTGGGAGGCTTCCCATGACCACCGTGACGTCCCCTCTTGCCGGACGTGCCATCGGACTGGCCGAGGTGCCGGATCCGGTCTTCTCCGGGGCCATGGTCGGCCCGGGCACCGCGATCGACCCCGTGCGTGAGGCGTCCGAGGCCGTCGCCCCCGTGGACGGCGTCATCGTCTCCCTGCACCCGCACGCCTTCGTCGTAGTGGACGAGAGTGGGCACGGCGTGCTCACCCATCTCGGCATCGACACCGTGCAGCTCAACGGCGAGGGTTTCGAGCTGCTCGTCAACAAGGGGGACAGCGTGACGCGCGGCCAGGCCATCGTGCGCTGGAACCCCGCCGCCGTGGAGGCCGCCGGCAAGTCACCGGTCTGCCCCGTCGTCGCTCTCGAAGCCACGGCCGAGTCCCTCTCCGACCTCCGTGACAGCGGAGACGTGAAGGCCGGCGACAGCCTCTTCGCCTGGAACTGACGGCAATGCCGTCTGCGGACGGCGATCAGGACAACCATCGCGGCGGCGGGACCCGCCGCACTATCGGAGACGGGTGAGATGGAGACAACGCTGCGAGGCGTGGGCGTGAGCCATGGCGTGGCCATCGGCGAGGTTCGGCACATGGGTACGGCGGTGCTGGAGCCGCCGGCCAAGCAGATTCCCGTGGAAGAGGCCGAGCGGGAGCAGGGGCGCGTCCGCCAGGCCGTGGACGCCGTCGCCGCCGATCTGATGGCGCGCGGCAATCTGGCGGGGGGCGAGGCCCAGGCCGTGCTCGAGGCGCAGGCCATGATGGCGCAGGACCCCGAGCTGATGGCGGACGTGGACCGGCGGATCGCCGTCGGCAGCACGGCCGAGCGTGCGGTGTACGACGCCTTCGCGGCGTACCGCGAGCTGCTGGCCGCTGCCGGTGAGTACCTCGCCGGCCGGGTGGCCGACCTCGATGACGTGCGGAATCGTATCGTCGCCCGGCTGCTGGGCGTTCCTATGCCGGGTGTGCCGGACAGCGACCAGCCGTATGTGCTCGTGGCGCGGGACCTGGCTCCTGCCGACACCGCGCTGCTGGACCCGTCTCTGGTGCTCGGTTTCGTGACCGAGGAGGGCGGGCCGACCAGCCACAGCGCGATCCTGGCGCGGGCGCTGGGGGTGCCGGCGGTCGTGGCGCTGCCGGGTGCCGGTGAGCTGGCCGAGGGCACGGTGATCGCCGTCGACGGCAGCACCGGCGACATCTTCGTGAACCCGAGTGAGGCGAAGAAGGCGGAGCTGGAGGCCGCGGCCGCCGCGCGGAAGGCCGCGCTGGCCGCCTCGACCGGGCCGGGTGCGACCGCGGACGGGCACAAGGTGCCGCTGCTGGCCAACGTGGGCGGGCCGGCGGACGTACCGGCCGCGGTGGAGGCCGGGGCCGAGGGTGTCGGTCTGTTCCGTACCGAGTTCCTGTTTCTGGACGACAGCAAGAACGCTCCTTCCGAAGAGAAGCAGGTACAGGCCTACCGGCAGGTGCTGGAGGCGTTCCCCGAGGGCCGTGTGGTCGTGCGGGTGCTGGACGCCGGAGCGGACAAGCCGCTGGACTTCCTGACGCCGGCCGACGAGCCGAACCCGGCGCTCGGCGTGCGGGGTCTGCGTACGCTGCTGGACCATCCCGAGATCCTGCGGACGCAGCTGACCGCGCTGGCGAAGGCCGCCGAGGGGCTGCCCGTCTACCTCGAGGTCATGGCGCCGATGGTGGCGGACCGCAAGGACGCGAAGGCGTTCGCGGACGCCTGCCGTGAGGCGGGGCTGCAGGCGAAGTTCGGCGCGATGGTGGAGATCCCGTCGGCCGCGCTGCGGGCGCGTTCGATCCTGCAGGAGGTCGAGTTCCTGTCGCTGGGGACCAATGACCTCGCGCAGTACACGTTCGCGGCCGACCGGCAGGTGGGCGCGGTGTCCCGGCTTCAGGACCCGTGGCAGCCGGCGCTGCTGGATCTGGTCGCGCTGTCGGCGGAGTCGGCCAAGGCCGAGGGCAAGAGCTGTGGTGTGTGCGGTGAGGCCGCGTCCGACCCGCTGCTGGCCTGTGTGCTGACCGGTCTGGGTGTCACCTCCCTGTCCATGGGTTCGGCGTCGATTCCTTATGTCCGGGCGACGCTGGCGAAGTACACGCTGGCGCAGTGCGAGCGGGCCGCGGCGGCCGCGCGTGCCGCGGAGAGCGCCGAGGAGGCGCGCAGCGCGGCTCAGGCGGTGCTCTCCGGCGAGTAGCCGTGCCGGTGCGTCCGGTGTGCCGGGTTCAGGGGCGTCCCGCCTTCGGGTGGGGCGCCCCTGGCGCGTTCAGTGGCGGTGGCCCGGTGCTGTGTTCTCCTCTCCGAGGTCGGGAGGTTCGCAGTAGTCGACGCCGGATTCCGGGGAGATGAGGTCTCCGGATTCGACGTCGGTGCAGTAAGCGTCGAACACCTCCGAGGCGGTGAGGGGTTCGAGGGTGCCGGCGCGCAGTCGCCAGCCGTAGACGCGGTCGGTGGTGCCCGGGGCGCTGGTGCGCAGGACGAGCCCACCGGGGCTGCGGGTCGCGAGGCCAAGGGCGAGGACGCTGGTGAATTCCAGGGCTTCGGCCTCGTCGAGGCGGGTGTCGCCGTGGCTGTCCTGGTCACCGTGCAGGACGGAGACGACGGTGTCCGGTGGTCCGGAGACACTGCACACGAGGTGCCGGTCGCCCGGTGGTGCGGTGTCGAGGATGCGGACGACGAGATCGGAGGCGCGGGTGAAGCCCGCCCTGCCGATGTCCTCGCCGCAGGTGGGGCAGGGGCCGAGGCGGGAAAGCAGGGTGGTCGCGTACTCCCATGTGGCCTGTCGTACGGCTTCGTCCACGAGGGCCGGTACGAGGGTGGCGAGGGGTCGGCCGTCGTAGGGGATCGTGGGGCCCGTGGCCGCGAGTTCGGCGGTGAACCGGGTCCGGCTGGCCGGGGCTTCCGGGTCGAGGCCGGCTTGCGCGCAGTAGTCGGCGTAGTCCTCGGGGTCGAAGAGGGCGAGTGTGGTGTGGGTGCCCTGGGCGGCTCGGGTCTTGAGGACGGACTCGACCTGTTGGAGGTAGGTCGCGTGGTCGTCGAAGGTGAAGCTGCGGTAGCGCCGCATGGCGCGGAAGTCGTGTTCGTCGGTGAGCAGGCCGATGGTGCCGGCGATCTCGCGACGCAGGACGCGTCGCAGGGTCTGGTGGTCGGTGTGCGCCATGTTTCCCCCAAAGTGCGCAGTCGATCAATGCTCACTCACCGTAACCGGCGGCACTGACAACGGACTCCGCCGGCGGCGGTCGCGGACCAGGCGGTGCTGGAGTACGCAGGTCGCGGCGGGTGGTGGCGCCGGAGACGGTCGGGGGCGGTTTGAACCTGTGGGTGCCCGTGCGCGACGAGCCGGGCGTGGTGCATGGCTACGGTCGAGCGGCTGCCGGGGCGCGGCAGGGGCGGGGTTCCGTCTGTCCTGCGGGCCGGGCGTGCGGATCACCGTCGCCGGGTTGGAGCCGGCCGTTGGTGGGCGGCCGGCCTCGGGCTTCGCTGCCGTGCTGGGCGAGTCCGAGGCCGGCTATGGGGTGCCCGTGGGGTCAGGCGCGCTTGCGGGCGAGTTCCTCGTAGAAGTCGAGCAGGGCGAGGTTGTCGATGGAGCCGGGGTTGACCGCCTTCTCCAGGGGCGTGCCCTGCAGGAGGCGCTTGACGGGGACCTCGATGCGCTTGCCGGTGAGGGTGTGCGGGATGCCGGGCACCTCGATGATCTCGTCGGGTACGTGGCGTGGCGAGAGCTGTTCACGGATGGTCTGCTTGATGCGGTTCAGGAGTGCCTCGTCGAGCACGGCGCCCGGCGCGAGGTGCACGAACAGCGGCATCCAGTAGCCGCCGTCGGGCTGTTCGATGCCGATGACGAGGGATTCCCTGATCTCGGGCAGGCGCTCGACGACCTCGTAGATGTCGGCCGAGCCCATGCGCACGCCCTGCCGGTTGAGGGTGGAGTCGGAGCGGCCGTGGATGATCACGGTGCCGCGTGAGGTGAGGGTGATCCAGTCGCCGTGCCGCCAGACACCGGGGTAGGTGTCGAAGTAGCTGTCGTGGTAGCGACTGCCGTCGGGGTCGTTCCAGAAGCGGATCGGCATGGAGGGCATGGGGTTGGTGACGACGAGCTCGCCGACCTCGTCGATGACCGGGTTGCCGTTCGGGTCCCAGGCCTGCAGGTCGGTGCCGAGTCCGGGTGCCTGGAGTTCGCCGGTGTAGACGGGGAGCGTCGGTACGCCGCCGGCGAAGCAGGAGCAGACGTCGGTGCCGCCGCTGACGGAGGCGATCCACAGGTCGGCCCCGCTCTGCGCGAACTCGTCGTGCAGCCAGCGGAAGCCGTCGGGCGGCAGCGGTGAGCCGGTGGTGGCGACGCACTTCACCGTGGACAGGTCGAAGTCGCGCGCCGGGTGGACACCGGCCTTGCGGCAAGCCATGACGTAGGCGGCGGAGGTGCCGAAGAGGGTGGCTGCGGTGCACTCGGCGATCCGCCACTGGGCGCCGGTGTCCGGGTAGCCGGGGCTGCCGTCGTAGAGGACGATCGTCGTGCCCGTGAGCAAGCCGGAGACGAGGAAGTTCCACATCATCCAGCCGGTCGAGGTGTACCAGAAGAAACGATCCTCAGGGCCGAGGTCGCAATGCAGGCCGAGCTGTTTGAGGTGTTCGACCAGGATGCCGCCCTGGGACTGGACGATGGCCTTGGGCAGGCCGGTCGTGCCGGAGGAGTACAGCACCCACAGCGGGTGGTCGAAGGGCACCTGCTCGAAGACGGGCTCGGTGTCCCCCGCCGTCAGCGCCGACCACTCCAGGGCACCTTCCGGGGCGTCGGTGCCGAGCAGCGGGATGTGGACGACGGCGCGCACGGTGGGCAGCTCACGGCGCAGCTCGGCGACGATCTCGCGGCGGTCGTGCTCCTTGCCGCCGTAGCGGTAGCCGTCGACGGTGAACAGGACGACGGGTTCGACCTGCTGGAAGCGGTCGAGGACGCTGCGGGCGCCGAAGTCGGGGGCGCAGGAGGTCCATACGGCGCCTACGGCGGCCGTGGCGAGCAGGGCGACGACGGACTGGGGGATGTTGGGCAGGTAGCCGCTGACACGGTCGCCGGGGCGGACGCCGAGGGCGCGGAGTCCGGCCGCGAGGGAGCCGACCTGGCGGCGCAGGTCGGCCCAGGTCACCGGGCGGGGTTCGTGGGTCTCGTCGACGTACAGGAGGGCGGGTCGGTCCGCGCGGTCGGCCGCGGTGCGCAGGGCGTGTTCGGCGTAGTTGAGGGTGGCTCCGGGGAACCACTGGGCGCCCGGCATCGAGCGGTCGCCGAGCACGCGCGCGTAGGGCGTCGAGAACCGTACGTCGAAGTACTCCGTGACGGCTTCCCAGAAGGTCTCCAGGTGGTCGACGGACCACTGGTGCAGGGCGGGGTAGCCGCCCTCGGCCGGGGCGCCGTGGTGTTCGGCGGCCCACGCCTGGAACTGGGTGATGCGGGCCTGGGCGATCCGCTCGGGATCGGGCTGCCAGAGCGGCTGGGGGTTCGCGGTCGACATGGGGGCGGCTCCCGGGCTGTGCGCGTCGTGGGCGTCGGTCCGCGCACGGGCTGGGGTGTGCGCGTGACGCGGCTGACAGGGACGATGCCATGTGATCGACTTCTACACCAGGGCGCGCCCCACATAGTCCGTGTCGTGAAGATGTGGTCCCGGCACGGGTGAACGGCAGTTGAACGACACGCACGCGTGGGGCGCTCAGTGGCAGGGTGAGCAGCATGGACGGTCGTGACCTGGTGCGTTCGGTGAGTGTGGTGGGTTCGGGGAGGGCGGCTCGGGGGTTGCGTACCGTACGGGCAGCGTGGCGCAGGCGGCGGATCGACGCTGCCGGGTTGCCGCGGCGGGGCGCCGAGCGTGCGCGGGTTCCGGGTCAGGTGCAGGGCGCGGAGCCGGGGCCGGGTGGCGGGCTGATCCGGTTCGGCCGGTCCGAGCTGCGGATCACGGTCGCGGTGAACGGGGCGGTGTTCTGGGGGTGGGACGGGGCGGGCCCCCAGCCGTCGTACGCGCTGGGGGAGAGCCCGGAGCCGGATCCGCGGGCTGTGCTGGAGCCGGACAAGGACGGTGGCTGGCGGGTGGTCGCCGAGCGGGCCACGGTCACCGTCTCGCGGCACGGCGCGGTGGAGGTGTGCACGCCCGGCGGTGTGACCCTGCGCCGCGATCTTCCGCCGCGCTGGTGGGAGCCGGTCGGCGGGGGCACGGCACGGTGGATGCAGCGCTCGGAGGTGGCGGCCGACGCCCGCTTCTTCGGTCTGGGCGGCCGGGCGTCCGGGCCCCGGCTGCGGGACGGCACGTACCGGCTGTGGAACACCGATCCCGGCCGGGCGTTCGGCCCCGGCGACGATCCGCTGTATCTGACGATGCCGGTGCAGCTCGTGGTGGCCGATGCCGGCACGCATCTTGTGTTCCACGACACCACGTGGGACGGCACGGTGGTGCTGCGGGAGGGCGAGGAGGGCGCCGGGTCCGGGCACGACCGCGCGGGGCGCTGCGAGGTACGGATGGACGGCGGTCCGCTGCGCTGCTGGGTGATGGTGGGCACCCCCGCGCGCGTGCTGCACACCTGGGCCTCGCTGACGGGTGCGCCCGCGCTGCCGCCCGCGTGGGCGCTGGGGCACCATCACGCGCGGTGGGGCTTCGGCAGCGAGCAGGAGATGCGCCGGATCGTCGCGGGCTACCAGCGGCACGGGCTGCCGCTGGACGCCGTGCACCTGGACATCGACCACTACGACGACCACCAGGTGTTCACGGTCGACCGGGAGCGTTTTCCGGAACTGCCCCAACTCGCCGAGGAGCTGCGGCGGGACGGGATCCGGCTGGTGTCGATCGTCGATCCGGCGGTGAAGGCGACGCCGGGCAACGCCGTGTACGACAGCGGTACGGCCGTGGACGCGTTCGTGCGGGACCCCTCCGGGCGCACGGTGCGCGGTGTGGTGTGGGCCGGCGAGTCGGCCTTCCCGGACTTCACGCACGCGGGCGTGCGCAAGTGGTGGGGCGGGCTGTACGAGGAGCGGCTGGGGCAGGGCTTCGCGGGGTTCTGGCACGACATGAATGAGCCGACGTCGTTCAACGCCTTCGGCGAGCCGACCCTGCCGCGTTCGGCCCGGCACGCCCTGGAGGGACGCGGGGGCGATCACCGGGAAGCACACAACGTGTATGCGCTGTGTATGGCCCGGGCGGGCTACGAAGCGCTGCGCGAGCTGGCGCCCGAGCGGCGGCCGTTCCTGTTCTCGCGCTCCGGCTGGGCGGGGCTGCAGCGGTACGGGGGCACGTGGTCCGGGGACGTGGCGACGGGCTGGCCGGGGCTGCGGGCGTCCCTGGCGCTGGTGCTGGGGCTCGGACTGTGCGGGGTGCCGTACTCGGGCCCGGACGTGGGCGGTTTCGACGGCAGCCCCTCACCGGAGCTGTATCTGAGGTGGTTCCAGCTCGGCGCGTATCTGCCGCTGTTCCGCACCCATGCGAGTCTGCGGGCGGGGCGCCGGGAGCCCTGGGAGTTCGGTGCCGAGGTGCTGGAGCACGCGCGCGTGGCGCTGCTGGAACGGCGGCGGCTGCTGCCGTACTTCATGACGCTGGCGCATCTGGCCCGGCGCACCGGCGCGCCCTATGTGCGGCCGGTGTGGTGGGGGGCCCCGGAGGACCGGGCGCTGCGGGACTGCGAGGACACGTTTCTGCTCGGGGACGGTCTGCTGGTGGCTCCGGTGCTGGCCCCGGGTGCCGACCGGCGTGCGGTGCAGCTGCCGCGCGGGCGCTGGTACGACACGGTGACGGAGGAGGCGTACGAGGGGCCGGCACAGGTGCTCGTCGACGCGCCGCTGTCGCGGATACCGGTGTTCGCGCGCGCGGGTGCGGTCATTCCCGTGCGCGGTGCCGACGGCGGCCTCGAACTGGAGGTGTGGGCACCCGCGCGCGGCCGGACCGGGGGCGGTCTGGTCGTGCCGGACGCGGGCGACGGGTGGGACGAACCGGAGATCGAACGTTACGTCGCCCGCCGGCAGGGCCGTGGGGTGGTGGTCACCCGGGTGCGGGAGAACGGCTCCGCCGCGCCGACCCACCCGGTGCGGGTACGGGGGCTGGACTGAGCCGCGCGGCTCAGACGTAACGACCCTCGAACCAGGCCCGTACGGCCACGGTGTGCAGCGGGAAGGCGAGTTCCTCGGGCCTGCGCAGCAGCCGCCAGCCCTCGGTCTCGTCCGTGGGGCCGGCGGGCGGGAGTCCCTCCACCGGGCGCTCCGGGAGGAGTCCGAACAGCAGCAGATGCCCGTCGGGCGAGCTCATGGCGTCCACGAGCCGTACGTCGCGCGCTGCCGCGTCGATGCCGGTCTCCTCCTTGAGCTCGCGTACGACGGCCTGTTTCCAGTCTTCGCGGTCGTCGATGTAGCCGCCGGGAAGGGCGGTGCCTCCGCGCGCGGGGGCGATGGTGCGGGTGATGACGACCAGGGCGGTGCCCTTGGTGTCGTACACGGGCTGGAGCGCGATCGCGACCGGCAGCGGATTGCGGTAGGCGACGGCCCCGCAGGAGGGGCAGGTGCGCGGCCAGCCGGAAACGCCTTCCCCATAGGGCGCTCCGCAACTCGAACAGTGCGAGTCCGGTGCGGAGTTGACAGTTGAGTGCTGAGTTTCGGACACGCGCGGACTGTATCCGATCGAAAGAGGACCCTCTTCCATAGGCTGCTCAGTCGCCCTTGATGAGCGACCTACAGGACACGGGGAAGTCGAAATAGGTGTCCGGATACGGCTCCGGCTCGTAGGTGTAGTGCCACCACTCCTCGGCGAGGTTCACGAATCCGGCGCCCTCCATGGTGTTCTTGAGCAGCAGGCGGTTGGCGCGCTGCTCGCCCTGGATGCGCGGGTCGAGGGTGTGCGCGAGGGTGTCGAAGCAGTCGAATCCGGTACCCATGTCGACGGAGTTGTCGGGGAACCGCTCGTCTTTGGGCGCGAAGCACGGCACGAGCGGCTGTCCCGGGTGGTACGGCCGGGTCGGCCTCGCGGGGAGCTTCACGATCGTCAGGTCCATGGTCGAGCCGCGGCTGTGGCCGGACTTCTCGGCGATGTAACCGTCCTCGAACAGCCGGGTCTTGTCGACGTTCGGGTAGAACTCGCTCTTCGTCGCCTGATCATCGAGATCCTTGGCCCAACGGACAAAGTGGTTCACGGCCCGCTGCGGCCGGTAGCAGTCGTAGACCTTGAGGGTGTAGCCCCTGCGCAGCAGTGCGCGCTGCGCCGTGTGAAGGGCTTCGGCGGCGGGGCGGGTGAGGATGCAGATCGGCTGGTCGTAGCCGTCGATGCGCCGGCCGACGAAGTTGTGCGGGGTGAAGTAGCGGATCTCCTGGATGATCGTCGGGTCCACGGTTCTCAGGGCGACGAAGTCCTTCGGCGCCCTGGGTTCGGGCTTCGCCTGGGCGGTGGCGGAGGCGGCGGTCACGGCCAGCACGGCGGCGAGGGTGGTGACGAGACCGCGGACTGCACGAGTGAGTCGTGTCATGTCTCCGCCCTGCCCATTTCCGGATACCCATGACACACTTCTGACGATCCGTCAGATCTCACGACAGGGAGGGGCTTTGTCTCGGAGAGGTACACCTGCGGCCGCCGGCTGGTTCGTCGGTGACGGGGTCGGCTTCCGGCTCCTGGGCACCCGCTGCTCGTCCTGCACCACGGTGTTCTTCCCGCGCGAGGACGCCCACTGTCGCAATCCGTATTGCACCGGCGGCTCCCTGGAGGAAGTTCCCCTGTCGCGAAAGGGGCACATCTGGTCGTACACGGACAGTCGCTATCGTCCGCCGTCACCCTATGTGAGTAATCCGGAACTTCCGTGGGAGCCGTACGCGTTGATCGCGGTGGAGCTGGCAGCCGAGCGGCTCGTGGTGCTCGGACAGGCGGCTCCCGGGGTGACCGTCGCCGATCTGACGGTGGGCATGGAGGTGGAGGTCGTCCCCGGAGTGCTCCACGAGGACGCGGAGACGACCTGGACGACCTGGCACTGGCGGCCGACGGGGGTGAGGGCATGACGAGGGACGTGGCGGTGCTCGGCGCGGGCATGCACCCATGGGGCAAATGGGGGCGCTCCTTCGTGGAGTACGGGACGGCAGCGGCCCGCGAGGCGCTCGCTGACGCCGGGCTCGACTGGCGGGACATCGGCTCGATCGTGGGCGCGGACACGGTGCGTGGCGGATATCCCGGGTATGTGGCGGGAGCCACGTTCGCCAAGGCCTTGGGCTGGCAGGGGGCCAGGGTGGCGAGTGTGTACGCGGCGTGCGCTTCCGGGGCACAGGCGATAGCCGCGGCACGGGCGCAGATACTGGCCGGGCTCGCGGACGTCGCCCTCGTGGTGGGGGCGGACGCGGCACCCAAGGGCTTCTTCCGGCCGGCGGGCGGGGAGCGTCCGGATGATCCGGACTGGCTCCGCTTCCGGCTGCTGGGCGCGACGAATCCGACGTACTTCGGGCTGTACGCGCGGCGGCGGATGGCGGTGCATGGGGACACCCCGGAGGACTTCGCGCTGGTCAAGGTGAAGAACGCCGCGATGGGCGCGCTCAACCCGTACGCCCGCTACCGCAAGCGGGTCACCGCCGAGGAGGTCGCCGCCTCCGCGGTGGTCGCCGATCCGCTGCGGCTGCTGGACATCTGCGCCACCTCGGACGGCGGCGCGGCCCTGGTGCTCTCCAGCATGGACTTCGCGCGGCGGCACGGAGTCGCCCGGCCAGTGCGGATCCGGGCGGTGTCGACGGTGACCCCGCGCTTCCCGAACACGGTGCTGGACCTGCCGGACATCGCCACGGACTCCGCAGCCACCGCGGAGGTCGCGGGTGAGACCTTCCGGGCGTCCATCGCCCGAGCGGCCTACGAGGAGGCCGGCGTCGGCCCGGAGGACCTGTCCCTGGCCGAGGTCTACGACCTGTCCACCGCGCTGGAGTTGCAGTGGTACGAGGATCTGGGACTGTGCGGCGAGGGCGAGGGGGCGAAGCTGCTGCGGGAGGGGGCTACGGCGCCGGGCGGCCGTACACCCGTCAACGCAAGTGGCGGGCTGGCCTCGTTCGGGGAGGCGGTGCCGGCGCAGGCCATCGCCCAGGTGTGCGAGCTGACCTGGCAGTTGAGAGGCGCGGCGGGCGACCGCCAGATCGCCGACGCGCGCGTGGGGATCTCCGCCAACCAGGGGCTGTTCGGGCATGGATCGTCGGTGGTGGCGGTGCGGTGACGGAGAGAGGAGAGCATGGTGTGACAGCAGGGGCCGCTGAGGTCGTCCACGCTGTGTGACCACCCCGGAATCCTGCGTGAACGTCTTATGAACTGGCCTTGGGCGCCTCTGGGCGGCGCAATCATGCTCCCGTGCACTCCTGGACGGACACTCTCCGCTTCGCCTTCCAGCCAGTGGTCAACCTGAGGACGGGCGCGGTCACCGCACTGGAGACGCTGGCCCGCCCGGAGACCGGTGACATCCTGGCCGAGGCCCGCAGGGACCCCGAACTCGACGGAAAGCTCACGGTGTTGGCACTCCATGCGGTGACACGCAAGGAGACCCTGCTGCCGCTGCACCTCAACGTGTTCGCGGCCACGCTCGCCGACCTCGGTGGCCTCAGGCCGCTGCACAACGCCGTGCGGGCAGCCGGGCGCATGCCCTGGGAGGTGACGCTGGACATCGTCCCGCCGTACACGCACGTGCCGCAGCGGGCCCTGCTGGAGGCGGTGGCCGCGCTGCGCGAGCAGGGGTTCCGGATCAGCGCGGATGGCATCGGGGACGGCGACGTACCGCTGCGGCTGCTCACCGATCTCTCCCCCGACCTGGTCAAGCTCGACGCCTCTCTGCTGTCCCGGCCGGCCGCGGTGCGGGCGATGCGGACCCTGTGCGAGGAGCTGGGGGCCCTGGTCGCGGTGGAGGGAGTGGAGACCGAACTGCAGTACACGGCGGCGCTGTCCGCCGGGGCGCAGCTGGCCCAGGGCGAGTTGTTCGCGCCGCCGGCCCGGATTCCCGCCGCGGACGTATACGTTCCGCCCCGCTCCCCCGGCGCGGTCGCGGTGCCCCGGTCCGGGCCGTCGGTGCGGGAGTTCGTGCGTCCGGCCGCCGTACTGCCGGTGACCGCCTCGGCGGGGCAGGTGCGGGCGCTGCTGACCGGATCCCCGGACGTGTCCGGTGTACTGCTGGTGGACCAGGCCGGCAGGCCCGTGCGGTCGGTGCACCGCTCGCGCTTCCTGCTGTCGATGTCCGGCCGGTACGGGCACGCCCTGTACGCCGACCGGCCGGCCTTCAAGCTGGGGGACGCGCCCCGCACGGTCGGCGTCGACGCGACCGCCTGGGAGGTGCTGGACGTCGTCGCGATCGGCGGCCGGGACCGGACCTCCGACGATGTCGCGGTGGTCGACCGGCACGGGCGCTGCGTGGGCGTCGTACGGCTCGCGGACCTGGTGCGGGCGCTGGCCGAGAGCCGGGTCGAGGAGGCGGCCGGGCTCAATCCGCTGACCCGGCTGCCCGGTTCGGACACGATCACGAGCGAGGTGGACCGGTGGATCGCGGACGGCCGGACCTTCGCGCTCAGCTGGCTGGACATCGATCACTTCAAACAGGTCAACGACGGTGCCGGGTTCGCCGCCGGCGACGAGCTGATCCGGTCGGTGGGGCGAGCGCTGCAGCAGGCGGTCTCGGGGCACGCGCGCGTGGGGCACATCGGCGGGGACGACTTCCTGGTGCTGGCCGAGGAGGAGGCGCTCGGTCCGCTGGTCGGCGCCGTGCTCGACGCGCCGTGGACGGCGGCGGACCGGCCGGTCACGCTCTCCCTCGCGACCGTCGTGTGCGCGCCGGGAAGCGTGGGCGACCACCGCCAGGCCGCCGCCCAGCTCGCTCCGCTGAAACAGGCGGCCAAGGCGCTGCGCGGGGCGAGCTGGGTGCTCGGGCGCGCCGGGCTGCCCGGTCACGAGGTCCGGCGCGGCCCGGGGGCGGCGCCGGCGCAGGCCGGATACGCGGCCGCCGAGCCAGGGTGGTGAACGTTCTTCCTGCACACGGCCGTTAAGGCCCCGCTACGCGTCCGTTGAGGCCCCTCGGCAGTGGGCGGGGTCGCCGGGCAGGTCGCTGTCACCGCCGCCGTCGGCAACCTTGACGGCCCCGGGACACCGGTGAACACTTCCCGGTGTCAGCCGACATCGCCGTACATTCTCGGTGTTATCAGGCACAGCGCCATGGGTCTGTCCTGCTCCACGGCCGTCCCCCTGGCGATACGGCTGCGACGGCACGCTCGTCACGGACGCCGGGCGGGGCGCGGGGCTCCCTGCCTTCGGCTGACGTCGCCAAGGGAACCTTCCTGCACGGAGAGCCGGGGCCGAGCGCCCCCGACCGGCGTCAAGGGAGCCGCTATGAGCAACGGACACATCTTCGTCGGCGAGGTCATCGGCACCGCGATCCTGATCCTTTTCGGTGCCGGTGTCTGCGCCGCCGTCACTCTCAGACACTCCAAGGCGCGAGCATCGGGCTGGGTCGTCATCGCGTTCGGCTGGGGCTTCGGCGTTCTGGCGGGCGCGTACACCGCGGCGCCCCTCTCCGGTGGCCAGCTCAATCCCGCGGTCACCATCGGCATAGCCGTGGACACCGGCAACTGGGACAAGGTCTGGGTCTATCTGCTGGGCGAGATGGTCGGCGCGATGCTGGGCGCGGTTCTCGCCTACCTGGTGTACTTCGCGCAGTTCCAGGCCAACGTGCGCAGGGCGGGCACGGGCGAGTACACGCAGGGTGCGAGCGAGAACAACGCGGGCGCGAGCGGGGACACCGACGACGTGCCGCTGCCGACCCTCGGCATCTTCTCCACCATCCCGGAGATCCGGAACCCGGTCGCCAACCTCATCACCGAGGTCATCGCGACGATGGCCCTGGTCCTGCCCATCCTCGCCTTCGGGCAGACGAAGGGGCTCGGCGAGTCCGGCACCACGGTGCTGGTCGTCTCGCTGCTCGTCGTCGGTATCGGCCTCTCCCTCGGCGGCCCCACCGGCTACGCCATCAACCCGGCGCGTGACCTCGGCCCGCGCATCGTGCACACCTTCCTGCCGATACCGAACAAGGGCACGTCCGACTGGGGTTACGCCTGGATCCCGGTGGTCGGCCCGCTGATCGGCGGGGCGCTCGCGGGCCTCGTCCACAACGCGGCCTTCTGACCCGGCCACCGCGACGCGGCCTGCCGAGCCGACGTCCCCGCAGCCTTCTGCCCGCCGACCACGACGCGGCCCTCTGACCCAGCGACCCGACCCACGACCCAGGGACAGCCATGACGGACACCGCCGAGAAGTACGTCGCCGCCATCGACCAGGGCACCACGTCCAGCCGCTGCATCGTCTTCGACCACAGCGGCGCGATCGTCGCCGTCGACCAGCGCGAACACCGCCAGATCTTCCCCAAACCGGGCTGGGTGGAGCACGACGCGACCGAGATCTGGTCCAAGGTGCAGGCCGTGGTGGCCGGCGCACTGGCCAAGGCCGGGCTGCGCGCCGACCAGCTCAGCGCACTCGGCATCACCAACCAACGGGAGACGACGGTCCTGTGGGATCGTGCCACGGGCAAGCCCGTGCACAACGCGATCGTCTGGCAGGACACCCGTACCTCCGCGCTGTGCGACGAACTGGGCGGTGCGCACGGCCAGGACCGTTTCCGCGAGCAGACCGGGCTGCCGCTCGCCAGCTACTTCTCCGGGCCCAAGGCGGCCTGGCTGCTGGACCATGTGCCGGGCCTGCGCGAGCGGGCCGAACGCGGCGAGATCGCCTTCGGGACCATCGACTCCTGGCTGATCTGGAACCTCACCGGTGGCCCCGACGGCGGCCGGCACGTCACCGACGTCACCAACGCCGGCCGCACCATGCTGATGAACCTGGAGACCCTCCAGTGGGATCCGGCCATCCTGTCGGCCATGAACGTGCCCCGGGCGGTCCTGCCCGAGATCAGGTCCTCCGCCGAGGTGTACGGTACGGCGGTCGGCCAACTCGCCGGTGTACCCGTGGCCTCCGCACTGGGCGACCAGCAGGCCGCCGTCTTCGGGCAGGCCTGCTACGACGTGGGCACCGCGAAGAACACGTACGGCACTGGCAGTTTCCTGCTGCTGAACACCGGCAGCCGGCCGGTGCCGTCCAAGAACGGGCTGCTGACGACGATGGGCTACCAGATCGGCGCGGAGGCGCCGGTGTACTGCCTGGAGGGGTCCATAGCGATAACGGGCGCGCTGGTCCAGTGGTTCCGCGACCAGCTCGGCATCATCCGCACCGCCGACGAGATCGAGACACTGGCGGCGAGCGTCGAGGACAACGGCGGCGCCTACATCGTGCCCGCGTTCTCGGGCCTGTTCGCGCCCTACTGGCGCTCCGACGCGCGCGGTGTGGTCACCGGCCTCACCCGGTACGTCACGAAGGCCCATCTCGCCCGTGCGGTGCTGGAAGCGACGAGCTGGCAGACCCGTGAGGTCGTGGACGCCATGTATCAGGACTCCGGTGTCCGGATCTCCACGTTGAAGGTCGACGGCGGTATGACCAAGAACAACCTGCTCATGCAGCACCAGGCGGACGTCCTCGGCGTGCCGGTGGTCCGGCCCCGGGTGTCGGAGACGACCTGTCTGGGCGCCGCCTATGCGGCCGGTCTGGCGACAGGGGTGTGGAACGACCTGGACGAGCTGAAGTCCCACTGGCAGCGGGACGCGGAGTGGACACCGGCGATGGAGTCGTCGGTACGCGACCGCGAGTACCGCAACTGGCGCAAGGCCGTGGAGAAGAGCTTCGGGTGGCTGGAGGAGGACGGCGCGTAGAAGGAGTACGTAGAAGTAGAAGAAGTACGTAGAAGGAGTACGACGCATAGCGGAGCCCGCCGCACGCGCGCGTGGAGTGCTCCTCACCGGACCACGGCCCGTACCCCGGTCGGCGGGGGTACGGGCCGTGCCCGTCGGTCAGCGGGAGGGGCGTGCCTCGTCGGTCTGCCGCGGGGCCTGTACCTCGTGGGTCAGCCGAGGGGGCCGTGCCTCGTGGGTCAGCTGAGGGCGGCCTCGCGGCGGTCCGTCGCGTGGTCCATCGCATGCTGGACCACTCCGATGAGCACCTCCTTGACCGACTGCCGGTCACGCGCGTCGCAGAGCAGTACAGGAACGTCGTCGTCCAGGTCGAGGGCCTGCCGTACGGCCTCGATCGGGTAACGGGCCGCTCCCTCGAAGCAGTTGACGCAGACGAGGAAGGGCAGGGAACGCCGCTCGAAGTAGTCGACGGCGGCGAAGCAGTCCTCCAGCCGGCGGGTGTCGGCGAGGACGACGGCGCCGAGCGCGCCCTCGGACAGCTCGTCCCACATGAACCAGAACCGTTCCTGTCCGGGCGTGCCGAAGAGGTACAGCACCAGGTCCTCGCGCAGGGTGATCCGGCCGAAGTCCATGGCCACGGTGGTGGTGTGCTTGGCCTCCACACCGCTGGTGTCGTCGACCGGGCGTCCGGCCTCGGAGAGCACCTCCTCGGTGCGCAGCGGCCGGATCTCGCTGACCGCTCCGACGAGGGTCGTCTTGCCCACGCCGAAGCCGCCCGCCACCAGGATCTTGAGCGTGACGGGCTCGACCGGGGGCTTGCCGCGCTCAGAACGCCCGAAGATCATCGGTCTCTTCTCCTGCTTGATGGGGGTCGGGCGACGGCCGACCGTGGCCGCCGCCGGGGGTTTCGATGCCGCGTACCGCCGCAGGACCGCAGCTCGTGACCGAGGCGGGTGACGGTACGGACGGCCTGCCCCGGGACGAAGTCCGCCGTGCCGCCGGGGCAGTGGCCGTGTGCTGTCATGTCGGTGCTCCGTTCCCGCGCCCGTCACAGCGCCCGGAGGCCGTTGATGACGTCGCGCAGAATACTCTCGTCCGGCAGTTCGGCCGGGGGCACCGGACGCGTGACATGGACCAGTTCCGCGTGCACGAGGTCGCCGATCAGGACCCGCACCACGCCGATCGGCAGGGCGAGTTCGGCGGCGAGTTCGGCGACCGACTGCGGCGCGTCGCGGCAGAGCCCGACGATCTCCACGTGTTCGGGCGACAGCGTCGGATCCGTCTCCCGATCGTCCACGTCCGGTTCCGTGACGACCACCGCGATCACGTCGAGCCGGTGCTGGGCCGGGCTCGTGGTGCGGCCGCGCGTCATGGCGTACGGACGGACGACCGGTCCGGCTTCGTCGTCGAACCAGTGGTTTCTTCCCTGACCGTCTGTGCTCATGTCATCCCACTACCCGCCTGCGGGCAGATCGGTGCGCGGGGCGGTGCCCAGATGCACACCGACCCGCTTGACCAGGAGCGTCATCTCGTAGGCGACCTGTCCGACGTCGGAGTCGGCGTCGGAGAGGACCGCGAGGCAGCTGCCGTCCCCGGCGGCGGTGACGAACAGGAAGGCATCGTCCAGCTCGACCACCGTCTGCCGTACGCTGCCCGCTTCGAAGTGGCGGCCGACGCCCTTGGCGAGGCTGTGGAAGCCGGACGCGACAGCGGCCAGATGCTCGCTGTCCTCCCTGGTCAGGTCCTTGGACACACCCGTGGGCAGGCCGTCGCCGGACAGCACGACGGCCTTGCGGATGCTGGCGACCCGGTCGACCAGATCGTCCAGGAGCCAGTTCAGCTCCCCCTTGTTCGTCTCCGAGTGGTCGGTCGCCTTCGGTGCGGTCATCGACCGTCCCCCTTAGTCGTTCCTCGTGCTGTGGTGTTCTGGGTGCCGTCGCCCGCGGCGTTCTCCTCGCGGCCGCGCTGCCAGCCGCGCTGGAGCGAGGCCATTCTGCTGCGGACCTCATCGGCGTCGCGGTCGGCGGGTCGCGTCGCGCGTTCGGCCGGCCGCGCGGTGTCCTGCTTGAGCTGCGGGGCCAGGCTGGCCTGCCGTACCCGCCGGGGTAGGGGGCCGGCAGCCGGCTCTGTCTCGCC
>NZ_CM002285.1:8056884-8075507 GCF_000497445.1 Streptomyces roseochromogenus subsp. oscitans DS 12.976 | reverse complement strand
AGCGCGGGGACGTCGGAGGTGGCGTCGGTGCCCGCGGTGGGAGCCGGCCCGCGTTCCTCGGCTCGGTCGGTGGGTTCAGCGGGGCGGCGGGCGGCCGTGGTGCGCCGGCGTGCGGGCAGCGGGGCCAGTCCGCCGGTGTCGGGGCGGCGGGCGGCGGCGGAGGGCTGCTGGTCGGTTTCGTCTCGGCGGGCGCGCTGGTCGGTGACGGGCTTGCCGTGCGAGCTGACCAGTTTGGGCGTCTGCCGGCGCGGCAGCGGTATGGGCCCGCGGTCGCCGTTCCCTTCGCCAGACCGGCGGTCGCTGTCCCCTTCGCGAGACCTGTGGTCACCGTCGTCCTCGTCTGCCCAGCGGTCGCCGTCCTCCTCGCCCGGCCCGCGGTCGCCGTCGCCCCCGCGTGATGCGCGGTCGGCGGACGGGGAGGGTGTCGGGTCGTCGGCGCGGGCGAGGGAGCGGCGGGGCCGGAACAGTCCGCCGCGCTCGCTGTCCTCGTCCTCCAGGACGTCGGGGAAGCCGTCGATGGCGTCGAGATCCACCGGCGCCTCCAGTTCGACCGGGCCGTCCAGCAGCGAGGTCGGCAGGCCGGGCAGCTGCACCGGCCCCGTGGCGCGCCCGCCGGCACGGCCCGCCTGCCCGATTCCCTTGCGGCCGCGGTCCCGGTCGAGGCGGAAACCGAGGCCGTTGGTGTCCGGTACGTCGTCGCTCAGCAGCGCGTCGGGGATGAAGACGACGGCGGTGGTGCCGCCGTAGGGCGACGGCTGGAGGGAGACCCGGACGTTCTGGCGCTGAGCGAGGCGGCTGACCACGAACAGGCCGAGCCGGTCGGTGTCGGACAGCTCGAACTCGGGGGTCTCGGCGAGGCGCAGGTTGGCGTCCAGAAGGGCCTCGGCCGTCATGCCGAGACCCCGGTCGTGGATCTCCAGTGTGAAGCCGTTGGCGACCCGCTCGCCGAGCACCTGGACAGCGGTGTGCGGGGGCGAGAACACCGTGGCGTTCTCCAGGAGTTCGGCCACCAGGTGGGTGAGGTCGGCGACGGCCGGTCCGGTGACGGCGACCCTGGGCAGGCGCCGGACCTCGATGCGTTCGTAGTCCTCGACCTCGGCGACGGAGGCACGCACGATGTCCATCAGCTGCACCGGGCGGCGCCACTGCCGGGAGGGCGCGGCGCCGGAGAGGATCACCAGGCCCTCGGCGTGCCGGCGCATACGGGTGGTGAGGTGGTCCAGGCGGAACAGGTCGGCGAGTTCGTCGGTGTCCTCGGTGCGGCGTTCCATGGTGTCGAGGAGCGTGAGCTGCTTGTGCAGCAGCACCTGGCTGCGGCGGGCGAGGTTGACGAAGACCTCGGAGACACCGGAGCGCAGTTCGGCCTGCTTGACTGCGGCCTCGACAGCGGCGCGCTGGAGGGTGTTGAGGGCCTGGCCGACCTCGCCTATCTCGTTCTTGTCGTACTCCAGGCGCGGCACCTCGGTCTCGACGTCGACCTCTTCCCCGGCGGACAGGCGGCGCATCACGCTGGGCAGCCGGACACCGGAGGCCTCGTGCGCGTCCAGGCGCAGCTGGCGCAGGTCGCGGACGAGGCTGCGGCCGATCCGGACGGACAGGACGAGGGAGAGCACGAGCGCGACCAGGCCGAGGAGGCCCGCGACGGCCGCCTGCAGGATGACGCCGATGGCCACGGGGTGCGTACGGCTCTGGAAGCGGTCTCCCACCTGGTCGTCGAGGGTGCCGAGTTGGTCCAGGACGCCTGCGGCCTCGGAGTCCCAGCTCTGCGCGGTGACACCGCGTGGAGTGCCGGAGTCCGTGTCGATGACGGTCTGTTCGGCCGTGCGCAGCGGGGCGGTGGTGGCGTTCTTCCAGAGGCTTTCGTAACGATCACGCTCGGCGGAGGGCAGCAGCGGCAGGCTGACCTCGTACAGGACGGAGCGCTGGGCGACGAGGTCGGAGATGTCGCGGGTCTCGGCACGCGTGAGCGTGCCGACGACCAGGGAGGAGCCGAGCAGGGCGTCCTCGCGGGAGAGCAGCTCGCGGGCGCGGCTTACGTTGACCATCGCGCGGGACTGCGCGTCCAGTTCGACGTCGTCGATGCCTTCGAGGCCGGCGAGCAGGGTGAAGCACGGGTCGACGAGGCGGTTGTACAGGTCGTAGGCCTGAGTGCGGGTGACGGTGCCCTGCTCGACGCTGCGGCGCAGGGAGTCGAGGCCGTCGAAGGCGTCCAGGACCGCGGCGACGCGCCCGCTGTCGTTCGCGTCCATGGCGTCGAGGACGTCGTGTTCGCCGGCGTTCTTCCGGATCTTGGCGATCGCCCGGTCGGTGACGGTGCGGGTGCGCTGCAGCGCGGCGAGGGCGTCGGCGGCTCGCGGGTCGGCGAGGTAGACGAGGGTCTGGCGGCGCTCCTGCTGCAGCCCTCGGACGGTGTCCTCGGCGGGGTAGCCGATGTCCTGCTTGACGTCCGAAACGTGGAACAGCCGGGCGACGTCGCGCCCTGTGAGTACCGTTGCGAAGCCCCAGATGGCGGTCAGGGACACCAGCGGCACGAGAAGCAGCGCCACGATCTTCCGGCGGATCGACTTCCCGCGAAAGCGCATGGCCTCCCCCAGCTCGACCCCCGCCGGCCGGGGGGCGCACATGTACGTCAACAAACGGCGCGAGCCTACTACCGCCGCACGCCTAACTCGAAGACTTGTCCGGAGGATGAACTTCCGCTCCGGCGGCGAGTCATGGCGAGTTGTCCGGGCATTGCGGGAGATTGCCACCGCGATCCGGCCCGCGCGCCCGATGGGACCGCGACGTCACAGCGAGGCGGTTGGCTGGATTTTTTCGCAGGTGGGGAATCTTCCGACGATCTCATTCGTCCTTCTCTACGGGAAATGGGGGCGGAATGGGCCACAGGAGCCGCATCCCGCACCCCGGCGGCGTAAAACAGCGCAAGCCGGGCAGCCACTGGGGGTCGGAATCCTGTGGCACAGGGGCGAGCGGTCTGCTGGCGGTGGGGAGTGACACGGTGATGGGCACGGCGGAGCGGCGCGAAGCGCCTGAGAAGAGCGGGGCGGGGCGCTCGGCGGCGCGGCGGGGCCTGAGGGCGCCGGATCGCGACATTCCGGTGCGGGGGCGCGCCGGGGAGTCCGGCGGCGAACGGCAGCAGAACTACCGGCCGTTGTGGATCGAGGAGCCCGCCAAACGGCACCCGATGCCGGATCCTGTGCGTACGGCGGCGGTGCGGGCGCTCCTGATCATCGCGGTGACGCTGATCCAGGCGATGGTGGCGTTCCTGTGCACGATGGCCGACTCCTGGCTGGCGTTCCCGATGGTGATCAGCAGCGTGGCGAGCACGGTGGTGGCCACCTGGGCCGTGGTCGACGTATGGGTGACCCGCCAGGTGTGGAACCAGCGGTACGGCGTGGTCTCCGAGCCGAGCAGCACGGCCCGGGCACTGCGCCGCGAGCGCCGCGCCCGCCGGCGCGAGGAGCGGGCGGCCCTGCGCGAGCAGGAGCGGATACGCCGGCGGGGCGGCACCGGGCAAGCTGTCCCGCCTCTGAGTGCGGAGCGGGCGGGGCCGGCATGACCGAGTCGGGTCACGCCGGTCGCGGCTCGCCACCGCTCACCCGCTCCGGCCGGCTACCCCTCGCCGGGTCGCCTGCCGCCCCTCGCCCGGGACGCCCGTCACCACTGGTCCGCCTCCGCCGTCACAGCACGGCCGGTACGGCTTGTTCCCGTACCTGCCGCTGGAGTTCGCGCCGGGCCCGCAGAAAGGCGCGGGGCTGGTCGACGCCGAGTACAGCGACGGTACGGCCGCCTCGCTCGTAGTGGGCGAGGAAGCCGGACTCGCCGGGGCCGTCGTCGGTGATCTCGCCCTCGGTGAGGTGGACGGTGTCGCCGTCTCGGTGCCGGCCTGCGAACTGGATGCGGGATCCGTACTGGTCGGACCAGAAGTACGGCACCGTGCGGACCCGTTGGAGGGTGCGGCCGGCGAGCAGGTTGGTCACGGCGACGCGAGGCTGCTCGGTGGCCGAGGTCCAGTGCTCGGCCCGGCTGCCGCCCACGCGGGCGACGTCGCCGACCGCGACCACCTGGGGCAGGGCCGTGGCGCAGCCGTCGTCGCACAGCACGCCGTCGTGCAGCGCCAGCGTCGAGCCCACCAGCCAGGAGGTGTTGGGAGTGGCGCCGATACCGACGATCACGATGTCGGCGGGGAGCGTCCGGCCGTCGGTGAGGTCGACACCGGTGACGGTGGCGGTGCCGCGCAGACCGGCCACGCCGGTTCCGGTGATCAGCTCCACCCCGCGGCGCCGGTGCAGGGCGGCGCACACGGCGGCCATGTCGGCGCCGAGCTGGGGTACCAGCGGCAGCGGTGCGGCCTCGACGACGGTGACCGCGTGGCCGAGGCCGGCGCACGAGGACGCGGTCTCGGCGCCGATGAAGCCACCGCCGATGACGACGACCTGGCGAGCTCCTAGGCCGAGGTCGGCGCGCAGGGCGCGGGCGTCGTCCAGGGTGCGCAGGGTGTGGACGCCGGCCAGGCTGCCGCCGGGAAGCCGGCGGGCGGCGGCGCCGGTGGCGAGGACGACGCCGTCGGTGGAGACCGTACGACCGTCGTCGAGGACGACGGTGCGGCCGCGGGTGTCGAGCCCGCGGGCACGGACGCCGAGCAGCCACTCGGCGTCGAGTCCGGCGGTTTCGTCGGCGTCGGTGAGGGCGAGCTGATCCTCGTCGGTGCGGCCGCTGAGGAAGTTCTTGGAGAGGGGAGGCCGGTCATAGGGAAGGTGGGGTTCCTCACCGACGATCACCAGTCGGCCGTCGAAGCCCTGCGCGCGCAGTTCCCGGGCGGCGTAGAGCCCGGAGAGGGAGGCGCCGACGATGGTCACGGTCCTCATACGGCACGGCTCCTTGCGGGGGCGGCGGGACGGAGGGGGCGAACCGGTGCCTCGACGGCGGGACGGCACGCTGGTGTCCGGCCTGCGGGCCGGGGGGTGGCGGATCGGAGCGCGCGTCGCCTCGTGGCACGGAGGGTCTGGAGGGCGCGGGCGGTGCCGCGGCAGTGGCGAAGGGGGATGCCGATGCGGCCGCGGGGGCCGGAGGCGGTGTCCATGGCGTTGCAGCGGCCGGCGATGGCGTTCATGCTGCCGTCCCCTCCTCCGCCGTGAGGTGGACGTGGATGACGCCGTCCTCGACGGTGACGCGGTGGGTGCGCACGGGGCGGCGGGCCGGAAGGCACGTCGGTTCGCCGGTACGCAGGTCGAAGGACGCGGCGTGCAGCGGGCATTCGACCAGACAGCCCTCCAGCCAGCCCTCGGAGAGGGACGCGTCCTGGTGGGTACAGGTGTCGTCGATGGCGTACAGCTCGCCGTCTTCGGTGCGGAACACGGCGACGGGCGGCGTGGTCTCGACGCGGACGGACTCACCCTCGGGGAGGTCTTCGAGGCGGCAGACGGGAATCACGGGCCCCCCTCTCGGTCCGGGACACTCGGTCCGGGACCTGCTCGATGCAGGCGTCAGGGATGACAGACGGGTGTCCGGACCTACGGCGGTCCGGCCCGGTACAGCGGTAAGGGAATGCCGGACCGTCGAGGTCCGGGTCGTCCGGCACCCTTCCGGGATCCGGACGCTTCGGTAACATGTGTTTCGCATGGCGCACGAGCAAGCGCTATGCGCAACAGAATCCGGGCGGGACGACCGTCGCGTCAAGGGCTTCCCGCAGATGCGGCCCGAACCGGGCCCACAGGTGGTGAGAGTTGAGCCATGACCCGCACGCAGAAGCAGTCTGAACGCGGCGAGGAGACCACGGAGAACACAAGGACCCCGGAGAGGCAGAACGGCCGCGGCGCGGCCAGTGCGGTGCAGTCGGTGGACCGCGCAGTGAGCGTGCTGGAGATCCTCGCCCGGCACGGCGAGGCGGGCGTCACCGAGATCGCCGAGGAGCTGGACGTACACAAGTCCACGGCGTTCCGGCTGCTCGGCGTCCTGGAGAACCGCGGCCTGGTGGCCCAGGCGAAGGACCGCGGCAAGTACTACCTGGGGGCCGGCGTACTCCGCCTCGCGGGGGCGGCGGCAGTGCGCCTGGACATCTCCCAGGAGGGCGTCCCGGTCTGCCGGGAGGTCGCCGACGAGCTGGGCGAGACGGTGAACATCGCCGTGCTCGACGACGACGCGGCGGTCAACATCATGCAGGCCCGCGGCACCGCGTCGGTCACCGCGCAGAACTGGCTGGGCAGGCGCACCCCGCTGCACGCCACCTCCAGCGGAAAGGTGCTGCTCGCGCACATGCCGCCCACCTTGCGCGAGGGCCTGCTGGCACGCACGCTGCCGCGATTCACGGACCGTACGATCACCGGCGCGGCGATGCTGCGCGCGGAGCTGGAGGCCGTGGTCGAGCAGGGCTACGGCATCACGATCGAGGAGCTGGAGCTGGGGCTCGCCGCCGTCGCGGCGCCGGTGCGTGCGCACGACGGCAAGGTGATCGCCGCGATCAGTGTCTCCGGGCCGGTGTACCGGCTGAATCCGGACCGGCTGCCGGAGGTGGCGAAGCGGACCGTGGCGGCCGGCGCCGAGCTGTCGCGCCGGATGGGCTACGGCTTCTGACCCGGCACGGAAGCGAACGCGCGCACTGCCTGCGCAGAGCATGCACCGCCGCGCGGGACCGGGACGTTCCCGGTCCCGCGCCGTCGTGTGTCCAAGCCGCAACCGAGCCGTGTCCGAGCCATGTGTCCGACAGGTTTCGCCCCACAGGCGCCTTTTGCCAAGGGTTAACGCGCACCCCTTGACGGCTCCGTGACGCCGTTCTCAATATGTTCCTCATCGCGCAACCCATCGTGCAATGCGCAACAGCAGAGGAGCTTGTCGTGCCACACGAGGCCCGTGCCGTAGTCGCAGTGGAGAAGGGCGCACCCGTGGAGGTGCGGACGATCGTCGTCCCCGATCCGGGTCCCGGCGAGGTCCTGGTGGAGGTGCAGGCCTGCGGGGTGTGCCACACGGATCTCCACTACCGGGAGGGCGCGGTCAACGACGACTTCCCGTTCCTGCTGGGCCATGAGGCGGCGGGCACGATCGAGGCGGTCGGCCCGGGTGTCACCGACCTCAGGCCCGGCGACTACGTGGTGCTGGCCTGGCGGGCACCCTGCGGCAACTGCCGTTCCTGTCGGCGTGGCCGCCCCTGGTACTGCTTCGACTCCCGCAATGCAGCACAGCCGATGACCCTGCGGGACGGCACCCCGCTCAGCAACGCCCTCGGTATCGGCGCCTTCGCCGAGAAGACGCTGGTAGCGGCCGGTCAGGCGGTGAAGATCGACCCGGCCGCGCGGCCCGAGGCGGCCGGTCTCATCGGCTGCGGGGTGATGGCCGGTTACGGCGCCGCCGTCAACACCGGCAAAGTCGGCCGCGGTGACTCGGTCGCCGTCATCGGCTGCGGCGGCGTCGGCAACGCGGCCATCGCGGGCGCCTGTCTGAACGGCGCCATGAAGGTCATCGCCGTCGACATCGACGACAAGAAGCTGGACCAGGCCGAGAAGTTCGGCGCCACCCACACCGTCAACTCCCGTGGCACCGACCCGATCGAGGCGGTCCGGGAACTCACCGACGGTTACGGCGTGGACATCGCCATCGACGCGGTCGGCCGGCCCGAGACGTTCAAGCAGGCCTTCTACATGCGCGATCACGCCGGTCTGCTGGTCCAGGTCGGTGTGCCATCGCCCGAGATGACGGTCGAACTCCCGCTGATCGACGTCTTCTCGCGCGGCGGCGCGATCAAGTCCTCCTGGTACGGCGACTGCCTGCCGAGCCGGGACTTCCCCTTCCTGATCGACCAGTACCTGTACGGCCTGCTCGACCTCAACGCGTTCGTGTCCGAGACGATCGCCCTGGACCAGGTGGAGGAGGCCTTCGGCAAGATGCAGCGGGGCGAGGTGCTGCGCTCGGTGGTCGTGCTGTGAAGGGCGCCGTACGGATCGAACGCGTCGTCACCCGCGGCACGTTCAGCCTCGACGGCGACACCTTCGACGTCGAGAACAACGTCTGGCTGGTCGGCGACGACGAGGAAGTGCTGGTCGTGGACGCCGCGCACGACGCCGAGGCGATCCACCGCGCCACGGCGGGCCGCCGGGTCACCGCCGTCCTCTGCACCCATGCCCACGACGACCACATCGACGCGGCAGACGCGCTCGCCACCCGCACCGGAGCGCCCGTCCTGCTCCACCCGGACGACCACGAGCTGTGGTCCCACACCCACCCCGCCCGCAAGCCGGACGGCGAGCTGACCGACGGCCAGGTCCTCGCGGTCGCCGGCATGGAACTCCAGGTCATCCACACCCCCGGCCACACCTGGGGCAGCTGCTGCCTGTACATCCCGTTCCTCGACGCCGTGTTCACCGGTGACACCCTCTTCCACGGTGGTCCCGGCGCCACCGGGCGCTCGTACTCCGACCGCCCGGCCATCGAGGCGTCCATCCGCGCCCGGCTGCTGACCCTGCCGGGCGACACCGTCGTCCACACCGGGCACGGCCCGGACACGACGATCGCCGCCGAGCGGCCGAACGTCCCCACCGCCTGAGCGGCTCTCCCGCACCTGCCGTCCCCGCCACCACAAGGAGGGGCATGACCAGCACGCCCACCCACCAGACCCAGGGCCCCCGTGTCGTCGTCATCGGCGCCGGCATCGTCGGCTGCTCCCTCGCCGACGAGCTGACCGCCCGCGGCTGGACCGATGTCACCGTCCTCGAACAGGGCCCCCTGCCCGCCCCCGGCGGCTCCACCTCGCACGCCCCTGGGCTCGTCTTCCAGACCAGCCCGTCCAAGACGCTCGCCGAGTTCGCCAAGTACACGGTCGAGAAGTTCCGCTCCCTCGAAGCCGACGGCGTCTCCTGCTTCCACCAGGTCGGCGGCCTGGAGCTCGCGACCACCCCCGAGCGCCTGGCCGACCTGCACCGCCGGGCCGGTTATGCCGCCTCCTGGGGCATCCGCGGTGAGGTCGTGAGCACGGCCCGCTGCAAGGAACTCTGGCCACTGCTGGACGAGTCGGTCGTCCTCGGCGGCTTCCACACCCCCGACGACGGCCTGGCCCGCGCCCTGCTCGCGGCCCGCGCCCAGATGGACCGGGCCACCGCGCGCGGCGCCCGCTTCCTGGACCGTCACACGGTCACCGGCATCGAGCAGGAGGACGGCCGGGTCACCGCAGTGGTCACCGACCGGGGCACCTTCCCGGCCGACCGGGTGGTCTCCGCGGCCGGATTCTGGGGGCCGATCATCGGCCGCATGGCCGGGATCGACGTACCGCTGCAACCGCTCGCGCACCAGTACGCGAAGACCGGGCCACTTCCCGAGCTGGGCGGTGCGACGGCCGAGGCCTCGAAGCCGATCCTCCGCTTCCAGGACCGGGACCTGTACTTCCGTGAGCACACCGACCGCATCGGCATCGGCTCGTACGCGCACCGGCCGCTGCCGATGGACCCGTTCGCGATCCCGGCGTACGACGAGGCGCGCGCCCGGGACATGGAGATGCCGTCCTCATATCCGTTCACCGTCGAGGACTGGGCGCCGAGCTGGGAGGACTGCCGCCGGCTGCTGCCCGCGCTGCGCGAGACGGAGATCGAGACCGGTTTCAACGGCGTGTTCTCCTTCACCCCGGACGGCATGCCAGTCCTCGGCGAAGCCCGGCAGCTGCGGGGCTTCTGGCTGGCCGAGGCGGTCTGGGTGACGCACTCCGCCGGGGTGGCGCGGGCGGTCGCCGAGTGGATGACCGACGGGCGGCCCTCCTTCGACGTGCACGAGTGCGACCTCACGCGATTCGAGGAAGCGCAGCGTTCACCGGCGTACATCCGTGAACGCGGTGCACAGCAGTTCGCCGAGGTGTACGACGTCCTGCACCCCCTGCAGCCGATGGAACAGCCGCGCCCCCTGCGGGTCAGCCCCTTCCACACCCGCCAGCAGCAGCTCGGCGCCCTCTTCCTGGAGGGCACCGGCTGGGAGCGTCCGCACTGGTACGAGGCGAATGCCCCGCTCGTCGACACCCTCGGCGACCTGCCGGAACGCGATGCCTGGTCGGCCCGCTACTGGTCCCCCATCGCCGCCGCCGAGGCAAGGGCGACCCGCGAGAAGGCCGCCCTGTACGACATGACGCCGCTGCGCCGCCTGGAGGTGACCGGCCCCGGCGCGCTCGCCTTCCTGGACCGCATGACCAGCAACAACCTCCGCAAGAAGCCCGGCGCGGTCACGTACACCCTCCTTCTGGACGAGACGGGAGGCATCCGCTCCGACCTCACCGTCGCCCGCCTCGCCCCCGACCGCTTCCAGGTCGGCGCCAACTCCCCCGCCGACCTCGACTGGCTGCTGCGCCACGCGCCGGCCGGCGTCCAGATCCGGGACATCACCGCCGGCACCTGCTGCATCGGCGTCTGGGGCCCTCTCGCCCGCGATCTCGTCCAGCCGCTGACCCGCGACGACTTCTCCCACGAGGGCTTCGGCTATTTCCGTGCGAGGGAGACATACGTCGGGCACGTGCCGGTCACCGCCATGCGGCTGTCGTACGTCGGCGAACTGGGCTGGGAGCTGTACACCACCGCCGACCTGGGCCTCCGGCTCTGGGACACGCTGTGGGAGGCGGGGCAGGACCTCGGCGTGATCGCCGCCGGGCGTTCCGCCTTCAACTCCCTGCGCCTGGAGAAGGGTTACCGCGCCTGGGGCACCGACATGACCGACGAGCACACCCCCTTCGAAGCGGGCCTCGGCTTCGCGGTGCGCATGGACAAGGAGGACTTCGTCGGCAAGGCGGCACTGGAGCGGGCCGGAGAGCCGTCCCGCCGGCTCACCCCGCTCCTCCTCGACGACCCCGCCGCGGTGGTCCTCGGCAAGGAGCCGGTGTTTGTCGACGGTGCCCAGGCCGGCTATGTGACCAGCGCGTCGTACGGCTACACGCTCGGCCGTTGCATCGCCTACGCCTGGCTCCCGGCGGGCCTCACCACCGGCGCCGGCGTGCACATCGAGTACTTCGGCGAGAAGGTGCCGGCAACCGTCGCCGAGGAGCCGCTGTTCGACCCCAAGATGACCCGGATCCGCCGTTAGCCTGAGGAGCACCCCGTGACGACGACACCGATCTCCCCGAGCCTCATAGCGACGCTTCCCGGCCGCTACTACACCGACCCGGACGTCTTCAGGCAGGAGCAGGAGACCGTCTTCGAGTCCCTGTGGTTCTGCGCGGTCCGCAGCGCCGACCTGGACCGGCCGGGCGCCTTCCGCACGGTCCAGGTGGGCCGCGAGAACGTCATCATCACCCGCGCGCGTACGGGTGAGCTGCGCGCCTTCCTGAACGTGTGCCGGCACCGGGGCGCACGGCTGTGCACCGAGGAGTCCGGCGAGGTGCGCCGCACTCTGCAGTGCCCGTACCACGCATGGACGTACGACCTTGACGGCAAGTTGATCGCAGCACCCAACTTGATCAAGATGCCGGATATTGATCGAGTCGCGTACGGGTTGATCAATGTGGCCCTGCGTGAATGGCTCGGCTACGCGTGGGTGTGCCTCGCAGACGAACCGCCCTCCTTCGAGGACACCGTGATGTACGCGGCCGTGGAACGGCTCGGCGACGCGGCCGCCATCGAGCACTACGGCACCGAGCGACTGGCCCTGGGCAGACGCATCACCTACGACGTGCGGGCCAACTGGAAGCTGATCGTAGAGAACTTCATGGAGTGCTACCACTGCGCGACGATCCACCCCGAGCTCGTCGAGGTGCTCCCGGAGTTCGCGGACGGGTACGCCGCCCAGTACTACGTCGGGCACGGCGCGGAGTTCGGCGCGGAGATCAAGGGGTTCACGGTCGACGGCAGCGCGGGCTTCGCCAAGCTCCCCGAGGTCGGCGCGGACCAGGACCGCCGCTACTACGCCATCACGGTCAAGCCGACCGTGTTCGTCAATCTCGTCCCCGACCACGTCATCGTGCACCGGATGTTCCCGCTGGCCGAGGACCGCACGGTCGTGGAGTGCGACTGGCTGTACGCGCCGGAGGTGGTGGCGTCGGGCGCTGACGTGTCGCACTCCGTGGAGCTGTTCCACCGGGTCAATCTGCAGGATTTCGAGGCGTGCGAGCGCACCCAGCCGGCGATGTCCTCGCGCGCGTACCGAAGCGGCGGGGTCCTCGTCCCCAACGAGCACCACATCGGGATCTTCCACGAGTGGCTGCTCGGCCGGCTGGGAGACGCCGATGCCTGACCTCTACATCGACGGCGCGTGGCGCGGCGCCCTGGACGGGCGCACCCGGGAGATCCGCTGTCCCGCCGACGGCTCCCTGGTCGGCGTCGTCGACGAGGCCGGCGGCAAGGACACCGTGGAGGCGATCGCGGCGGCCCGGCGGGCCTTCGACACCGGCCCCTGGCCGCGCACACCGGCGGCGGGGCGCGGTGATCTGCTCCTGCGGGTCGCGGACCTCCTCGTCCGCGACCGGGACGCCCTGGCCCGCGCCGAATCTCTTGACACCGGCAAGAGGCTGGTGGAGAGCGTGTACGACATTGACGATGTCGTCAACTGTTTCCGGTACTTCGGGCGGCTGGCGGCGAGCGAGACCGGGCGGGTGGTCGACACGGGCCGGGAGGGCGTCGACAGCCGGGTCGTGCACGAACCGGTCGGCGTGTGCGCCCTGATCACGCCGTGGAACTATCCGCTGCTGCAGACCGCGTGGAAGGTCGCCCCGGCCCTCGCGGCGGGCAACACGTTCGTGCTGAAGCCGAGCGAGCTGACCCCGCACACCGCGATCCACCTGACGCGGCTGCTGGCGGAGGCGGGGCTGCCGCCGGGCGTGGCCAATCTGGTGCTGGGCGCCGGTCCGGAGGCGGGCGCCCCGCTGGGCGACCATCCGGACGTCGACCTGGTCTCCTTCACCGGCGGTCTGCAAACCGGCCGCCGGCTGATGGCCGCGGCGGCCGGCACGGTGAAGAAGGTGGCGCTCGAACTCGGCGGGAAGAACCCCAACATCGTCTTCGCGGACGCCGGCTTCGAGGCGGCCGTCGACATGGCGCTCACGGCGGTCTTCCTGCACTCCGGGCAGGTCTGCTCGGCCGGGGCCCGGCTGCTGGTCGAGGACGTGCTGCACGACCGGTTCACGGACGAGGTCGTACGCCGGGCTCAACTGATCCGGCTGGGCGGCCCGTTCGATGAACGGGCACAGACCGGGCCGCTGATCTCGGCGGCCCACCGGGCGAAGGTCGAGGCCTATGTGGCCCGGGGCATCGAGGAGGGCGCGGTGCTGCGCTGCGGCGGCGCCCGGCCCTCCGGCCCCGGCTATGACGAGGGCTTCTACTACCTCCCGACCGTCCTGGACGCGTGCACCAGCGGCATGTCGGTGGTCCGCGAGGAGTCCTTCGGGCCGGTGCTGACCGTCGAGCGGTTCACCACCGAGGACGAGGCCGTGCGGCTCGCCAACGACACGGTCTACGGCCTCGCGGGCGCCGTGTGGACCGGCGACGAGGCCAGGGCCGCCCGGGTCGCGGCGGGCCTGCGCCTCGGCACGGTCTGGATCAACGACTACCACCCGTATGTGCCGCAGGCCGAATGGGGTGGTTACAAGCAGTCCGGGTGCGGGCGTGAACTCGGACCGGCGGGACTCGCCGAGTACCGCGAGACGAAACACATCTGGCGCACCACCGCGCCGGCACCACAGGGCTGGTTCGACTGACAGCCAGAGGAGTCCGTTCATGACAGCCACGGAGCAATCGCCAGGCCCACACCACGACGACGCCGAACTCGCCGAATTCGGCTACAAACCCGAACTCAAACGCACGCTCGGCAACTTCCACACCTTCGCCGCCGGGATCAGCTACATCTCCATCCTGACCGGCACCTTCCAGCTGTTCTACTTCGGCTACGGCAGCGGCGGTCCGGCCTACTGGTGGTCGTGGCCGATGGTGTTCGTCGGCCAGTTCATGGTCGCCCTGTGCTTCGCCGAACTCGCCGCCCGCTACCCGGTGGCCGGCTCCGTCTACAACTGGTCGAAGAAGATCGGCAATCCGCATCTCGGCTGGCTGGCCGGGTGGATGATGTTGATCGCGTCCATCGTGTCCATCTCGGCGGTCGCGCTGGCCTACCAGTTGACGCTGCCGCAGATCTCGTCCACGTTCCAGTTCGTCGGGGACGGCACCGGGAAGTACGACGTGGCGACCAATGCGGTGATCCTGGCGGGCGTGTTGATTCTGTTCACCACATTGATCAATGCGTTCGGCGTCAAGTTGATGGCCACGATCAACACAGCGGGTGTCTTCATCGAGTTGATCGCGACCGTTGTATTGATCATCCTGTTCGCCGTCCACATCACCCGCGGTCCTCAAGTCGTCATGCAGACGAACCACACCGGTGCGGGCTACTCGACCGGCTATCTCGGCGCGTTCCTGGTGGCGTCGCTGGCCTCGGCGTACGTCATGTACGGCTTCGACACCGCCGCCTCGCTCGGCGAGGAGTCACTGGACCCGTCCCGGAACGCCCCGCGCGCCATCATCCGCGCGATCGTCGCCTCCTTCATCCTCGGCGGACTGGTGCTCCTGTTGGCGCTGATGAGCGTCTCCAGCCTCAAGAGCGACAAGCTGTCCACGGACGGCCTGCAGTACGTGGTGCTCGACGTCCTCGGTCCGACCGCCGGCAAGGCGATGCTGTGGTGTGTGCTGATCGCGGTCACGGTGTGCGCGCTGGCCGTGCACACGGCGGCGATCCGGCTGGCGTTCGCCATGGCCCGGGACAACAACCTGCCCGCGTCCTCGCTGCTGGCCCGGGTCAGCCCGCGCTTCAAGACCCCCGTCCTGCCGGCCGTGATCATCGGCGTGCTGGCGCTGGCGATCCTCGTGGTCAACATCCGCCAGCCGCAGATCTTCACGGTCGTCACCAGCATCGGCATCATCATGATCTACCTCGCCTACCTGGGCGTCACCGTGCCCATGCTGGTGGCCCGGCTGCGCGGGAAGTGGCAGCCGGCCGGCGGGGGCAGGTTCTCGCTGGGCCGCTGGGGGCTGCTCGTCAACATCGTCGCGGTCGTGTGGGGCGCGGCCATGACGGTCAACCTCATCTGGCCGCGCGCCGCCGTCTACAACGCGAGTGCGCCGTACCACTGGTATCTGCGCTGGGGCGCGGTGCTGTTCGTCGCGGTCATCGCGGGCGGCGGCTTCGCCTATTACTGGTTCGTGCAGCGCCACCGCACCGGCGTGCTCGCCGAACACCGGCTGGAGACGGCGTCCGCCGCCTCCTCGGCTCCCCTCACCGCTCCGGCGGCCGACTGACACCGCCCGAATCCACCTGTTCTGTCAGGCAAGGAGGTCACATGAGCATCGATGAGTTCGACTACGTGGTGGTCGGCGGCGGCACGGCGGGCAACGTGGTGGCGGCACGGCTCTCCGAGGACCCGTCCGTGACGGTGTGCGTGCTGGAGGCGGGGCCGAGCGACGTCGGCGACGACGACGTTCTCCGGCTGGAGCGCTGGATGGGTCTGCTGGAGTCCGGCTACGACTGGGACTACCCGGTCGAACCACAGGCCAGCGGCAACAGTTTTATGCGGCACGCGCGCGCGAAAGTGCTGGGCGGCTGTTCCTCGCACAATTCCGCCATCGCCTTCTGGGCACCGGCGGAGGACCTGGACGACTGGGCCGCCCGGGGCTGTACGGGCTGGAGCGCGGCCGACCTGTTCCCGCTGTACCGGCGGCTGGAGAACAACGACGCGCCCGGCGACCACCACGGCCGCACCGGCCCGGTGAGGCTGCGCACGCTGAAGGGCGCCGATCCGTGCGGCGCGGCCCTGCTGGAGGCGTGCGCGCAGGCCGGGATACCCACGGTCGCGTTCAACACCGGGAAGACGGTGGTGCGCGGGGCCAACTGGTTCCAGATCAACTCCGACGAGAACAACATCCGCCAGTCGTCGTCCGTCGCCTATCTGCACCCCGTGATGGGCAAACGTCCGAATCTTGACGTCCGGACCGGGGTGCGTGCGAAACGGCTGGTGCTGGAGGGCCGCCGGTGTGTGGGCGCCGAGTACCTGGACCCCGACCTGGTGCACACCCGCACGGTACGGGCCCGGCGCGAGGTGATCGTCTCGTGCGGCTCGATCGACTCCCCCAAGCTGCTGATGCTGTCCGGCATCGGCCCGGCCGGGCAGCTGCGCGAGGTCGGCGTGGACGTCGTCGTCGACTCCCCCGGCGTCGGCGAGAACCTCCAGGACCACCCGGAGGGCGTGATCATGTGGGAGGCGAAGCAGCCCATGCCCACCCTGTCGAGCCAGTGGTGGGAGGCGGGCATCTTCTACGACACCGAGCCCGGCCTGGACCGGCCCGACCTGATGTTCCACTACGGGTCCGTGCCCTTCGACATGAACACCGCCCGCTGGGGCTACCCCACCTCCGAGAACGCGTTCTGTCTGACACCCAATGTGACGAAGGCGAGGTCGCGCGGCACGGTACGGCTGCGGACCCGCGATTTCCGGGACAAACCGAAGGTGGATCCGCGGTACTTCACGCACGAGCACGATGTGCGGGTGATGACGTACGGGCTGAAGCTGGCGCGCCGCATCGCCGCACAGCCCGCGCTCGGCGGCTGGACGGGCGCGGAACTGGCTCCGGGTCCGGACGTCCGGACGGACGACGAGCTGCTGGACTACATCCATAAGACGCACAACACCGTCTACCACCCGTCCTGCACGGTGAAGATGGGCGCCGACGACGACCCCTCGGCCCCGCTCGACCCGCGGCTGCGGGTCAAGGGGGTCGAGGGGCTGCGGGTGGCCGACGGGTCGGTGATGCCGGACCTGATCGCCGTCAATCCGTGCATCACGACGATGATGATCGGCGAGAAGTGCGCGGACCTCGTGAAAGAGGACGCGTGAACGTCACGCCGGCTTCTTGAACATCCTCGTCGCCGTGATCTCGCTGTGCACCGCCTCTCCGGCCTGGGCCTGCTGCGGCAGACCGGGCCGGAGGTGCTCCTCCACGCTGATGTACTTCAGGCCCGCCCGGAGGTCGGCGTCGTTACGCAGCCGGATGACCAGCGGGAACTCGGCGAGCGCGGTCGTGTCGAACAGGCCGGTGGTGTACAGGAGCTGCACGCCGAGCGCGTCCGACACGGCTCGCTGCAGCTCCAGCAGGTACGTGGCGTTGGCGCGGCCGATGGGGTTGTCCAGGAACAGCGTGCCGGCGTGCCGGTGCTTGTCCCGCCCTCGGTCGTTCGAACGCAGGGCGGCCATCGTGCAGTACAGCGCGATCGCGGCGGTGAGCAGCTGGCCGCCGGAGAAGACGTCGCCCATCTGACCGACCGGGACGCGTTCCGCGCGCAGTACGGCGTCCGGCTTGAGGATCTCGACCGCGACACCCTTCGGCTGAAGGGCGGCTGCGACGCCCCGCAGCAGCAGGGACATGCCGTCACGGCGCAGGTCGGAGTTCTTCTTCACGGCCGCGCGCGTGGCCTCGTCGATGACTTCGCCGAGCCGCTCGGTGAGCGTGGCCTGGTCGGGCTCCTCGAAGCGGATGCGCAGGAACTCCTGCCCGGACCATTCGCCGAGGCCTTCGGGGAGGCGGGAGAGCCGCTGGGCGGAGCGCAGGGTGGCGAGGGCGGACTCGACCAGGCCGCGCAGGCGGTCCACGATCGAGTCGCGGTTGCGCTCCAGCTGAGCCAACTCGTCCGTCAGGACGCGCAGTCGGGGCGCGAAGGCGTCCGCCCACTTCTGCGCGTGCTCCGGCAGCGCGGAGGCGGGCAGTTCGCGGATCTGCTGCCGGGCCGGGGTGCGGACCTGCTCGTAGCGCGTGGAGTTGGCGTGCCGGACCAGCACATCGCTCGCCTCGCGCACGGCCGCCTCGGCGGCGGACAGGTCGGCGGCGCAGCCGCGCAGCGAGCGGCGCGCCTCGGCCGCGGAGTGCCGGGCCTCCTCCAGGCTGCCGGGGTACGGCTCAGGCTCCTCCTGCTCCTCCTCGGGGGCGTGTTCGCGCAGCAGGTCGCGGAGCATCGCGGCGATCTCGTCGAAGCCGCCGGCCGCGTCCTCGGCGGCCCGGTGGGCCTCCAGCAGCTCGGCGTGTGCCTCGCGGGCCTCGGCCAGCGCCTCGGTACGGGAGGCGAGCTCGCCGGTCGCGGTGCGCAGCTTCGCCTGGGCGTGCTCGGCGTCGCACGGGACGAGTTCCTCCGGCAGCTCGGTGTGCGCCTCGCCGTCCTCGGGCGCGTGCCGCTCGGCCTCGCCGCGCAGCCGGCCGAGCTGCTCGCTCGCCGTCGACATCCGGGTCTCCAGGAGCTGCACCAGTTCCTCCGCGCGGGCGGCGGCGGCCTGCCGGGAGGGACCGTCGGAGCCGTCGGGCGACTGAAGCAGCTGCTCCGCGCGGGTGCGGACCTTGTTGCTGAGCCGGTCCAGCTCGGCACGGGCGGCGCTCTCGTCGCTCTCCGCACGGGCCTGCTCGGCGCGCAGGTCGGCGCCGACGCCGACTTTCTCGTACAGCTGGGAGGCAGCGCGGTAGGCCTCGCGGAGGGCGGGCAGGGACGCCTTGGGGGCGTCCGCGTCCTCGACCGGTACGTCGTCCGGGGCGCCGGCGATCTCGGAGCGCTCGGCGCGCAGGGCGCGGGCAGTGCGGCGGGCGTCGTCGGCGGCGCGCTGGGCGGCGCGGCGGTCCTCGTCGGCGGCGCGAGCACGCTCCAGGCAG
>NZ_CM002285.1:8055099-8056424 GCF_000497445.1 Streptomyces roseochromogenus subsp. oscitans DS 12.976 | reverse complement strand
TTCTGCGCGGCCTCCTGCCGCTCGTCGCGGACCTGTGCGGTCTCGGCGGCGGCCTCGTCCGCCTCCGCGCGCAGGGTGCGTGCCTCGGCCAGCTCGGCCTCGGCCTCCTCGGCGAACGCGCGGGTCTCCCCGGCGGTCTGGGCCAGCTCGGTGAGGCGGCCGGCGGGGCAGCCGGTGCGCCAGGAGGCGAGCCGGGCGGCCAGTTCGCGGTCCTTGCCGAGGCGGGCGGCGAGGGTGCGGATCTCCTCGTCGCGCTCGGTCGCCCGCGCGCGCAGCGCCTGCCGTTCCTCGTCGGCTGCGTGCTCGTCGTGCATGGCCGGGTTCGGCGGCACGAGGAAGACGTCACCGGGGGCGGCGCTGCCGGCGGGCGGCGGGGCGAGCAGGGCGGCGGCCCGTGCCGACGGCGACGGCGGAGCGGGGCAGCAGGGCCGCGTCGCCGAGCGCCTGGCGGGCACGCGCGTGTGTGTCCGGGTCGGTGATGATCACGCCGTCGACCAGTTCAGGGCGGGTGGCGAGCACACGCGCGTGGTCGGCGGGGTCGACGGCCTGGGCGAGATAGCGCCAGCCGGGCAGCGCCGGGATGCCGTGCTCGCCGAGGAACTCCACGGTGGCGAGGACGTCCGGGCCGGGCGGCAGCAGTCCGCCGTCACCGAGAGCCCCAAGGATGCGGGAGTCGTCGGCGGCGGCGGTGCGCAGGTCGAACAGGTGCCGTTCGGCACTCGACACGGCGTCGTCCAGCAGCTCGCGCAACTCGTCGGCGAAGCGGTCGAGTTCCTCGGAGGTGAGCGGACCGTCGCCGGGGCCGTCCGGGTCCGCCGTGGATGCCGCGCGCGTGTCGTCGTCCATGTCAGCCCTCGGGGCGGGCACCCGGGCCCGGCCTGGCGCACCCGGCAGGCTGAGCAGTTCCGCGAGCCGCTCCTCGGCGGCCAGGGACTCGGCGAGGCGCCGCTCGGCCTCGAAGGCGCGCTCGGCCGCCGTCGCGGCGTCCGCCGCGCGGGCCGCGGTCAGTTCCGCCCGGGACTCCGTGGAAGCCGCCTCGCGCGCGTGCTCGGTGACCTTGCGGGCGGCCTCACGGGCCGCGTCCCAGGCTGCGACGGCGGTCTTCTCGGCATCGCTGGCGGCAAGCGCAGCACGCGCCGGGTCGGCGTCCGGAGCGCTGTCGTCGAGCCAGCCCGCGCGGACCGCCTCGGCGGTCTCCTGCTCGACCTCGGCGAGGCGCTGGCGCAGGTGCCCGGTCTCGCTGCGGGCGCGCTGCGCCTCGGTCGCGGCGGCGGTGGAGTCGCGGTAGGCGGAGTCGCTGACCTCCTGCAGCGCGGCGGAGCGCT
>NZ_CM002285.1:8050911-8054639 GCF_000497445.1 Streptomyces roseochromogenus subsp. oscitans DS 12.976 | reverse complement strand
ATGGCGGCCTTGGCGCGCGCGGCGAGCGCGGGTGCGGCGTCCCGCTCGGCCTCCTGGATGGCGGCGGACACGCGCGCGACGCGGTCGGCGGCGGCGCGGTGCCGCAGCACGGCCTCGGCCGCCTGCCAGGCCGAGTGCAGGGTGCGCGCGTCGGCCAGCTCGCGCTTCTGAGCGGCGGCGGACTTCTCGGCGGCGGCGAGGGCCAACGAGGCGTGCCGGTAGGCGAGTTCGGCGGCGATCAGGGCGCTGCGCTCGCGGGCGCCCTCGGAGTGGGTGAGGGCGTAGGCGGCGGCCGTGACCCGCTGGGCGAGGTCAGCGGCCCGCACCCGCTCCCGCACCGCCCGTGCGGACAGCCGCCGGGCGAGGCTGCGGGTACGGCGCTCGGCGCCGGCGTGGATGTCACGCGCGCGTGAACGGGCTTCGGCGGCCTCGACGATCCGGCCGAGCAGGTCGGCCGAGCCGGCGGTGAAGTCCCGTTCGGCGATCAGCTCGGCGCGCCGGCCCAGCTTGTTGCCGAAGCCGCTGACGAGGTCGGCGAGGCCGTCGGTGTCCCGGGTGTCGGTGACGGCGCGCAGCAGCAGGTCGGTGAAGTCGGAGTCCTTCTTCACCGCGAAGAGACCGGCCGCCTCGCCCTCGTCGGCGTTCATCTCCCGCTGGTAGCGGAAGAGTTCGGGGTCGAGGCCGAGGTCGCCGAGGTGCTCGATCCAGCGGTCGTGGATCTCCTCCCAGTGCACCTCCAGATGCGGGTAGGCCTTGCCCGCCTCCATGAGGGCGTCGCGAAAGCCCTTCATGGTGCGGCGCCGGCCCTGGGCGCCCGAGATGCCCTCGACGGGCGGCCGTACGGCGGTGGCCTCGGCGACCGGCAGGTTGTCCAGGCTCAGACCGGGACCGGGCCGGAACGAGTACCAGGCCTCGGCGAACTTCCGCGGGTCGTTGGACACCTGCCGCCCGCGCCACTCGCTCACCTTGCCGACGACGACGCACTCGCCGGTCTGCACGTGCTGCCACTCCAGCGCCACGTGCCCGCAGTCGTCGGCCAGCAGGAACTTGCGCAGCACACCGGAGCTGGCGCCGCCGAGGGTGTTGCGGTGGCCCGGCAGCATCACCGAGAAGATCAGCTTCAGCAGCACGGACTTGCCGCCGCCGTTCTCCAGGAAGAGCACGCCCGCGGGCGCGGGCCGGCGCGGCGGGCCGGACGGCTCCTCCTCGAAGAACTCCGCCTGCGTGGGCGCCGGGTCGGGCACGGGCTCGCCGACACCCCGCAGGTCAAGCACGGTGTCGGCATAGCGCGCACCGGCGGGACCGATGGAGTAGAGGCGGACCCGGGACAGCTCGTACATGGCGGACTCTCGTAAGTCTGGTGAAAGGTGCGGTGGTTCAGGGGCTGGTGGCGCTGGTGCGCCTCAGGAGTGGAACGGCAGCCCGGCGTCGGCCACCAGCTCCAGGTCCTCGGTGTCGTCGGCGGGCAGCAGGCTGGCGGTGCCGTCGGTCACCGGTACGACGCCCAGCTCGAGCAGTTCGGACAGGGCGGCGCTGCCGGCCATGTCCCGGACCTGGAGCTGGTAGCGGGCCGTGGTGCGGTAGGTGCCGCCGCTGTCGTCGCCGGTGCGCTGCAGGAAGCCCGAGTCGGTGAGGAAGGCCAGGGCCTTGGCGACGATGCCGGTGGTGGAGGCGGCCGGCCGGCGGGCGTCCTTGGTGGCGCCGGTGGCGCTGCGTCTGGCCCAGATCCGCCAGGCGGCCTCAAGGCCGGGCGCGCCGGTCGCCGGGTCGGTGTTCTCGCCCAGTTCCTCGGCTCGCTCCTCCAGGCGCCGGCAGGCCTGCCGTACGAAGGCGTCGACGCCGTTGACGGTGACGCGGCCGACGTAGGTGTCGTCGGCCAGGTCCTCCGGGCGCGGGAACGCCAGTGCGGCGGCGGCGAGATGGGCGAGGCCGTGCAGGAAGCGGTCGCCCGAGTCGGCAGCGGTACGACGCGCGTAGTCGCCCATGCGGACGGCGAACACCGAGTCCTCGGCGGCCGTCACGGCCATCCCCGCGCGCGGGGACACCTCCAGCACGACGAGCCCCAGACCGGCGGCGACGGCGTCGGCGAGCCGTGCGAACGCCGGGTCGTCCCGGTGGCGGCGCAGCAGTTCCGTGTACTCCTGGTCCCGCGCGGGCTGCAGCTTGGGCTGCAGCCCGAAGGCGACGAGCCGCGCCGCGTCGGCGGCGTCGGCGGGGGTGACGGCGGAACCGGCCGGCGCGGCGGCGGGCTCGGGCTCACTCCGGTCGACGTGCTCGGTCACGGCTTCGGCTCCTTGTCGCGTTCTTGTCTGCTCATGCTGCTTCCGTCCGGTCCGCGGCCATCCCCGCCGCATCCAGCAGCGCGGTCCCGACGATGAGGTCGGCCCCGCCGAACTCGGGATCGTCCAGTTCGGTCCCGTCGTCCACGGCGAACAACAGCTTCTCCTCGCCCTGGCGGTAGGCTGTGCCGACCGCGGGACTGGCCGCGTGGACCGCCAACAGGGCCACCAGATAGGCCAGATCGGGATCCCCCGTCCGCCGCGCCTCGGCCAGCAGGCCCGACAGCCTGCGCGGCGCATCGGCCGGAAGGTCCAACAGCTCCATCGCGGCGGCCAGTTGCTCCTCGCTGAACCGGCTGTCGTCCGGCGTGGCGATCAGATCCGGCTCAGGCATCTCCGCGCCCAGATGCTCCCGCTCCACCGGCGGCGTCAGCAGTATCTCGACGAGGTCGCCGACCCGCACCGACACCGGGGTACGCAACCCCGTGCCGTTCGCGAAGAACGCGTCCGTGACCCGGATCGCCTGCTCCAGCGGCAACGGCAGGACGGGGGCGAGGAGATGGCCGTACAGGTCCGTGCCGGAGGTCGTCGCCGGTGTGGCGAAGGCCTGCCGGTCCTGCTCGGCACGGAACAGCGGCCCCGCCTCCAGCAGCCGCGACTGGAGCTGGGTGTGCCGCCGGATGCAGTCCTTGACGATGTCGACCAGCTCGGCGGCGCGCCGCTTGTGCTCGGGCTCCTCGGTCTCGTCGCGGGCCTTGCGGATGTTGGTGAGGATCGCGTTCTCGTGGCGGTAGCGGTCGGCCACGTGGTCCAGGGCCTCGGCGATCATGTCGGGCACGGCGCTCAGCCAGTCGACCGCGCGGACGTTGCGCCGGGTGGCCTCCAGGGCGCGGCGCAGGGTCTCCGAGTACTGCACCGTGCGGTAGCGGGCCTGCTCGGCGGCGAGCTGGGCGTCGGCCAGCCGGCCGCGGCTGATCAGCACCTCCAGCTTGACCTCGGCGGCGATCTGGGCGCTGGTGACGTCGGTGTCGAGGGCGCCGACCAGGACGTTGACCGCCTCGTCCGTCGTGCGCAGATAGACCGTGCCGCCGGGGCCCGGGACCTCTTCGATCAGTTTGAAGTCGTAGTCCCTGCGGACGTACGTGCCGTCCTGGGCGAAGGTGCCGTAGACGGCGCGGAAGCCGCGGTCGACGCTGCCGACGTTGATCAGGTTCTCCAGGACCCAGCGGGCCACGCGCTCGTGTTCGGCGGTGGGCCGGTGCGCGGCCTGGGCGGCGATACGCGGGACGAGCCGGGCCACGATCTGCTCGTGGTCGGCGCCGGTGTCGAAGTCCATGTTGAGCGTGACCAGGTCGATGGCGGCGAGGGCCACCTCGGCCATGCCGTACACCGAGTACTCACCAGCCAGGTTGGCCTTGCGCGCGTCGAGGTCGTGCAGCGGCGCGGTGC
>NZ_CM002285.1:7994890-8050220 GCF_000497445.1 Streptomyces roseochromogenus subsp. oscitans DS 12.976 | reverse complement strand
AGCTGGGGCGGAACACTGTCCGTCGATGCAGGCGAAGTCACGGTGCACAGACTAGGTCCTCGGTCTGACATCGACCCAAACGAGCGGCTCCGCCGTGTTTGGCCGGCGCAGCCGCGGGTCGTTGTCGCCGGTACGGCACCGCGCCGCTCACGGGGCGACCCGTCGCCGGTACACCTCCACGACCCGCTCCAGCGAGTCCCTGAGGTACATCTCCAGCAGTCGCTCGGCCCCGCGCTTGTCGCCGGCCCGCAGCGCGCCCAGGATCTCGCGGTTGCGGGCGAGGTAGGGCTCGTGCAGCCGGCGCGGGTCGTCGACGACGTGGAAGGCGAGCCGCAGCTCGGCGAAGACGCTGCGCATCAGTTCGTCGGTGCGTTCGCTGCCGGCGAGGGCGACCAGTTCCCGGTGGAAGTGGATGTTGGCGGTGCCCAGCACCTTCCAGTCGTTCTCGGCGGTAGCCGACTCGCCCTCGGCCACCGCCGCGGCCACCCCCTCCAGCCGGTACGGCGGCTCGCCGAGCCCACGGACGACGGCGCACTCGACCAGGGAGCGCGTGCGGTAGATGTCCTCGACGTCCTCGACGGTCAGGACCCGCACGAACACACCGCGGTTGAGTTCATGGACCAGCAGGCGTTCGTGCGTGAGCAGCCGGAACGCCTCGCGCAGGGTGTTGCGGGACACCCCGAGCGCCCCGCCGATGCCGTCCTCCGACAGCCGGGTGCCGGGCGGGAAGTACCCGTCGGCGATACGGGTCCGGAGGATGTCCGACACCCGCTCCGCCGTGCTCGTGCGCCCCAGGAGCGCACGGTCGTGGGCCAGTGCCGCCAACTGCTCTGCCATGCCCGGAATTCAATCGCACGCACCGGGACGAGACAACAAGCATATTGAAGGATCGTTGAACGATTCACGAGTACCGGCCGGCCGGCGGTCTCGGCTGCGGACCTCCGGCCGCCGGACGCTACCCGGTGATCGCGGAGGTCGGCGCCGCCGGCGTCCCGACGCCCGCGCAGGCCGTGTCCGGCACGGTGGACTCGCGGGCCGTGTCCACCTGCGCGGCAGCGCGGACGGAGCCTCCCGTCGCGGCCGCTCGCGCGGGAGCCGGGATCACCGTCGGGTTCGTTCCGGCAGGGCGCCGCTGAGCCTCGGCGTCCTCCCTGGTGCCCTCCGTCAGAGCGGCCAGGGCCGCGGACACCGCTGCCGAGGCACTCACGTCGAGGCGGGCACTGGTGCCCCGGGCCCGGTGGCGCATTTCGTCGGCCGCCAGGCGGAACAGCTGCGGCAGCAGATCGTGGCAGCGCCGGACCACCCAGCCGGTGCCGGCCGTGGCCAGCCACAGCAGGCTCGCCGCCTTGGTCGGCGCGGGGAACTCCGGCTCGGGCGAGGGCGGCAGCCCCGTCGCACGGCCCGCCTCGGTGAGCAGGGCGTGGAAGCGGACGGCGAGCTGCCGGTGCCCGCGCTCGCCCGGGTGCAGCCGGTCCGCGCTCCACAGGGCCCGGTCGGTGATCCAGGTTCCGTCCGCGGCGTGCAGGTGGAGGGCGCCGTAGCGTTCGGACAGCGCGTGGACGATCGTGTTGACGGCCCGTTGCCGGCGGGCCAGCGGGCGAGCCAGGGCGCCCGGCAGGCCCAGCATCGCGCCGGGGTCGGGCAGACAGGCTGTGAGCACGGTGGCGCCCGCGCGCGTGAAGGTCGCGTAGACCTGGTCGAGATGGGCGGCCACCGCCTGGATGTCGAAGGTGCGGCGCAGTGTGTCGTTGACGCCGATCACCACCGAGACCACGTCGGGACGGAGTTCGAGGGCGGCCGGCGTCTGCCGCTCCATGACGTCACGGGTCTGTGCGCCGCTGACCGCGAGGTTGGTGAACCGCACACCGTCGGCGGTGTCGGCGAGGGAGGGCGCGAGCAGCGCGGCCCAGCCCCGCCAGCCGTCCCCGGCGGGGTCGCCCACGCCCTGGGTGAGCGAGTCCCCGAGGGCGACGAAGCGGACGGGTCTCATGCCACGCCCTGCGGCACCGTGCGTCATGCCACGCCCTCCGCCACGGAGCGCCGGACGCCGGTGGGGCGGAGCGGGCGGAGCACCTCGGCATCGTGGGCCGCCAGGAACGATTCCACGGCCGTTCCCCAGCCGAAGCACTCGGCACGCGCGCGGGCCGCCTCGCGCCGCTCGGGTTCGCCGCGATCGAGGAGCATTTCCACGGCGTCGGCGAACGCCTCGCCGCGGTCGGCGGCCGTGGCCCCGGCGGAGCCGATGACCTCGGGCAGCGCGGACGACGCGCTCGCCACGACGGGCGTGCCGCACGCCATGGCCTCCAGGGCGGCGAGCCCGAAGGTCTCGGCGGGCCCGGGCGCGAGGGCGACGTCCGCGGTGGCCTGGAGGGCGCCGAGCGCGGCCCGGTCGGCGACGTGCCCGAGGAACGTCACCGGCAGCCCGAGCTCCCGCGCACGCTGCTCCAGGCGGGCCTTGAGCGGCCCGTCCCCGGCCACCACGAGCACTGCCCGCCGCCCGCGGCGCAGCAGCGCCTCCAAGGCGTCCAGAGCCGTGCCCGGCCGCTTCTCCACGGACAGCCGCGAGCACATGACGAGCAGCGCCTCGCCACCGCGCGCGTGGAGGGTGCGCAGGCCCGGGTCGTGCAGTGCGGGGTGCCGTTCCATCAGGTCGACGCCGAGGGGGGCGCGTACGACGTTGCGCGCGCCGATGCGCACGAACTCGCGCTCGGCGAACTCGGTCGTGCACACCACCCGCGAGTAGACGTGCGCGGTGCGGGTGTTGAGGGCATCGGCGGCCCGGCGGGAGAGGTTCTCGGACAGACCCCAGGTGCGCAGCACGCCGTCGGCGGTCTCGTGGGAGACCATCACGGCGGGCACACGCGCGCGGCGGGCCCAGCGGCCGGTCCAGCGCAGGGTCGTACGGTCGGAGACCTCCAGGCGGTCCGGAGCCAGCTCCTCCAGGAGGGCGGCCACCCGGCGCTTGTCGGTGAGGACGCGGTAGCCGCCGGTGCCGGGCAGCAGCGGGCCGGGCAGGGTGATGACCCGGCCCTGCTCGGTGTCGCGGTCGGTGTGCCGTTCGCCGGGCACGATGAGCACCGGTTCGTGGCCGGCTGCCTGGAAGCCCTTGCCCAGCTCGCGCAGGGCGGTGCGCAGCCCGCCGGAGGCCGGGGCGACGAAGTTGGCGAGCCGGACGATGCGCAGGGACTGGCCGGTCATGCCGCCACCGCCGTCCTGCGGGCCGCGAGGACGTCGCCGTAGTGGGCGATCAGCTGGTCGCCGACGGCGGCCCAGGTGCGGCCCTCGACCATGGTGCGCGCGGCGGTGCCGAACGCGGTCCGCCGCGCCGGGTCGGCGGCCAGTTCGCGGACGGCGTCCGTCACGGCGGTGACGTCGCGCGGCGGGACGAGCAGTCCGGTGCGGCCGTGGGCGACCAGATCGAGCGGGCCGCCGGCGGCGGGTGCGACGACCGGGATCCCGCTGGCCATGGCCTCCTGGACGGTCTGGCAGAACGTCTCGAAGGGGCCGGTGTGCGCGAACACGTCCAGCGAGGCGAAGATCCGCGCGAGGTCGCCTCCGGTGCGGCGGCCGAGGAAGGCGGCGCCGGGCAGAGCCTCGGTGAGGTGGGCGTGGCTGGGCCCGTCGCCGACGATCACGACCTTGACGCCGGGCAGGCCGCAGGCTCCGGCGAGGAGTTCGACGTGTTTCTCGGGGGCGAGCCGGCCGACGTAACCGACGATGACCTCGCCGTTGGGGGCGAGTTCGCGGCGCAGGGCCTCGTCACGGAGATCTGGCCGGAAACGTACGGTGTCCACGCCTCGCGGCCACAGCCGGACCCGGGGCACGCCGTGCGCCTCCAGGTCGCCGAGGGCGGCGCTGGACGGGGCAAGGGTGCGGTCGGCGGCGGCGTGCACGGAGCGGATCCGCCGCCAGGCAGCCGCCTCGCCCGCACCCATGTAGGTGCGGGCGTATCCGGCCAGGTCGGTCTGATAGACGGCGACGGCGGGGATGCCGAGCCTGGCGGCGGCGGCCATGCCGCGGACGCCGAGGACGAAGGGGCTGGCGAGATGGACCAGGTCGGCGCGGTGCTCGACGAGCGCCGCGGCGAGGCGCCGGCTGGGCAGGGCGACGCGGACCTGGGGGTAGCCGGGGAGCGGGAGGGAGGGGATCCGGACGACCGGGCACGGGGCGTCCGTGTCCGGTCCGCTGCCCGGAGCGGGGGCGGGGGCGACGACTATCGGATGGTGACCGCGATCTACGAGGTGCCGGGCGGTCTGGAGCGCGCAGTGAGCCACGCCGTTCACATCGGGGGGAAAGGATTCGGTCACGATGACGACACGCATACGGGTGTTGTCGCCGTGCAGGACGTGGCCGCGTCGACTTCGATCTTTCCGCTCGGGGAACGTCCCATGAGCGTTGGGCTGCACACCCGAGCAGGTCAGACGACGGTCATGACCGCCTGACCTGCGGGACACCCGCTGTTCACCCGGCGGGCGGTCGTCCGCCCGCCGGGTGCGTGCACGGGGTCAGCCGAGGGCGGCGTCGGGTCCGAAGCGGCTGCGGACCGCCGTCTGCACCTCCGCCTCCTCGGCCGGATCGGCCGCCAGGCGGCGCAGGCGCTCCACGACCCGGGCGTCGCCGGTCTCGGCGTGCCGGGCGGCGAGTTCGCGGGTGGTCTCCTCGCAGTCCCACAGGCATTCGACGGCGAAGCCGGTGGCGAAGGAGGGGTCGGTGGCGGCCAGGGCGCGGGCGGCGCGGCCGCGGAGATGGGAAGAGGCCGTCTCGCGGTAGATGTGGCGCAGGACGGGGGCGGCGCAGGCGATGCCGAGGCGGCCGGTGCCGTCGACGAGGGTCCACAGCGTGGGCGCGTCGGGTCCTTCGCCGCGTACGGCCTCACGGAGGGCGCCGAGGACGAGGTCGCGGTCCTGGACGCCGCCGCGGCAGGCGAGCATGCGTCCGGCGGCGGCCCCGAGCACGTCGGGGCGCTGGGCCCAGCGGCGCGCGCGGTCGACGGCGGCGATACTGCGCATCCGTTCGAAGGCGTCGACGGCGGCCTCCACGACGACGGTCGTGCCGTCGATCACGGCGGCTTCGATCAGGTCGAGCGCGTCCGGGTCGTTGCTCTCGGCGAGGTAGCGCAGCGCGGTGCAGCGGGCCCCGTCGATGCCGGTCCGGGCGGCCTGGACGATCTCCGGCCGGTCCTCGGGCCCGGCCACGGCGACCAGACAGCGCGCGGCCGGTACATGGAGGGCGGCGCCGCGCTCGATGCCCTGCTGGGCCCATTCGAAGACGGCGCGCACGCTCCAGCCGGGCCGTGGGCCGGTGGGCCGCATCTGGCGCTGCCAGCGGTCGAAACAGCCGGTCTCCTGTGCGGCACGCACGCGCGTGGCGATCGATGCGCGCGGATCCTCGGCCCACAGGCGCCAGGGCCTCGGCTCGAAGGCGTCGCGTACGGCGACGGCCAGCTCGGCCTCGCCCTCGGGGTCGGTGGCGAAGCGGGCCAGGACGGGCGCGGCGAGAGCGCGCAGGCCCGCGTCGTCGTCCCTGAGGGCCAGCTCGTCCAGGGCCCAGGCCCAGTTGGAGCCATGGGCGGCGTACCTGCGCAGCAGGTCGAGCGCGTCCTGCCTGCCGTAGGAGGCGAGGTGCCCGAGCACGGCCAGCGCGAGGCCGGTGCGGGACTCGTCGGTGTCGAGGACGTCCTCGGGGTCGAAGAGGTGCGCCTCGATCGCGTCCAGCTCGCCGTTCAGGTCCAGGTAGAGCCGGGCGTAGTAGAGGGAGCGGTTCTCCACCTGCCAGTCGTGGCGGGGATCGCGCAGCACACAGTGGTTCAGGGCCGCGAGCGCCTCGGCGCGCGGGGCGGTGAGCGCGTGCAGCGTGCCGTCGCCGCGGCCCCGCTGGAGCAGGCCGAGCAGCGTACCGCTGGGCGCTATGACCGGATCGAACATGGGAAACAGCCTCACATCAAGCGTCGACGCAACCGGAGAACACGCACTACCTGGCCGCGTGACACAACGTCGGAGCGCCCGCCGTCTCTTGCTTGCTGTAGACCATCTCTCTGCCTCTCGTCTGTGGCCCATGCGGACCGCATCACGGCCCGCGCGGCGCGGCAACACCTGCCCAGCCATCGCGTCCGTGAATCACGTCGTCATGATGACCCGCGGTGTGTGCTGCCGCGACCGTATTTCCGGCGGCCCTTTACCGCCTCCCCCGTTTTCCGTGTCGTACCTGCTCAGGACATGCGCGTCAGTGCGCGCCGAACAGCTCCAGGAGTTCCGTCTTGCCGAACATCCGGGCGGTGTCGACGGCCGACGGCGTCCCCGCCGCGGGGTCGGCACCACCCTCCAGGAGTGCCTTGATCACTTCGGTCTCGCCCTTGAAGACCGCGCCCGCGAGCGGGGTCTGGCCCCGGTCGTTGATCTGGTCCGCCGCGGCGCCCCGGGCGAGCAGGGCGCGCACCGCCTCGGCGTGGCCGTGGTAGGCGGCGAGCATCACCAGGGAGTCACCGCGGTCGTTCGTGAGGTTGGCCGGAACGCCGGCGTCGATGTACGCCACCAGCGCTTCGGTCTGCCCCTGCCGGGCCAGATCGAAGATCTTGGTCGCCAGCTCCACGACCTCGGGGTCGGGGGCTTCGCTCATCGGCCGGACCACCTCTCCTGGAAACTTCGGGGACTTCGGGGAGCGTACGGCACCGAGCGGAACACGGCCGTACGAGTGAATCGCCAGCGTACTGGCTCGCGCGGCACATGACCCGATGTGCCCGAGGTAAAGATCAGCATCAGCGGCCGCCAGAGGCAAGACCGCGTCACGACCGGGCCGGAACCACTACGCAAACTGAGTGGAATAGAACGAAATTCACCCAGTTGCACCTTTAATAGTATGGATACATCCTGTGATCCTGGAAGAACTCATGGTGACTGTCCCCCACCTTCGACACCAGGAGGCCCGAAATGATCCTCTCCGTCTCAGGCGTCATGCTGCTCGGCGTCGTCGTCTTCCTCTTCTTTCGCAAGGACGGCCTCAAGGGCACACACGCCTGCACTTCGGCCCTGTTCGGCTTCTACCTGGCCAGCACGGGCATCGCCCCCAGCATCAAGGCCGGCGGCGAGAGCCTGGCGAGCCTCCTCGGCGGCATCAAGTTCTGACCCCGCCCACACGCATCACCAGGAGACAGCAGTGGCCCGGCGTCCCCTCCCCCGCATCCTGAGCAAGGACAGCGCCCAGATCGCCCGGATGCAGATCGCCCGGAGCCGGGAACTGGCCCGGACCGCGGCCGACAGCGCCACCGACGTCCTCCACCCGCTGATCACCGTCACACGCGGGCTGCGCCTGCTGGCTGCGGCCGGGCGGCGCAGATGGGCGGACACGCCCAAAGACAAGCGCGGGCCGCTGCTGTTCCTGGTGGCCTCCCTGATCCTGGCCGTGGCACTGCTGCCGTACGGGCCGCTGCTCGCCGTCATCGCCGTGATGGGGACGGCGGCCTGGCAAGGCCGCGACCGCACCCCGCCGGCCCCCGAAGGGCCCGACGAGTCCCAGACCGAACGGCTCCAGACCCTCTACGAGGCCCTGGTGCCGTACTTCTCCAACCCCGAGGACCCGGCGCCGCTCTACACACACGGCGGGGAGTGGGAGAAGGCCGTTCCCGCCCACGAGTTCGACGACGACGGCCGCGTCGCTCATCTCGTCATCCGCTACCCCGCCTACTTCCCGGACGGCGAGCACGAGGCCCGCGCGCGGATCGAGCAGCTGCTCACCGCGAAGGCCGGGCGGGGCCGCGAGTACCGCTTCGCGTGGGACGAGGAGGGCAACCAGCTCACCGTCACCGTGCTTCCCCCGCTGCCCGCGGACATCCCGGCCCAGCACTTCGTCACCGCGCCCGGCGAGACCGTCCTCGGCTTCACCGACCCGAGCGAGATCCAGCGCACGCTCCCCCTCTCCTACGGAGAGGAAGAGATCGACGTGCCGCCGGTCGTCTGGCGCACCGGCGTCCGCTCCACCGAACCGCACCTGCTGGCCATGGGCCACCCCGGCACCGGCACCTCGACCCTGCTGCGCTCCATCGCCCTGCAGGCCCTCCAGTACGGCGATGTGCTGATCGTCGACGGCGGCGGCACCGGCGAGTACGCCTGTCTGACCGGCCGGAACGGGGTGCTGGCCGTGGAGTGCGCGCTGCCCGGGGCGCTGGCGAGCCTGGAGTGGGCCGCGCAGGAGACCGAGCGGCGGCTCATCGCCATCAACCTGGCCCGGCAGGCGGGCGATCCGCCGCCGGCCGACGCCCGGCGCGCGCTGTGGATCCTGGTGGACCGCCCGTCCGTCTTCACCCACCTCGCTGCGGCGGACGGCCGCAGGGACCCGCAGGAGCTGCTCCAGGTGCCGCTGCGGCACGGGCGCGCGGCGAACGTGACGGTCGTGGTGGCCGAGCAGTTCGACGGCGCGGAAGGGCTCGGCGACGCGGTGCGGCAGCACACACGCGCGCGTGTCGTGCTCGGGCCCGCGACAACCAGGCAGGTGGAGGCGGTGCTCGGGGCTCCGCCGCACACCACGCCGCTGGGGCAGGTGCCGCCGGGGCGGGGGTATGCGCGGCTGGGGGCCGGGCCGGTGCACCGGCTTCAGGTGCCGCGTACGCCGGATCCGTACGACGACGCGACGAGCGACGCGGACCGGCAGGCGGTGCTGGAGTTGCTGCCGGCTCGGGCGGCTCCGGTGGAGGCGGAGCCGCAGCGGACGGATCTGACGAAGCCGACGGTGTCCGCGGAGGCTGGGGTTGCCGAGAGTTCGTGAGGCGCGCGGTGTGCTGGTGCGGGGCGGGTGTTGGGACGCTCGCCGGCGCTCGCCGGGTGCCGCTGTCTGTGGGTCTGGCGCCGCCCCAGTGGCAGGACTGCCCGCGGCTACGGCGGCACCGCAGCTCCCTGAGGGGCGCGGGGCCGTGTTTGATATGCGGCTCCGCGGCGATGAGGGTCCCCGGGTTCGAGCGAAGCCGAGAACCTGTGGGAGCGACCAGCCCACCACGCACCCGCAGTCGCCGGACCGCCACGCGCCCCGAGCTGCTAGGCGCGCCGTCTAAGCCACAAACGTACGCGGCGCCTCAGTCCCCCCCGTACCCCCCGTCTCCACCAGCCGAGCCGCCGCGGCCAGCCGGACCGCCGCCTCCTCCGCCACCGCTCCCCCCACCGTGAACGGAAGCCGCACATAGCCCTCGAAGGCGCCGTCCACACCGAAGCGGGGCCCGGAAGGGACGCGGACGCCGGTTCGCTCGCCGGCTTCGGCGAGCCGGGAGCCGGACAGGCCGCCGGCCCGGACCCACAGGGTCAGCCCGCCCTTCGGGATCTCGAACTCCCAGGTGGGCAGTTCGCGCCGGATCGCCGCCACCAGCGCGTCCCGGTTCTCGCGGGCCTGGGCCCGGCGCAACTCGACCGCCTGCTCCCAACCACCCGTGCTGAAGAGCCAGTTGACGGCGAGCTGCTCCAGCACCGGCGTACCGAGATCGGCGTACGCCCGCGCGGCGACCAGACTGCGGATGACGTCCGGCGCCGCCCGCACCCAGCCGATGCGCATGCCCGCCCAGAACGCCTTGCTGGCCGAGCCGACCGTGATGACGGTCGAGCCGGCCGGGTCGAAGGCGCAGACCCGGCGCGGCATGGCGCCCGCGTACTCCTCGTCCACCCACAGCTCGGTCATCGTCTCGTCGGCGACGAGCACCGTGCCGGCCGAGCGTGCCGCGTCCACCAGCCGGCGCCGCTGGTCCTCGTCGGCGAGCGCACCGGTGGGGTTGTGGAAGTCGGCGACCACGTAGGCGAGCCGGGGTGCGGCCTCGCGCAGGACCTGGCGCCAGCGGTCCATGTCCCAGCCGGACAGGCCCTCGGCCATCGCGACGGGGACCAGACGCGCGCCGGCCTCGCGCATCAGCTGCAGGATGTTGGCGTAGGACGGCGATTCGACGGCGATGCGTTCGCCGCGGCCCGCGAAGAGGTGACAGATCGCGTCGATGGCGCCCATCGCACCGGTCGTCACCATGATCTGCTCGGGCATGGTGGAGATCCCGGCCGCGGTGTAGCGCTCGGCGATCATCGAGCGCAGCGCGGGCAGGCCGGCCGGGTAGTCGCCGTGCGTGTGGGCGTACGGCGGCAGCTCCTCCAGGGCGCCCTGCACGGCGCGGGTGAGCCACGGCTCGGGGGCCGGCAGCGAGGCGCAGCCCAGGTCGATCATCGAGCCAAGGGCCTCGGGAGGCAGGGGTTCGAGGCCCCGGGCGGGCAGCGGGTTGCCCGCCGGTACGGCGGTCCAGCTGCCGGCTCCGCGCCGGGACTCCAGGAAGCCCTCGGTGCGCAGCGCCTCGTACGCGGCCGCGACGGTGGTGCGGCTCACGGAGAGGGCGAGGGCGAGTTCGCGTTCGGCGGGCAGCCGCGCGGCCACCGGGACGCGCCCCTCGAGCACCAGTAGCCGGATGCCGTCGGCGAGGGCGCGATAGGCGGGCGGACGGCGGGTCCCGGGGCCGGCCGGGCGCTCCTGCTGGGAGTTGAGGAGCCGGGCCAGCTGGGCGGCCCCCATCGCTGAGGTCCACTGCGCCATGACGATCAGTCCACCTTCCCCGAATTGGCCATGGATGGCATTCCATCCCAAGCCACAGAGTGACATGCGTCAGGCCACTGTCACCACCCAGGGGGGTACCTCATGTCCGTTCGCAGCCATCTCGTACGACGGCTGATCCAGCTGTACGCCGGGCTCGCGCTCTACGGTGCGAGTGCCGCGCTGCTCCTGCGGGCGGGCCTGGGCATGGAGCCCTGGGGCGTACTGCACCAGGGGCTCGCGGAGCTGACGGGGCTGACCATCGGGGTCGTGTCGATCATCGTCGGAGCGGCGGTGCTGCTGCTGTGGATCCCGCTGCGCCAGCGCCCGGGGCTCGGCACGGTCTCGAACGTCTTCGTCGTCGGCCTCGCGATGGACGGCACGCTCGCGCTCGTCCCGGACGCGCACTCCCTGGCCGTACGCGTGCCGTTGCTGCTCGCGGGTATCGCGCTGAACGGCGTGGCGACCGGCTTGTACATCTCGGCGCGTTTCGGGCCGGGTCCGCGCGACGGGCTCATGACGGGCCTGCACCGGCGCACCGGCCGCTCGATCCGGCTGATCCGGACCGGGATCGAGGTGGCGGTCGTGGTCACCGGCTTCCTGCTGGGGGGCACGATCGGTGTCGGCACCGTGCTGTACGCCGTGTCCATCGGGCCGCTGGCGCAGCTGTTCCTGCGGGTGTTCGCCGTCCCGGCGGCATCGAGCCGCAGCACGGTCGTTGCCGAAGCGACACCGGATCGGGCGATACTGCGTTCGTGAGCCTCACGACACCGCCCAAGCGCCACCCGTACCTCGACCACCCGGGCCCCATAGCCTTCGCCCACCGGGGAGGGGCCGCCGACGGGATCGAGAACACCGTGGCGCAGTTCCGGCGCGCGGTCGACATGGGCTACCGGTACATCGAGACCGATGTGCACGCCACAGCGGACGGCCGGCTCGTCGCCTTCCACGACTCGACCCTGGACCGGGTCACCGACGGCGCGGGCCGCATCGCGGACCTGCCGTGGACGGACGTACGGCAGGCACGCGTGGGCGGCCGTGAACCGGTGCCGCTGTTCGAGGAGTTGCTGGAGACCTTCCCCGAGGTCCGCTGGAACGTCGACGTCAAGGCGGAACCCGCCCTGCGGCCCCTGCTGGACCTGATCGAGCGCACGGACGCCTGGGACCGGGTCTGCGTGGGCTCCTTCTCCGAGGCCCGGGTGCTGCGCGCCCAGCGGCTGGCCGGACCGCGGCTGGCCACCTCGTTCGGCACGCGCGGCGTACTGAGCCTGCGCCTGCGCTCATGGGGGGTGCCGGCCGCCGTGCGCCGGTCCGCCGTCGCCGCGCAGGTGCCCGAGGCCCAGTCGGGCGTCCCGGTGGTCGACCAGCGCTTCGTCCGCGCCGCCCACGCGCGCGGGCTGCAGGTGCACGTGTGGACGATCAACGAACCGGAACGGATGCACCGGCTTCTGGACCTGGGAGTCGATGGCATCATGACCGATCACATCGACACGTTGCGCAAGGTCATGGAAGACCGCGGCGTCTGGGTCTGACCACCCGGCCGCCGGGCCCGAGCCTTCGCAGTTGAACGGGGAAGCGAGGGCACGGGTGGGAACCGACACCGTGCGGACACGGGCGGCGGACGAGACCGCCGGTCTGCGCCGCGAGCAGCGCGGCTGGTACTTCTACGACTGGGCCTGCTCGGTCTATTCGACGAGCGTGTTGACGGTCTTCCTCGGGCCGTATCTCACGGCCGTCGCCGAGCGGGCCGCGGACTCCGACGGCTATGTGCATCCGCTGGGTGTCCCGGTCCGGGCGGGCTCCTTCTTCGCCTACTCGGTGTCCCTGTCGGTGATCCTGGCCGTCGTGGTGATGCCGCTCGTGGGCAGCGCGGCCGACCGGACGGGCCGCAAGAAGCCGCTGCTCGCGGCGGCGGCGTACACCGGGGCCGCCGCGACCACGGGCATGTTCTTCCTGGACGGCGACCGGTATCTGCTCGGCGGGGTGCTGCTGGTGGTGGCCAACGCCGCGCAGTCGGTCGGGATGATGCTCTACAACTCCTATCTGCCGCAGATCGCCCCGCCCGAGCAGCGCGACGCGGTCTCCTCGCGGGGCTGGGCCTTCGGCTACGCGGCGGGCTCCATGGTCCTCGTCGCCGACCTGGTCCTGTACTCGGCGCACGACTCCTTCGGCCTGACCGAGACGGCGGCGGTCCGCATCTGCCTGGCCTCGGCGGGCTTGTGGTGGGGTGCGTTCACGCTCGTGCCGCTGCGCAGGCTGCGCGACCGGCACGCGCGCGTGGAGCGCGCGACGGCACCCGGGCTCCGGCAGCTCGCGGCGACGGTCCGGGACCTGCGCCGGTACCCGCTGACGCTCGGCTTCCTGCTGGCGTACCTCATCTACAACGACGGTATCCAGACGGTGATCTCCCAGGCCTCCGTCTACGGCTCGCAGGAACTGGGCCTCGGGCAGTCGACGCTCATCGTGGCCGTGCTGCTGGTGCAGGTGCTGGCCGTGGCCGGCGCGCTGACGATGGGCCGGCTGGCCCGGACGTACGGCGCCCAGCGCACGATCCTGGGCTCGCTGGTGGCCTGGACGGTCACCTTGGCGGCCGGATACTTCCTCCCCGCGAAGGCGCCGGTGTTCTTCTTCGTGCTGGCCGCCGGGATCGGCCTGGTCCTGGGCGGCAGCCAGGCCCTGTCCCGCTCGCTGTTCTCCCACCTCGTACCGCCCGGCAAGGAGGCCGAATACTTCTCGGCGTACGAGATGAGCGACCGCGGGATGAGCTGGCTCGGGCCGCTGTTGTTCGGCGTGACCTACCAGCTGACCGGGAGCTACCGGTCCGCGATCATCTCGCTGGTGGCCTTCTTCGTCATCGGATTCGCCCTGCTCGCACGGGTCCCGGTGCGGCGGGCGATCGCCGAGGCGGGCAACCCGGTACCCGGGAAGATTTAGCATCGATTTAGCGCTCAACCCGAAAGGGCGGTAGTGTACGCCTTTGGCCTGCCAGGCGTACCGTTACTGCGCGTCAAAGATGCCGAAACGCTGGGTGACATCTGCTAGCAGATGTGACAAACCGGGCGCTGGTGGGTACGACATTTGTCAGCAAGGCTGCGGCTACGACGGCGACGCATGACCCGGAACGGGACACGGAACGGGAATCTTTACCGCCGACCGGACGTTGACCGGATGACGACGACAGCGACACCTGTCCTGTGGGCGACAAGCCCGGGAGGCACGATTCATGAGTGAGCGAGCTCTTCGCGGTACGCGCCTCGTGGTGACCAGCTACGAGACGGACCGCGGTATCGACCTGGCCCCGCGCCAGGCCGTGGAGTACGCATGTGAGAAGGGGCACCGTTTCGAGATGCCCTTCTCCGTCGAGGCGGAGATCCCGCCGGAGTGGGAGTGCAAGGTCTGCGGGGCCCAGGCACTCCTCGTCGACGGCGACGGCCCTGAGGAGAAGAAGGCCAAGCCCGCGCGTACCCACTGGGACATGCTGATGGAGCGGCGCACCCGTGAGGAGCTCGAAGAGGTCCTCGAGGAGCGCCTGGCGGTTCTGCGCTCGGGGGCGATGAACATCGCGGTTCACCCCCGGGACAGCCGCAAGTCGGCCTAGTCCCTGCGGGGCCGGGCCGGGATACAGCGCACGTTCAACAACAGCGGGCGCCGTACGTGATGCACGTACGGCGCCCGCTGTTTGTGTGTCCGAAGCGCCTCAGCGCGTCAGCGGCGGGTACTGCTCCCCCGGCTCCGGCCGGTCGTCCTCCCTGATGACCTCGCCCTGGACGACCTTGCCGTCGGGGCGGTGGATACGGGCCTGCTGGAAGGCGTCGCCGAAGCTGCCCGGGGCCGCCGTGCGCAGCCTCTTGTCCAGGGCGTTCTCGGCGTACCGGCTCACGGCCTTCTGGACCGGCGGGATGAGCAGGAGCAGGCCGGCCACGTCGGAGACCAGACCGGGGATCATCAGCAGCAGGCCGCCGAGCATCATCAGGCCGTTGCCACCGCCGCGCTTGGGCGAACCGCCCTGCTGCAGCGCCTCGTTCAGGCTCTGGAAGGCGCGGCGGCCGGCCCGCTTGATGACCACGGAGCCGGCCACGAAGCCCGCGACGAGCAGCAGAAACACGGCGAACCCGCCGGCCGCGCCCGCGACCAGGGTCAGCAGCCAGATCTCCAGCACCAGCCAGGCGGCGACCCCCAGCGGCAGATACCTGCGCAGCCGGGAGCGCTGGGGCCGGGTGGTGGGGTGCGGAGAGGTCGGAGCGCCAGTCGTCATGCTCCCAGTGTGCCTGGCGGCGGCTCAGCGCGAGATAAGCGGGACAAGGGGACCGATCAGCCCGGGCTGTGCGACGCGCCGAAGCGGGAGCGCCGACGACCGACGACAACGCGCTGAGGGCGCCCCCGCGCCCCCAAGGCAGTGAGGGAGGACGTGCCTGCCCCCGCGTCTGCGACAGGATCCGCCGGACAGGCCCTAGGCCAGCCCTAGGCCTGCTTGGCAGCCCGGCCGCCGCCCAGGCTCTTGAGCTTGGCGATACGCTCCGCGGCGCCCCAGGCGGTGACCCGCCACAGCGCCTCGACGAGGATGTTCTTGCTCATCTTGGAGTCGCCGAGTTCGCGCTCGACGAAGGTGATCGGGACCTCGACCACGTGGAAGCCCGCCTTGACCGCACGGCGGGCCAGGTCGACCTGGAAGCAGTAGCCCTGGGAAGCGACCTCGTCCAGGCCCAGACCCTGCAGGGTCTCACGGCGGAACGCGCGGTAGCCGCCGGTGATGTCGCGCAGCGGCAGGTCGAGGGCGAGCCGGGAGTAGAGGCTGCCGCCGCGGGAGATGAACTCGCGGGACTTGGGCCAGTTCACCACGCGGCCGCCGGGCACCCAGCGGGAGCCGAGCACCAGGTCGGCGCTCTTGAGGGCGGTGAGCAGCCGGGGCAGTTCCTCGGGCTGGTGGGAGCCGTCGGCGTCCATCTCGACCAGCACGCCGTAGCCGTTCTCAAGGCCCCAGCGGAAGCCCGCGAGGTAGGCGGCGCCGAGGCCCTCCTTGCCCTTGCGGTGCATGACCTGGACGTTCTCGTCCTCGGCGGCCAGTTCGTCGGCGAGCTTGCCGGTGCCGTCGGGACTGTTGTCGTCCGCGATCAGTACGTGCGCCTCGGGGACGGCCTTGCGCACTCGGCCCACGATGGTCTTGATGTTCTCCGCCTCGTTATAGGTCGGAATGATCACCAAGGCCGTGCCGAGCGGACCGAACTGCCTCCCCTGGTCGTTGGCCGCCAGGGTCCCGTCGCCGTCGTTCACTGCTGCCCCTTCTGGTCGTACGCAGGGGTCCACCATAGTGGTCGCGTCCTGGCGTCACGCACCCGGTCGTTCGTATCGCGGTGTCGATTCCGCAAGAGAGGGGTAAGAATGCGCTTTTCGGCTCCTTCACGGCGTGCCGTTGTGGTTCCCCCGCCACGGCGGATGGGGGCCCGGCGCCCTTCGGGCCGACCTGGGACCCGCTGGCTGCGGATCGACCGAAAGCCGTTGTCTACTGAGCGCACGGGCCCCACCCGGGTCACACCTTGCCGGGCCGGAACGTTCCCTCGGCGGCGCGGGCGCTGAGCCTGGCTCCCAGTGACGGTGCCCCGGTGCGGCACACCGTCCCTGACCCAGCGGCGCTGCGACGAGTTGCACGAACGCTCCCCGGTCGGGCGTCCGGTGGTGGACTCGGCCGAACCTACCGGCCCTCGGCCGTCGACTGTCAACAGCCCTCTGAGCTGCTACGACGGCCCAGAAACCGGGTTCGTCGGCGAGGATGCGCAGGTCGGGCGGCGGGGCGCCGGCGGCCGATCGCCACCGCGCCCCGCCCGTAGATCACTCGCCCGGCCCTACGAACACCGTCCGTCCGCCCACCACGGTGCGCAGACAGACCGGCAGGTCGTGGTCCGGGGTGAGGTCGGGCAGGCCGGGCGTGCCGGAGCGCGGGTCGGTCGACCAGCGGGCCACCCGGTCGTCGGGGGTCTGGACGACCAGTTCGCCGGTGCGCCAGACGGCGTAGTCGGCGGGTGCGCCCGGCACCAGGACGCCCGCGTCGTCCCGTCCCACGGCCCGCCAGCCGCCGCGCGTGTGCGCCGTGAAGGCGGCCCGCACGGAGACCCGGTGCTCGGGCGTGTGATGGAACGCGGCGGCGCGGACGGTGCCCCACGGGTCGAGCGGGGTGACCGGACTGTCGGAGCCGAAGGCGAGGGGCACGCCCGCGCGCAGCAGGGCCGCGTAGGGGTTGAGGGTACGGGCCCGCTCGGCGCCCAGCCGCTGGGCGTACATGCCGTCCTCTCCGCCCCACAGCGCGTCGAAGGCGGGCTGCACGGAGGCGGTCAGGCCCAGCTCGGCGAAGCCGGCGACCGTCTCGGGGGTCAGCATCTCGGCGTGCTCGACGCGATGGCGGGCGGCGCGGATCCGGGCGAGGCCGAGCTTCTCGGCGGCGGCGCGCACGCCGTCCACGACGGCGCTCACGGCGGCGTCGCCGATGGCGTGGAACCCGGCCTGCAGGCCCGCCTCGGTGCAGGCGACGACATGGGCCGCGACAGCCTCGGCGTCCAGGTAGGCGGTGCCGCAGTGATCGGCGTCGGCGTACGACTCGTGCAGGCAGGCGGTGTGCGAGCCGAGGGCGCCGTCGGCGAAGAGGTCGCCGGCCGCGCCTGCGGCGCCCAGTTCGCGTGCCCTGGCCACGCCTTCATCGGCTCGTTCGGCCCAGTAGCCGACCACTCGGGGGCCGGGCGCCTCGGCGGCGAGCTTCAGCAGACCGGTGAAGTCGTCCTCGGAGGAGATCTGCGGGCCGCCGCACTCGTGCACCGAGCCGATGCCCAGGGAAGCCGCGTGGGCGAGGGCGGTGCGCTGGGCCTCGGCGCGCTGGGCCGGGGTGATCGCGCCGAGCGCGGCCTGGCGTACGGCGTGGTGGGCGTCCTTGGTGAGCGGGGCGTCCGTGCGCGGGACGTCGCCGGCGACCAGGTCCAGCAGGGCGGTGGTGACGACCGCCGAATGCACGTCGATACGGGAGAGGTACAGCGGGCGGCCGCCGGTCGCCTGGTCGAGTTCGGCGCGCGTCGGCGGGCGGCCGCCGGGCCAGCGGGCGGCGTCCCAGCCGTGGCCCAGCAGGACGCGGTCGTCCGGGCGGGCGGCGGCGAAGTCCCGGACCAGAGCGAGGGCCGCGTCCAGCGAGGGGGCGGCGGAGAGGTCCAGGCCGGTCAGGGCGAGACCGGTCGCGGTGGTGTGCACATGGGCGTCGGTGAAGGCCGGGGTGACGAGGGCGCCGTCGAGGTCGATCACCTCGTCCACGCCGTCGGCGAAGGCGTCGGCGGCGCCTTCTGAACCGACCCAGGCGACTTGGCCGCGCTCCACCACCATCGCCGTGGCGAACGGGTCTGCGGGGCTGTGCACCTCTCCTCGGCGCAGGAGGACGGTCTTGGGGGGCTCGGGGTCGGCGGTGCGGTCGCTCATGGCGGACAGTTTCTCTCGCCGCCGGGAGTCGGCCGCGCCCGGGTCGTGCCGAAGAGGCACCCGGGACTGCCCGCAGCGGTGGTCAGATCCGCGGCGGGCGGGCCTCGTACGGTGTCGACAGCACGACCGTGGTACGGGTCGAGACGCCCGCCAGGGATCGCAGCCGGGCCAGCAGTTCCTCCAGCTCGTGCGGAGTCGCCACGCGCACCTTGAGGATGTAGTTCTCGTCGCCGGCGACGCTGTGGCAGGCCTCGATCTCGGGGACTCCGGCGAGGCGGTCCGCGATGTCGTCGGGGGCGCTGGGGTCGAACGGTTTCACCGAGATGAACGCGGTGAGCGGAAGCCCGACGGCCTCGGGGTCGACCACCGCGGCGTAGCCGCGGATGACGCCACGCTGTTCCAGCCGGCGCACCCGCTGGTGCACGGCCGACGTGGACAGGCCCGTGGCCTTGCCCAGGTCTGTGTAGCTCATCCGCCCGTCCTTGACGAGCAGCTGCACGATCTGTCGGTCCAGCTCCTCCATGGCGCCAAAACCTACAGTGCGCTTGATCCCCTGGGATAGCCGAGAGCGCAGGTCATAGCCGGTTCGATACAAAAAGCACCGCATAAGGCCCGCACCGCGCACCTGCATCCGGCATGTGACGAACGACACACACCCCGAGCAGGCTCCGTGATGTTCTCGTGATTACCGCCGAGAGCGGACGGGAAGTGCTTGCTGTGGTCGAGGCCGCAGCGCCTTCACGGCCCAGCCTTAGGGGGAGAATCCCATGCAGAGTGTCCATCACCCTGGTCGATCCACGTCCAAGCGGCAGCAGCAGGCCGTCGAGCCCGAACCAGAGGGTGTCGAACCCGACGTCCTCGATGACGAACTGGACGCCTACGACACCTTCGAGGGGTACCGGGTGATCTGCCCGGACTGCGCGCAGCCGATCGCGCTGCTGGCGGACGAGGAGGTCCTGCCGGAGCACGCGCTGTGCGCCTCGCCCTGGAACCCGTTCGGGCTCACGGTCTGTGCGGGCACAGGCCGTTCGGCCGCCGGGGCCCGCCCCGCGGACGAGTCCGCCGAACCGCAGGAGCAGGACACCGCCCTGCTGCTGACGCTCCCCCAGGGTCTGAACTGGCGGACGCAGCCCTTCTCGCACGTCGGCGGCCCGGGCTCGCGCCCGATGCGTGTACCGGCGATGCGCGGCCAGGCCGCCGCCTGAGCCCCTCCCGACCGGGCCCGGCTCAATCCCAGTACGTGCCCTGCACCATGGCGCGCAGGCTGTCGTGGTGCAGGATCAGCGTGTCCGGGTCCGCCGGGACGGCGGCCTCCCCGAAGTACGCCTGGCGGTAGGCGATGCGCAGCATGACGATCGCGTGCCGCAGGGCGGCGTAGAGGGTGTGGAAGTCCATGTCGCGCGGGGTGTGGCCGGTCAGGCGGGCGTAGCGGGCCTCGACGCGGTCGCGGCGCAGGAGGTCGGGCAGTCCGCGCTGTCCGGAGGCGACCGTGAGGTCGTGGAAGAAGCGGTGCAGATAGATGGCCCAGCCGAGGTCGACCTCGCGCGGGGCGAGCGCCGCCATCTCCCAGTCCAGGACGGCCACGGGGTCGAACCCGTCGTAGACGATGTTGCCGATGCGTGCGTCACCCCAGCTGAGGACGGGTGTGCCGGGATCGCTCGGCCACAGCTGTTCCAGCCGGTCGAAGGCGGCCTCGATGAGGGGTGAGCGGGGCAGTCCGTCGATCACCCAGGCGTAGTAGGCGCGTTGGGCCGTGACGTGCCGGCGCAGGGTGTCCCCGGCACCGGGCGGGGCGAGGAACTCGGCCTCGGTCGGCGGCACTTGGTCGTGCAGGCGGGCCAGCAGTGAGACGGTCGCGGCCTCCAGGTGTGCGCGCTCGGCGTCGCTCGCCGCGTGCAGCCAGCTGCCCTCGTAGGTGTACGGCATGACGTCCGGCGGCACGCGCCCGGCGACCCGCTCCATGACGAAGAACGGCACCCCGAGCGGGCCCGGATCCTCCTCCAGCCACAGCGCGCGGGGCACGGGCACGTCCGTGTGCTCGGCGACCAGCCGCAGGGTGCGGTACTGGCGGGCCATGTCGTACGCGGGGAAGACGGTGTACGCCGCCGGGTCCGCCGCCAGCCGCAACACGCAGGCCTTGCACGGCGCTCCGGGGTGCTCGATGTCGAACAGCAGGGTTTCGCTGGACATGCCGTTGGAGGCCGGGACGGTGACGCCGACGGCCTTGGCGCCGGGCAGCCGGGTGCCGAGCCAGGCGGTGAGGCGGCGCGTCAGCTCTTCGGGGTCGCGGGTGGTGGTGCGGGGACGGGGTGCCGTGGCCATGCGGGGCTCCTCCCTCGGGGTACGACCGAAGTCTCAGGACGCGACCGAGTCGAAGCCGGTGAAGCCGCTCGGGTCGTGCCGGCCGAACGAGCCGTGTTCGAAGATGCCGTGACCGGTCTGCCCGTCGAGCCGGAAGCGGGCGGAGTGGTCGGTGACGCCGTAACCGGCCAGCAGGTGGGGCAGGGTCATGTCGTAGGTACGGCGGTCGGTCCAGCCGGGCCCCCGCCACATGCCGTGCTGCCAGTCGTCCGCCGGCGGATAGCCCGCGCCGAGCGCGAGCGGCGAGGAGGCCAGGATCTCGACGTCCAGTTTCTGCGGGCCCCGGGCGTCCCCCAGATGGATGACCGCCCGTTCCGGGTGGCGGGTGCCGGAGCGGTAGTCGATCTCGGCCTGGGGCCAGCCCAGTTGGCGGTCGGGGCGGCCGGGGCGGACCAAGGTGGCGTCGTTCAGGGAGCGGTAGCCGTCGGCGTCCTCCTGGGCGATGACCATCAGGAAGCGGTCCGCGAAGCGGACCGGGCACCAGATCCAGTGGAAGCCCTCGGTGGGATGGTCGGCGGCGAGCCGCCCGCCGTCCTCGCCCGGCACCGGCCGCACACCCCAGCTGCGGTCCCGGGTGCCGGTCCAGTCGTCCGCGGTGACCCGGAACTCCGCTCCCGCGGCCCGGATCACGCCCTCGGCGGTGCCGGCCTGGACGAAGCGGCGGCCCTCCAGGGTGAGCCGGTCGCCCCGGCGCTGCAGATGGTGCGGCTCCCAGAGGGCCGGGAAGGCGGCCGTCCAGGTGAGGTCGTACGACAGCTGCTCGTCCTCGCAGATCAGGCGCAGTTCGTGGAGCGGCCGCGGGACCTCGATGCGCAGCGGGCCGACGGCGAGCCGCATCCGGTCCTCGCCCAGGGCGTCCGAGGCGCGGACTGCGTGCAGGGTGTCCCCGGTGCGCAGGGTGGCGTAGGCGTCGATCACGCCCAGGTTGGGGTAGACGCCGAGGCCGAGGATGAGCAGGGCGCGGCCGGCGTGGTCGAAGACGTGGAAGATGCAGCGGTCGTAGGCGTTGCGGTCACCGGTCGCCACGTGCTTCATGGACAGCGGTACCTGGTGCACCGGGTACTCGTCGAGCGGTACGGGACGGTCGTCGGCCACAGGCACCCCCTGAGCGATGGTCGGCTGACGGTACGTCAGATGACTTCAGGAGGCCAGAGCACGGTTGGGACGCGCCTGAACTGACGCCCGATTCCGGCAGGCGGTGACCTGTCCGACCCGTTCTGCGTTGCCCAGGTATGACCCCCACGTACTGGGCCACCGGGCGTCAGAGCCGCGTCTTCGTCCCCCGCCCCGCAGAATCGCTTCCGCCGCCCGTGCCGCAGGACCCGCCCATCTACCTCGATCTCATGCGGACCTGGGCCGACCGGGGCCGGACCCTGCCGGGCCGCCACGACCCGGAGTGGATCAGGCTGGCGGCCCCGACGGTCCGCACGGGGCAGTTCAGCGAGCTTCGGGTCCCGCCACGTGACGGGCGATGACCATCCGCTGGATCTGGTTGGTGCCCTCGACGATCTGCAGGACCTTGGCCTCGCGCATATAGCGCTCGGCTGGGAAGTCGGCGGTGTACCCGTATCCGCCGAGTATCTGCACGGCGTCCGTCGTGACCTTCATGGCCGCGTCGGTGCAGTGCAGCTTGGCCATGGCGGCTTGCTTGGCGAAGGGCTTGCCGGCGTCGCGCAGCCGGGCCGCGGCGAGGTAGAGGGCCCGGCCGGCCTCGATCTGGGTGGCCATGTCGGCGATCATGAAGCGCAGCCCCTGGAAGTCGGCGACGGGGTGGCCGAACTGCCGGCGCTGGGTGGCGTAGCCGACCGCCTCGTCCAGCGCGGCCTGGGCGAGGCCGATCGCGCAGGCGGCGATGCCGAGCCGCCCGGAGTCGAGGGCGGACAGGGCGATGAAGAAGCCCTGGCCCTCCTCGCCGATCCGCCGGTCGTCGCCGACGCGGACGCCGTCGAAGTGGACCTGGGCGGTGGGTGAGCCCTTCATGCCCATCTTCTTCTCGGGCGCCGCCCCGCTCAGACCCGGCGCGTCACCGGGGACCAGGAAGGCGGTGATCCCGCGCGGGCCGTCCTCGCCGGTGCGGGCCATGACGGTGTAGAAGTCGGCGATGCCGCCGTGCGTGATCCAGGCCTTGGTGCCGTTGATCACCCAGTCGTCGCCGTCGCGCACGGCCTTCGTCCGCAGGGAGGCCGCGTCGGAGCCGGAGGACGGCTCGGAGAGGCAGTACGCGCCGAGGAGGCCGCCGCCGAGCATGGCGGGCAGATGCTCGACCTGCTGCTGTTTGGTGCCGTAGGTGGCGAGGGCGTAGGAGGCGAGCGTGTGCACGCTGACGCCGAGGCCCACGGTGAGCCGCGCCGCGGCCAGCTCCTCCAGGACCTGGAGGTAGACCTCGTAGGGCTGGTCGCCGCCGCCGTACTCGGAGTCGTACGGCAGGCCGAGCAGGCCGGACTCGGAGAGCAGGGTGAAGACCTCGCGCGGGAAGCGGCCCGCGTCCTCCTCCTCGGCGGTCTTCGGCGCTATCTCGCGCTGCGCGATGTCCCGGACGAGGGCGAGCAGATCCCGCGCCTCCTCCGTCGGCAGCTGACGCTCCACCGGCTGCGGGTCGCGGTCGGACATGGCGTCGGGTCTCCTCCCTGGTCGGGCACCGGCGGTCTGGCCCGTCGGGTGGGGGCGGCTCCGCCTGGTCTTTCCGGTTGGCCGAAGGCGCCCGCTCCCGGGTCTCGGAGGCAGCTGACCAGCGGCTGTGCGCTGTGAGTATGCCCGATCAGCGACCTCCCGTCACCAGTTAACGACCGCTTACTTCAAGAATCCAGCCGGAACCTTCCGAGCCATCGGAATCGCCGCCGGAATCGTCACCGGACCCACCCCCGAAGCAGCCGCCAAAATTGGTCCGAACCATTGACGGAGTGGTCTAGTCCTCCTACTGTGCATGACCAACGCTTTACCGCGTTCATGCCAATCGGCGCGCGTTCCCCTCCCCCCACGAGGAGACACCCGATGCACACTCCCCACCGCTCACGGCTCCGGACGCTCCTGGCCGCCGCGTGTACCACCGCCCTCGGCGCCGGGCTGCTGGCCGGCGCGGGCACGGCCACCGCGGCCGCCCCGGCCACCCCGCAGGTCAAGGCCGGCTCGAAGGTCGTCGGCTACTTCACCGAATGGGGCACCTACGACCGCAAGTACTACGTCAGGAACATCGAGACCTCGGGCTCGGCGGCCAAGCTGACCCACATCAACTACGCCTTCGGCAACGTCACCGGCGGCAAGTGCGCCATGGGCGACTCCTACGCGGCCACCGACCGCGCCTACACCGCCGACGAGTCGGTCGACGGTGCCGCCGACACCTGGGACCAGCCGCTGCGCGGCAACTTCAACCAGTTGCTGAAGCTGAAGAAGAAGCACCCGGGCCTGAAGATCCTCTGGTCCTTCGGCGGCTGGACCTGGTCCAGCGGCTTCGGCGAGGCCGCGAAGAACCCGGCCGCCTTCGCCCAGTCCTGCTACGACCTGGTGAACAGCTCCAAGTGGGCGGGGCTGTTCGACGGCATCGACATCGACTGGGAGTACCCGAACGCCTGCGGCAACACCTGCGACGCCAGCGGCCGGGACGCGTTCCGGAACGTCATGGCCGCGCTGCGGTCGAAGTTCGGCTCCGGCAAGCTGGTCACGGCCGCGATCACGGCGGACGCCTCCAGCGGCGGCAAGATCGACGCGGCGGACTACGCGGGCGCCGCCCAGTACGCCGACTGGTACAACCCGATGACGTACGACTACTTCGGCGCCTGGGACGCGAGCGGCCCGACCGCACCGCACTCCCCGCTGACCTCCTACTCGGGCATCCCGAAGGCCGACTTCGACACCTCGTCGACCATCGCCAAGCTCAAGGGCCTCGGCATCCCGGCGTCCAAGCTGCTGCTCGGCATCGGCTTCTACGGCCGCGGCTGGACCGGGGTCACACAGGCGGCACCCGGCGGCACAGCCACCGGCCCGGCGGCGGGGACGTACGAGCAGGGCATCGACGACTACAAGGTGCTCAAGACCAAGTGCCCGGCGACCGGCACCGTGGGCGGCACGGCCTACGCCAAGTGCGGCAATGACTGGTGGAGTTACGACACCCCGGCGACCATCGCCACGAAGATGACGTACAAGAACCAGCAGGGCCTCGGCGGCACCTTCTTCTGGGAACTGAGCGGCGACACCGCGAACGGTGAGCTGATCAAGGCCGTCAACTAGGGCCTGTCCGGCGCGGAGGAGGGCGGCGAGCGGGAGCGTCGGCAACCGACGACAACGCCGCGCCCTTGGGGCAGCGAGGGAGGGCGTGCCTGCCCCGCGTCTGCGACAGGATCCGCCGGACGGGCCCCAGCCCCCTGGACGGGGGACTTGGGAGCGGGGGACCACGAGCCCCCGCTCCCAGCTGTGTCAGGCGTCCCGGCGAGCCGGCTGCGGCGCCGGGTAGGCCGGGTCCAGTTCCTCGACGGCGCGCAGGGCTCCGCCGAGTGTCTTCACCAGCAGGTCGCGCATGGTGTCGCGGGACAGCTCGGGGTGGTCGATCCAGTCCAGGGTCGCGCCCTCGACGCTGCACAACCAGGAGAGCAGGCCCATCCGGGGCAGCGGAGCGATGTCGCTGCGGCCGTAGGCACCTTCGGCGATCGTGGCGATGATCGCCTCGCGCACGCCGTCCCGGATGGAGTGCACCTCGGCGTCGAAGCCGACACCACCGCTGACGATGGTGCGGTAGGCGGCCTGGTGGTGCTCGGCGTAGCGCAGATAGCCGTCGATGGTGCGGTGGACGCGGTCCACGGCGGGCAGCTCCAGTCCGCTCGCGGCGGAGGTGACCAGATCGGCGACGGAGTCCTGGACGATCGCCAGGTAATAGCCGCGCTTGGACTGGAAGTAGTAGTAGATCAGCCCCTTGGCGACATGCGCCTGGCGGGCGATGTCGTCCATGGACAGCGCGTCGTAGGACGTGTCGGCGAACAACTTCCGCCCGATGGCGATGAGTTCGGCGCGACGTGCCATCGAGCGCTCGGTACCGCGCATCCTGGGACGGACGGCGGCACGCTGATGCGGCATATTCAATTTCGACCCTGTTCCAGGCGGTCGGCGGGACATCCGCAGTATGTCAGAACATGCCGCACACGCGAGCGGTCGCGCGAGCAGTGGAGTCAGAGCAGGCCGAGCTGGGTCACGAGCATCGCGAAGACCGCCACGAGGACCCAGCCCATGACGTGCTCAAGGATCTTCGGGCCGTCTTCCTGAGGGCCGCCGGTGCGGGCGCGGGTGGCGGTGGCCGGATGTGCGGTCATGGTGTTACTCGCAGAGGTCGGACGTACGGAACGCATGGGCGGAACGCATGCACGGATCGGAAGTACGGAGCTGACCCGCATCCGACGTTGTACGGAGTGGGCCCCACCCGTTTGTCCACCTTGCCACCCTCAGCACCTTTTACGGTGATGAGCTTGCTCACACGGTCAGCGCACACCCACCGCCGCGAGCGCCTTGCGCTGGCGCGGGCTCGGGTGGGCCGGGAAGTAGAGGTAGCAGACTCCCCCGGTGCCGGAGACGACCTTGCCGGAGGCGTTGTACCGCTTGGTGCGCAGCCAGATGTTCTCGAACTCCCGCCGCAGATAGACCCGCCGTACCGCGTCGTCGTTCGGCGAGGCCGGGTCGTTGGCGATCACATCGCCGTCCGCCGTGAAGCCGATCACGGTCATCAGATGGCCGGCGGTGCCGTAGCCGGCGCCGGTCAGCTCGGTCTTCAGGAACGACTGGGACGTTATGGCGGGGATGCCCGCAGCGACGAGCGTCTCCAGGTCGGTGAGCGAGGCGAGCCGGGTGACCACACCCTGGAGACCCTGGAACGTGGCCGCGTAGGCCGCGTTGAAGGGCCAGTTGCCGCAGCCCTCGTACTGGTAGTCGTAGGTGAAGCGAGCCGCGTTGTCGACCTGCGGGTCGGCGTAGGAGGGGTCCACCCAGGCGAGTTGCTCGGGGGTGAGCCGGCCGCCCCAGTACTCGACGATCATCTGCGAGGAGGTGGGGCTGCACCAGGCCTCGCCGCCGTTGTCGTACTGCGGGTACTGACCCTTGTGGATCTCCTGCGAGTAGCGCGGGACGGACAGTTCCTGGGCGAGGCCGGGGATGGAGGCGGGCACGGTGAAGCGGTCGGGGACGTCGGAGCCCATCGCGCCGAGCCGCCACACGGTGGGGGTCAGACGGGTGCCGGGTTTGCGGTAGAGGGTGAGGCGCAGCCGGTACGACGTCAGGCGCAGGCCGGTGCTCGCGTCGTCGATGGCGAAGGTGTCGGTCGAGATGGCGCTCTTGCCGTCAGCCTGGCCGTCCACCGAGGTCCGCTTGATGTCCTGGTCACCGGCCGCCCAGCGGCCCATCACGTACCAGGGGGTCTCGGTGCCGTCGGAGTACGTGCCCCGCAGCTCGACCTGGAGCCAGGTGCCGTCGGGGGTGCGCGCGTTCCAGGAGGCGACGACCTCGGTGGCGGGGACGGCGAGGCGGTGCACCGGGGAGGTCCAGACGGCGTACTCCCAGGTGGCGGTGGTGCCGGTGTGCGGGTCGGTGTAGTCGCTGCGGCCGACGGGGGCGCCGATGACCACGCCGGGGCGGGCGCCGGAGGCGGCGCGGGTGCCCTGGGCAGTGCCGAGGCGCCACTCGCGGTACGTGGTCCAGGCGTGGTAGTCGATCGGGCGGGCCTGCGCCGTGGCGGGGTCGTCGGCGTCGGTGGCAGGGCGCTGCGCGGTGGCGGCAGCGGGGGCCGTTCCGCCAGCCACCGCCGCGGCGACGGCGACGGCGAGGACGGTTCTGCGGGACGGCTGCTGGGCTCTGCTCATGGGCGCGAATACCCCCAGGTGTCCGGGTCGGGGCTGGGCTGCTGCACGGTTCCGCGCCAACTATGGAGCAGGCGGCATGGCCCTGCCAGCACTTCGGCGCATGCGGCGCGATGAATATTGGTCTGAGCCACTGTAAGTGCGACTGACGGCGGGTTGCGCTCGTCCGCGCCGGGCGGAGTGCCGCAGGGGCGCGGGGCTGTATCGCTGAGCGGCTCCGCCGCGATGGGGGTCCCCCGGGTTCTAGCGAAGCCGAGAACTTGGGAGAGCGACCAGCCTCCACGCACCCGCACCCGGGCCGGGCACGGCGAGCAATCACCCCGTCAGATGAGATCCATCGCCGCGACCTCGTCGGGGCGGCCATAGCTGATCGGCCCCTGGAAGCGACGGCGGGCCGTGGCGAACCACCACACCGTCGCCACGACCAGGACCGCGGCCAGTGCGATCGGCGCGTAGTTGAAGGAGTCGACGGTGATCGGCGACGCCTGCGGCAGCATGAACAGGACGCTGCTGAGCACGATCCAGATCACCGCGAGCCAGCCGACCGGCCGGCCCCAGCGGCCCAGATGCCATGGCCCGGGCTGGAACTCGTCACCGAGCCGCAGCCGCAGGAAGATCGGCACGGCGTAGGCGAGGAAGAGCCCGACCACGTTGACGCTGACGATGGCGGTGAAGGCGGTGTGGGACCACCAGCCCGGCACGACCAGGGCCAGCGAGCAGGCCACGGCGAGCCACACCGCCTTCACGGGCGTGCGGGTGCGCGGCGAGACCGAGTGCCACCAGCGGGAGCCAGGCATGGCGCCGTCGCGGGAGAACGCGAAGATCTGCCGGGTGTTGCTGGTGAGGTTGGCGAGACCGCAGAAGAGCATCGCGCCGATCACGATGAGCAGCATGGCCTTGGCCGTGCCGAGTCCGAGGCCGTCGATGAGAATCTGGACCGGCGGGGCGTCCGAACCGGCCACCTTGGCGTAGTCGCCAATGCTGTAGACCAATGCCAGCATCAGGATCAGGCCGGTGATCGCCGAATAGCCGATGGCCCGCGTGATCCCCTTGGGCGCGTTGATCGTCGCGTGAACCGTTTCCTCGGACATGTGGAAGCTGCCGTCGAACCCGGTGAACGTCCAGCTCGTGACCAGCAGGCCGAGCATGCCGCCGTAAAGTCCGCTCGTGAAGCCGGTGTTGTTCTCGAAATGGGTCACGAACGACGCCGGCTGATGGTGCTCGGGCATCACTATGAGTGTGCCCACGATCACGACGAGTCCGATCAGCAACCACCACACGGAAATGCGGTTCAGTATGGCGACGAGCTGGACGGTGTAGGTGTTGGCGAGGCCCTGCACGACGATGACCAGGGCCGTGATCAGCACCGTCTGGTGCGCGGTCGGCTGGTAGGAGGGCCACTGCAGATGGATGAAGGCCTGGATGAAGGTGGCGGCCGCATACCCGGTGGCGGCGGTGCCGCCGATCTGGCCGACGAAGTTCAGCCAGCCCGTGAACCAGGACCAGGCACCCTTGTGCCGCTTTGCAAGTTTACCGGCGGAGAAATACAGGGCGCCGCTCGTCGGAAAGGCCGAGGCGACTTCCGCCATGGCCGCACCGATGAGCAGCACCATGACACAGACACCGATCCAGCCGAATACGAGAATGCGGGGGCCGCCCGCGTTCATACCGAATCCGAAGGACGAGAAAATGCCCGAGAGGATATTGATGATGGTGAAGGAGATCGCGAAATTGTCGAACGCCTGGAAGCGCCGGGTGAGTTTTCGCGGATAGCCCATCGCATGCAGGGTCGCGTCGTCGTCGAGCACGACCGCGCCTTCTCCCGCGCGGGCCTTCGCCCGTGGGGTCGACATCCGTTCCGACACAGATCGGCCTTTCTCTCGAGGGGGTGGAAAAAGGGACGAACAGGGTTCAGTCAGGGCGCGGGACGGGCAGGCCGCAGGCACGCCGGGCCCGGGAGAGCTGCTCGGCCGGGTCACCGAAGGCGCTCCAGGGCATGCGCGAGGCGTACGGGCCCATCGCCATGAACACCGCCCGGGCCTCGAACTCGCGCTGGCCCATGACCAGCGCATGCGCCAGGTAGGCCAGGTCGAGCACCGGAGTGAAGCGATAATCGGCCACCGCGGGCAGCCAGTTCTGGTAGATCGCCAGCGCGGTGGAGCGCCACTGCGGCTGTTCCCAGATGCGGTCGGCGAGCAGCTGGGTGGGGTTGTAGCTCTCCACCAGGGCCACCAGGGGCAGCAGCCGGAGGGCGGAGTCGGCGGGCGCCCGCTGGCTGAGGAAGGCGGCCACGTCCCAGGCCGCGTTGACGGAGCCGCCGTACCGCGTGAAGAAGCACGTCAGGAAGCGGTGGTGGCCCTCGCGGTGCCACGGGTCCAGCGACAGGATGTGCGAGAACAGCCGCCAGGGGCCGGGCGGAGCGGTGAGCAGGCCGTGCGGGGCCGGGTCGCGCAGCCGGTGCAGCCGGGCCATGGCGAGCTTGGCGACCCAGGGCGTGGGGTCCTCGGGAGCCATGGCGGCGGCCCGGTCGCAGGCGGTCAGCGCGATCCGCTCCAGCGCCTCGGCGCGCTCGTCGCGCGCGTCGGCGGCCCGCAGCGCGCGCTGCACCGCGACCCGGGCCCACATCAGCGCCGCCTCGGGCGTCGGCTCCTCGGTGAGCCAGCGCTCGACGAGATCGGTGCCGGCCGCCTCGGAGGCGAGGACCAGCGAGCGATGCGCGCGCAGGGCGAAGTCGGAACGCGTCTCGGCGAGCGCCTCGTGCGCGTATCGATAACGTCCGGCGCGCACATCGACGCATACGCTCGCCAGGACACGGTCGTCGGCCGCCGGATGCCACACATAGTGCCCTTCGAATAACTCCGCGGCCATGTCCCCCTACCAGTCCCCGTACGATGCACAGCAGTTGCGCTGGAGGCACCATACTCAGCGGCGGGCAGCCCCGGAACGCCGAATTCGACATATCGGTCAAGGGATTCGCGAATGTTTATCCCTGACATCGACTGGCTGCCAGCCGATGATTCAAACCACGACCTTTCCGGCCCGCCGACCTGCACGGCCCTGCCACTATGGGCCACTACTACACTGTTTCCGGAAAACCGCCCGCATCGACCCACACCTGGGGTACCACCATTCGCGACCTCGCCGCCCGGCTGCGCGGGCTTCCCCCCTCCCTCGGGCCGGTCCGGCTGATCGGTGTCGACGGGCACGCCGGCTCGGGAAAGTCCACCTTCGCCGGGCACCTGGCCGCGGCCCTCGGCGGGGCTCCGGTGCTGCATCTCGACGACATCGCCAGCCACGAGCAGCTCTTCGCGTGGACCGACCGGCTCATGGCCCAGGTGATCCGCCCGCTCGCCCGCGGCGAGAGCGCGCACTACACGCCCTACGACTGGCGCGCCCGCCGGTTCGCCGCCCCGCGCCCGCTGCCGGCCGCACCCGTGGTCCTCGTCGAGGGCGTCGGCGCCGGCCGCCGGGCACTGCGGCCGCATCTGGCCCTGCTGCTGTGGATGGAGTTGTCCCGGGAGGAATCCTGGACGCGTGGGCAGGTGCGGGACGGGGCGGAGCAGCGGGAGTTCTGGGACGGATGGGTCGCGGCGGAGCGCGCGCACTTCTCCTCGGACCCCTCGCGCCCCCATGCCGATCTCCTGGTGCTGCAGACGCCGGCGGGGTACGAGGTGCTTCCGGGGCCAGGGTCAACCCCTGGGTTGGACCAAAGCGTGACCCAGAGTGACGGACCGTCCTCGTTGTGGTGAAGTTGTGAAGACCCTTGTGGGCGAACTTCTCAGAGTGCCCCAACTCGGCTTGACCCGGGGGCCGTACAGGTCTTACGTTCTCAATGTGCGGTGATTCGGAGCCGCCCACAGACGCGAAGCCCCCGGTTGTTCCCCCGTGATCGGGGGCTTCGTTCTGCTCATCCGCACTTTTCCGAGCGTCCCCCGCACCGATCCGCTCACCCTGGGTCACGAAGCGGCGTGCGCCCCGTCTGCTCCCACCTCGTCAAACGGCCTGTGCGGCACCCTTCGGCACGCGGTCGTCGCGCGGGTACGATGCCCTCGGTGCGACCTTCGAGAATGCCTTGCACCGGTAACTCCGGTCCGCGGCACGGTGGTTCGGCCGCGGCGGCAGCCGGGTGATCGCCCGGTGGTGAACCACGGGGGCACGGTCTGTGGGGGGACGGGATGGACTTCGGCACGCAGGGCCCCGAGGCCCCGGCCGACCTGGCCTGGCTGCGGGGGGTGGACGCCTACACGATGGGCGCCTATCCGCAGGCGGAGGAGGAGTTCCGCACCGCGGTGCGGATGGATCCGGGGATGGCGGACGGCTGGCTCGGACTGCACGCGCTGCGGGTCGACACGACGACCTCGCTGCTCAGGATGTTCCGGCATCGCGATCGCTTCGGCGAACAGCGGGCCCGGCACCGCAGGACGCTCAACTCCTGGTACTGGCTGGGCTGGTGGGTGCAGCCGGTGCTGGAGAGCCCGCGTGATCTGTTACTCGCGCACGCCTCGCACTGGCTCGACGGCCGGCACGTACCGGAGCTGGACCGGGCCCTGGCCGGACTCCCGCCCGTGGACACCGACCCCCAGGTCCGCTTTCTGCACGCCTGCCGCGCCTATCTGGTCAAGGACTGGGAGCAGCTGGTACGGCACACCGACCCGCTGCTGGACGACGCCATGCTCGGTATCGAGGCGGGTCTGTTCGGCGGCATGGCCAGAGTCCGGCTGGAGATGTACGGCCAGGCCGAGCCGCTGCTCTCGGCGGCGCTGATGCGCTGCCGCAGCGAGCAGCCGCAGCGCAAGGAACTGCGCTACTGGCTGGCCCGGGCGCACGAGGGCACGGGGCGCTCGGCGGCCGCGCTCCCCCTGTACCGGGCCGTGCACCGCGTCGACCCGGCCTTCATGGACACCTCGGCGCGGCTGGCGGCGATCGCCGAGGGCGACGGGTACGACGACAGCGCCGACCTCGCCGCGATCACCCTGGCCGGTGCCGGGCAGGACAGCGTGGACGGGCCGGACGGCTTCGATCCGGTCTTCGGCGCCGAGGGCCGTGATCTGCGGCTGCCGGAGCCGGATCTGCCGACCGGACCACTGCCGTCGGTGGCGGACCCGGCGGTGCGGCTGAAGACCGGGACCTCCTCGTCGCCGATCCCGGCCGGGCCGACCGATCCCGCCCTGCTGGAGGAGGCGCTCGCCGAGCTGGAGCGCATGGTGGGGCTGGAGCCGGTGAAACGCCAGGTCAAGGCGCTGTCCGCGCAGTTGAACATGGCCCGGTTGCGGGCCGGTCAGGGGCTGCCGGTGCAGCCGCCGAAACGGCACTTCGTCTTCTCGGGGCCGTCGGGGACGGGGAAGACCACGGTGGCCCGGATCCTCGGGCGGGTCTTCTACGCGCTGGGCCTGCTCGGCGGGGACCACCTGGTGGAGGCCCAGCGGGCCGATCTGGTCGGCGAGTATCTCGGGCAGACGGCCGTGAAGGCCAACGAGCTGATCGACTCCGCGATCGGCGGGGTGCTGTTCGTGGACGAGGCGTACTCGCTGTCCAACTCCGGGTACGGCAAGGGGGACGCGTACGGCGACGAAGCCTTGCAGGTGCTGCTGAAGCGGGCCGAGGACAACCGGGACCATCTGGTGGTGATCCTCGCCGGCTATCCGGAGGGCATGGACCGGCTGCTCGCCGCCAACCCCGGGCTGTCCTCGCGTTTCACCACCCGCGTCGACTTCCCTTCCTACCGGCCGCAGGAACTCACCGAGATCGGGAAGGTGCTGGCGGCGGAGAACGGGGACGTGTGGGACGAGGAGGCGCAGGACGAGCTGCGCTCGATCGCCGGGCATGTGGTCGAGCAGGGGTGGATCGACGAGTTGGGAAACGGGCGGTTTCTGCGGACGCTGTACGAGAAGAGCTGTGCGTATCGGGATCTTCGGCTGTCGACGTACGCGGGGGCGCTGTCGCGGGACGATCTGGCGACACTGCGGCTGCCGGATCTCATGCAGGCGTACGGGGAAGTGCTGTCGGGGCGGGGACCACAGGATCCATCGGCCATGTAGGGGTGGCGGGCTGCACCCCCCAGGGGGCGGGGAACTGCGCAACCAGCCACGACGCACCCGCAGTCGCGCAACTCCCCGCCACCACCCGAGCTATTGAGCGAATGCCTCCTCCGGCTCCCCACTGACCCTGGGTTCGGTCAGCTTCACGTCGGGGACCTGCCGGTGTGCCGGATCCCGGACCTCGCCGACGAGCATCTCCAGGACGTCCTCCAGCGCCACCAGACCCAGCACCTTGCCGGAGGCATCCGCACCGGCGACCTGCGCCAGGTGCGTGGCCGCTCGGCGCATGACGGTCAGGGCGTCGTCGAGCGGGAGCTCGGCCCGGAGGGTGGTCATGGGGCGCCAGACGTGCTGTGGGACGGCGCGGTCGGACTCCTCCAGGTCCAGGACGTCCTTGACGTGGACGTATCCCATGAACGAGCCCTTGTCCGGCGCGGCGACCGGGAAGCGGGAGTACCCCGTGCGGGCCGTCAGCGCGACGATCTCGCCCGGGGTGACCGAAGGGGTCACGGTGACCAGGGACTCGCGGCGCAGCAGAACGTCCGTCACCGGGCGGGAGCCCAGCTCCAGGGCGTCCTCCAGACGCTCCCGCTCCTCGGGGCCGAGCAGGCCCGCCTGGCCGGAGTCCTCCAGCAGACGGTTGAGCTGCTCGCTGGTGACGACAGCCTCGACCTCGTCCTTGGGCTCGACCCGGAAGACGCGCAGGATGGCCTGGGCGCAGGCGCCGAGCGCCACCGTGATCGGCTTGCACAGGCGGGCGAACGCCACCAGGCCGGGGCTCAGCCAGAGCGCCGCCTTCTCGGGCGCCGCCATCGCCAGGTTCTTCGGCACCATCTCGCCGATGACCAGGTGGAAGAAGACCACCGCTGCCAGCGCGATCACATACCCGAGCGGGTGGACCATGCCGTCCGGGAGGTGGACCGCCTCGAATGCCGGCTCCAGCAGACGCGCCACCGTCGGTTCGGCGACCGCGCCGAGCGTCAGGGAGCACACGGTGATGCCGAACTGGGCCGCGGCCATCATCTGGGGCAGGCGCTCCAGGCCGTAGAGAACCTGACGGGCCCGCGCCGTGCCCAGCGGTTCGATCTGGCTGCGGCGGACGGAGACGAGCGCGAACTCGGCGCCGACGAAGAAGCCGTTGGCGAGCACGAGCAGCGCGGCGAAGACCAGTTGGAGGACGCTCATCGGGCGGCCTCCACCACGTTCGCCGCCGGGGCCGTCCTGACCAGGCGGACCCGTTCGGCGCGGTAGTGGCCGACCTGGCGGACCGAGAGCCGCCAGCCGGGCAGTTCGGCCCGGTCGCCGGGGGCCGGGATGCGGCCCAGTACGTCGGCGACCAGCCCGGCGACCGTCTCGTACGGCCCCTCGGGCACGTCGAGGCCTATGCGCTGGAGGATGTCGACGCGGCAGCTGCCGTCGACGTCCCAGGCGGGCCTGCCGTCCTCGGGCGGGGCGGCGGCCAGCTCGGGCATGTCCGTGGCGTCGTGCTCGTCGCGGACCTCGCCGACGAGCTCTTCGACGATGTCCTCCAGGGTGACCACGCCCGCCGTGCCGCCGTACTCGTCGACGACGACGGCGATCGGCTGCTCGGAGCGGAGCCGGGCGAGCAGGGGCTGGACCGGCAGGGTCTCGGGGACCAGCAGCGCCTTACGGGCGATGCGGGTCACCGGGGTGCGCAGCCGGTCGCGCACCGGGACGGCGAGCGCGTCCTTGAGGTGGGCCATGCCGACGATGTCGTCGATCTTCTCCCGGTAGACGGGGAAGCGGGACAGTCCGGTGGCCCGGGTGAGGTTCACGACGTCCTCGGCGGTGGCCGAGTCCTGCAGGGCGCTGACCTTCACCCGCGGGGTCATGACGTGTTGCGCGGTCAGCTCGCCCAGGGACAGGGTGCGTACGAACAGGTCGGCCGTGTCCTGCTCCAGGGCGCCGGCCCGGGCGGAGTGCCGGGCGAGGGACACCAGTTCGCCGGGGGTACGGGCGGAGGCCAGTTCCTCGGCCGGCTCGACGCCGAGCGCTCGCACCAGCCGGTTGGCGACCGAGTTGAGCGCGGCGATCACCGGTCGGAACAGCCGGGAGAAGTGGTGCTGCGGGCCGGCCACGAACCGGGCGACCTGCAGTGGCTTGGACACCGCCCAGTTCTTCGGCACGAGCTCGCCGACCACCATCTGGACGGCGGAGGCCAGCAGCATGCCGACGACCACGGCTATGCCGGAGACGGCTCCGTCGGGGATGCCGAGGGCGGCGAACGGGCCGCGCAGCAGCCGGGCCAGCGCCGGTTCGGCGAGCATACCGACGACGAGGGAGGTGATGGTGATGCCGAGCTGGGTGCCGGAGAGCTGGAAGGACAGCTCCTTGAGCGACTCGGCGACCCGGCGGGCCCGTCGGTCGCCGTCGGCGGCGGCCTGCTCGGCGTCCGTCGACTCGACCGTCACCAGGCCGAACTCGGCCGCCACGAAGAAGCCGTTGGCGAGGATCAGCAGGAAAGCCGCTCCGAGGAGCAGCAGGGGGATGGTCACGCTGCCACCGCCTTCCCGGTATGTCGGGTCGGGGCGGCGCAGGTACTACAGGACGATCCGTCCATCGCTGGAGGGAGTCACTCCTCGGGTAGCAGGAACCCCTGTGCACCGGGTGGCGTCAAGGGGCGGAGGCGCAGCGAAAGGGCCTCCGCCACCAGATTAATCAAGACACCGGCCGCTCGGGCAGGGTAGGCACCCCCCAGTCAGCCCTGATCTTCCGCCGGATGGGCCGTGGAGCGGGCTTCGGCGAGGGCCCGCAGGGCCTGCGCGTCGGCGATGGCGCGCTGCTTGGCGAGGCCCGGCTGGATGCCGAGCGCGGGCAGGCTGGTGCCGTCGCTGAGGTTGAGGAACACCCAGGGATCGCCCGGACGGAGGTTCACCTGGAGGATCTCCGCCCAGTCCAGGCGCCGCTTGCTGGCGATGTTCACCACGGTGACGCCGGACTCGTCGGCGACGACCTTCACCCGGGCCAGCAGGGCCAGGACCCAGAAGATCAGCGCCCCGGTGACGGCGAAGCTCGCCCGCTCCCCCGGGCCGAGCTGCTCCAGCAGCAGCCCGACCGAGGAGATGGTCAGGAAGATCACCACACCGGCGGTGAGCAGGATGGCCCGGGTGTGGCCCGGCCGGAAGGTGACGGGAAGGGTGGGCGTGTCGGACATCTCGTGCGTGTCCCTTACAGGCGGCAGGCGTGGATGGCCGTGGTGAGGATGGCGCGGGCACCGATGGCGTACAGGTCGTCCATGATCCGCTGCGCCTCCTTGGCGGGGACCATGGCGCGGACCGCGACCCAGCCCTCGTTGTGCAGCGGGGAGACGGTCGGCGACTCCAGGCCGGGGGTGAGCGCGACGGCCTTCTCCAGCTGCTCGACGCGGCAGTCGTAATCCATCATCACGTACGTCCGGGCGACCAGGACGCCCTGGAGGCGGCGCAGGAACTGCTGAACCTTCGACTCATCAGCCTCCTCGCCGTCGGCGCCGGTGCGGCGGATGACGATCGCCTCGGACTTCATGATCGGCTCGCCGAAGACCTCCAGGCCGGCGTTGCGCAGGCTGGTGCCGGTCTCCACGACGTCGGCGATGACCTCGGCGACGCCCAGCTGGATCGCGGTCTCCACGGCGCCGTCCAGGTGGACGACGGAGGCGTCGATGCCGTGGTCGGCGAGGTGGCCCGCGACGATGCCCTCGTACGAGGTGGCGACCGTCTTGCCCTTGAGGTCCTGGATGCCGTTCGCGGCGTTCGGCTTGGCCGCGAAGCGGAAGGTGGAGCGAGCGAACCCGAGCGGCAGGATCTCCTCGGCGTCGGCGCCGGAGTCGATCAGCAGGTCGCGGCCGGTGATGCCCAGGTCGAGGCGGCCGGAGGCGACGTAGATCGCGATGTCGCGGGGGCGGAGGTAGAAGAACTCGACCTCGTTCTCCGGGTCGACGATCCGCAGCTCCTTGGACTCGCGGCGCTGCTGGTAGCCGGCCTCATGCAGCATCTCCGCCGCAGGGCCGGACAGTGAACCCTTGTTGGGGACGGCGATGCGCAGCATGAGGTCGGCTTCCTTTGCGTGAAGGGGTTTCTACGGCTCGTACGGCTTGTACAGCAGGCGGTTCACAGATGGGCGTAGACGTCGTCCAGGGAGATCCCGCGGGCGACCATCATCACCTGGACGTGGTACAGCAGCTGGGAGATCTCCTCGGCGGCCGCCTCCTTGCCCTCGTACTCGGCGGCCATCCAGACCTCGGCGGCCTCTTCGACGACCTTCTTGCCGATGGCATGGACGCCCTTGCCGACCAGCTCTGCGGTGCGGGAGGTGGCGGGGTCGCCGTGGGCGGCCTTCTGCTGGAGCTCGGTGAAGAGCTCCTCGAACGTCTTCTTGGACATGGTGCTCCTTACCCTACGCGCTCCGGCCGGTGCCTCAGTGCCAGGGTTCGGATACTGAGCGGAGCGTGGCGGCGGTCGCGACCGCGGCGGTCACCGCCTCGTGGCCCTTGTCCTCGTTCGAGCCCTCCAGGCCGGCCCGGTCCAGGGCCTGCTCCTCGGTGTCGCAGGTGAGCACGCCGAAGCCGACGGGGACACCGGTCTCGACGCTGACCTGGGTGAGGCCGTGGGTGACGCCCTGGCACACGTAGTCGAAGTGGGGAGTGCCGCCGCGGATGACCACGCCGAGGGCGACCACGGCGTCGTAGCCCCGCCCGGCCAGCGCCTTGGCGGCGACCGGAAGTTCGAAGCTGCCGGGGACCCGGATCAGGGTCGGCTCGTCGATCCCCAGGTCGTGCAGGGCGCGCAGGGCGCCGTTCACCAGACCGTCCATCACCTGCACGTGCCACTGCGCCGCGATGACGGCGACCCTGAGGTCGCTCGCGTTGCGTACGGACAGCTCCGGTGCACCCTTGCCGCTCACGTGTCTCCTTTGTGCCTTTGTGCCTTTGTGCCTTTGTGCTTTCTTGCTCACTGCTTACTTGTTGCCACAGGCGGCCGTGGCCGCGGAAGCGGCCACGGCCGGTGTGTCCAGCCAGGGCAGGTCGTGCCCCATCCGGTCGCGCTTGGTGCGCAGATACCGGAGATTGTGCTCGCCGGCCTGGATCGGCATGGGCTCGCGGCCGGTGACCTTCAGGCCGTGGCGCAGCAGCGCGTCGGTCTTGTCGGGGTTGTTGGTCATCAGCCGGACGCTGCGCACGCCGAGATCGGCGAGGATCCGCGCGCCGGCGCCGTAGTCGCGGGCGTCGGCGGGCAGGCCGAGTTCGAGGTTGGCGTCGAGGGTGTCGCGGCCCTGCTCCTGGAGTTCGTACGCCCGGAGCTTGGACAGCAGGCCGACGCCCCGGCCCTCGTGGCCGCGCAGATAGACCACCACGCCACGGCCCTCGTCCTGGATGCGCTCCAGGGCGGTGTCCAGCTGGGGACCGCAGTCGCAGCGCAGGGAGCCGAAGACGTCGCCGGTGAGGCATTCGGAGTGGACGCGGACCAGGACGTCCTCGCCGTCGCCGATCTCGCCGTGGACCAGGGCGACATGCTCGACGCCGTCGACGGTGGAGCGGTAGCCGTAGGCGGTGAACGTGCCGTGCCGGGTGGGCAGTCGGGTCTCGGCCTCGCGGCGGACGGTGGGCTCGCTGCTGCGGCGGTAGGCGATCAGGTCCTCGATGGAGATGATCGTCAGGCCGTGCTTGCGGGCGAACGGGATCAGTTCGGGCAGCCGGAGCATCCGGCCGTCCTCGCCGGCGATCTCCACGATGGCGCCGGCCGGGCGGAGCCCCGCGAGCCGGGCGAGGTCCACGGCGGCCTCGGTGTGGCCGTTGCGGACGAGGACGCCGCCGGGCTTGGCGCGCAGCGGGAAGACATGGCCGGGGCGGACGAAGTCGGCCGGCTCGGCCGCGCCGCTCGCGAGCAGCTGGAGCGTGGTGGCGCGGTCGGCGGCCGAGATGCCGGTGCTCACGCCGTGCGCGGCGGAGGCGTCGACCGACACCGTGAACGCCGTCTTCATGGACTCGGTGTTGTCCTCGACCATCTGCGGCAGCCGCAGCCGGTCCAGCTCCGGGCCCTCCATGGGGGCGCAGATGAGTCCCCGGCACTCGCTCATCATGAAGGCGACGATCTCGGGGGTCGCCTTTTCGGCGGCGACGACGAGGTCGCCCTCGTTCTCCCGGTCCTCGTCGTCCACGACGACGACCGGGCGGCCGGCCGCGATGTCGGCGATGGCCTGCTCGACGGGGTCGAGCCCGAACCTCTCGATGGTGTCCGTGGCGTACAGCGGCGGTGCCGAGGTCATGCCGGGGCTCCTTCCAGGACGGGCTGCGGGCTCCGGCGGGAGCGCAGCCACCAGTCGCGCATGCCCCACAGGACGAGTGCGCCGTAGATGACGTAGACGAAACCGGAGAAGGCGTAGCCGTTCGCGAAGTTGAGGGGTACGCCGACGAGGTCGACGAGCAGCCAGGCGATCCAGAACTCCACCATGCCCTTGGCCTGGGCATACATCGCGACGACGGTGCCGACGAAGATGTAGGCGTCGGGCCAGGGGTCCCAGGACAGGGACGGGTAGGCCGTGAAGAGCAGGGCCACCGCGACCGTGCCGGCGGCGGCCGCGCCGAGCATCGCCGCGCGCTCGCGCCAGGTGGCGAAGCGGGGGGCGATGTGGCCGTCCGCGGACCGGGTGGCGACGACGTCTCGCCGCCACTGCCACCAGCCGTACAGCGCGACGGCCATGACGACGGCCTGCTTGCCTGCGCTGCCGGTCAGATGGCCGTAGAAGGCGGCGAAGAGGACGAGGCCGGAGAGGAACTGCACGGGCCAGGTCCACAGGGAGCGGCGCCAGCCGAGGGCGAGGGTGATCAGGCCGAGGATGTTGCCCACCATGTCCGACCAGATGATGCGCTGACCGAAGAGGGTGAAGGCCTCGGAGTTCAGCCAGTTCACTTGCCCGCTCCCGGGGCGCGGTCGCCGAGGAGGCGCTCCACGTACTTGGCGATGACGTCGACCTCGAGGTTGACCGGGTCGCCGGGCTGCTTCACGCCGAGCGTGGTCAGGTCGAGGGTGGTCGGGATGAGACTGACGGAGAAGTAGTCGGGGCCCGCTTCCACGACGGTGAGGCTGATGCCGTCGACGGTGATGGAGCCCTTCTCGACCACGTACCGGGCGAGGTCCGCGGGGAGCGAGATCTTCACGATCTCCCAGTTGTCGGAGGGCTTGCGCTCCAGCACCTCGCCGGTGCCGTCGACATGGCCCTGCACGATGTGCCCGCCGAGACGCGCGCCCACGGCCATGGGCCGCTCCAGGTTGACGCGGGAGCCGACGGTGAGCGCGCCGAGGCTGGAGCGGTTCAGGGTCTCGGCCATGACATCGGCGGTGAACTCGTCGCCCTCGTGCGTCACTACGGTGAGACAGACCCCGTTCACGGCGATGGAGTCGCCGTGCTGCGCGCCCTCGGTCACGACGGGGCCACGGAGCTTGAAGCGGGAGGCGTCGCCGAGGTTCTCGACGGCGGTGACCTCACCCAGCTCTTCGACGATTCCGGTGAACACTTCCCGGGTCCTCCTGCCTCTTCGGGCACGGACTCCGGGGCCTGTCGATGACGACAGAATGTACGGGTGAGCACTGAGCACACCGGGGCGACGCCGAAAGAGGGACCCGTCCCGCAGGGACGAGTCCAGAGTCGGCGGCGCGCATGTGTGCATGCTCGCCCGCCGCGCACTGCCTCCCATCCGGACTTTAACCGTCGGTCCAGGAATTTCACCTGGTCAACCGGCCGCTGGAAGCGACCGGGTCGCGGACTGTAACCGCCGGTTCGGACTTTCACCGACCCCGGAGTGCGCTGCTTCTGGTACGGAGCCAGTGTGCCACGCCGGGTGGCCAGAGAGAGAGGCGAGGGGTGTGGGCTCCCTCACAGTGCGTGTCACGGGCCTTGCGCGGCGCAGTCATGGCATACAACTTCCCTACTGCCAGGGAGGATTGACCGTGGTCCGGACCCATTGACCGCACTGGTCTAGTCCTTTTAGGGTGCGGACGGGTCCGGTGGCGGTGACGACGGCCCTTGCCCGCCGCCGGACCGCCAGCCCGCGCTCGGCGAGGCCGTCACCGATGCGCTGTGTGCGGCATTCGGCCGATGTCACATTTCCCGGGGGCTGCGCGGTCTCAGTGGACGAGGGTGCTCCGATCGGGGGCACACGGAGTCCGAAGGGACGGACAGCATGACCACGATCCTGGTGACCGGCGGGACCGGCACGCTCGGCCGGCGGGTGACCGAGCGGCTGCGGGCGGACGGACACGAGGTGCGGGTGCTCAGTCGGCACACACAGCCGTACGCCGTCGATCTGCGCGTGGGCGGGAGCGGGCTGGACGCCGCGCTCGCCGGAGTGCAGACCGTGGTGCACTGCGCGAGCTCCCCGCGAGGCGGGGACGAGGAAGCCGCCGAACGGCTGATCGCGGCGGCCGGGCAAGCCGGAGTGGGCCATCTGGTCTACATCTCCATCGTCGGCATCGACCGGGTGCCCCTCGGCTACTACAAGGCGAAGCTGGCCGTGGAGCGGCGGATCGAGGCGTCGGGGCTCGGCTGGACCGTCCTGCGTACGACCCAGTTCCACGACCTGTTGGTCACGATCCTCGGCGGGCTGGCCAAGCCGCCCGTCATGCTGGTCCCGGCCGGGGTCCCGGACCAGCCGGTGGAGGTCCGCGAAGTCGCCGACCGCCTGGCCGAGTTGGCGCTCGCCGCTCCGGCCGGCCGGGTGCCGGACATGGGCGGCCCGGAAGTCCGGACCCTCGACTCGCTGGCCCGCGCCTACCTCCACGCGACCGGCCGACGCCGGGCCGTGGCACAGGTTCCGCTGTTCGGCCGGACCTACCGCGCCGCCCGCGCGGGCGGACTGCTGACACCCGAACAGGCCGTGGGGAAGACGACGTTCGAGGAGTATCTGGGGCGGCGGTTCGAGGGCTGACGGGGAGGGGGCAGAGGGAAGGGGGGCGACGGGCTCGGCCGAGCCCCGCGTGCGGCAGTCGGTCAGTTCCGGTCCGGGGGTGCGAAGAGTTCGTCCTGGGCGTGGTCGCGGGCCGTCAGCAGGGCGCCGCGCAGGACCGCCGTGCCGCCCAGGGTGCTTGCCCGTACCTCCGTGCGCAGGGGTGACATGCGGCGGAGCCGCTTCTCGACGAGCCGGGCGAGCGTAGGGCCGCCGGCCTGGCCGGCCTCTCCGCCGAGCACCACGCAGCCGGGGTCGAGTACGGCCACCACGGACGCGGCCCCGACGGCGATCCGGTCGGCGAGGGTGTGGAGGAAGCGGTCGGCGGGCCGTTCGGCATCGGAGCGCGCCGCGTCCGCGGGGTCGTCCTCGCCCGCCGCTTGCGCCACGGCCTCGCGGATCACCTCCGCCGCGCCCGGTCCGTCCATCGTGGCCGGGACCGGCAGGCCGTACCCCGCCGCCAGGGAGCCGATGGCCGCCGCACCGGCCAGCGAGTGGAAGCCTCCGTCGCAGTCCCGCGCCGAGGGAAGGGAGCCGGTGCCCGGGACCGGCAGGAAGCCGATCTCGCCGGTGCCGCCCGAGGCGCCCCGGCGGAGCGTGCCGTCCAGGACGACCGCCGCGCCGACGCCGTGCCCCAGCCAGAGCAGCACGAAGGTGTCGCGGTCCCGGGCGGCGCCCTCGCGCTGTTCGGCCAGGGCGGCGAGGTTGGTCTCGTTCTCCACGGTGACGCGGGCCCCGGGCAGCCGTTCCTGAAGGGCGGCGGCCAGGCTGCGGTGCCAGGCGGGCAGGCCGCCGGAGTCACGCAGATCGCCGGTGGCCGGGTCGACGAGGCCCGGCGCGCCGATGCCGACGGTGTGCAGCCTCCCCCACGCGCGCACACCCTCGCGCGAGGGCGCCCCCATGGCCCCGGCCTCCTTCGCCGTCCGCTCCACCGCGGCCACCGCCTGCTCCACGGCCGGTCCGGTCCCGGTGTCCCCGCCGATCGGCACGGACGTCTCGGCGAGCACCCGCCCGACCAGGTCGGAGACCAGCACGTCGACACCCCCGGTACGGACGTCGAGCGCGGCCAGATGAGCCCGGTCGGCGACGATGCCGTACAGCCGGGCATTGGGGCCCCGGCGCTGTTCGCCGGACTCACCGACCACCGTGATCAGCCCGGCGGCGCCGAGCCGTTCCACGAGGTCGGCGACCGTCGGCCGGGACAGACCCGTCAGCTGCTTCAACTGGCCTGCCGTGAGCGGGCCTTCCTGCTGGAGCAGGCTCAGGGCGAGCCGGTCGTTGATGGCCCGGGCGGTGCTGGGTGATGCGGGCATGACGGGAATCCTCCCAGATCCACGCGGCACGGAACGGCCACAAAACTCCCTATCCATCAGGCAGGCTCCCTGATAATTTACGGCGCGTCAGCGGGCGGCAGCCACCCGGGGAGGGGCAGGACCATGAAGGACGTGGGCTACGAGCGCCGCGAGGTGAAACGCGCCCGGTACGCCGTGGCGGCGGTGTTCACCGTGCACGGTGCCGTCACCGGCTCGTTCGCGACCCGGGTGCCGTGGATCCAGGACCATGCCTCGCTGGGCGCGGGACAGCTCGGCTTCGCGCTCGCCTTCGGGGCGTTCGGCGCGTCATGCGCCATGCCGCTGGCGGGCCGGATCAGCCATCGCTTCGGCAGCCGTACGGCGCTGCGCGGCCTGATCGCGCTGTGGACGCTGTCACTGATCCTGCCGTCCCTCGCACCGAACCTGTACACACTGTGCCTGGCGATCTTCATGTATGGCGCGAGCTCGGGCATGGCCGACGTCGCCATGAACGCGCTCGGCGTGGAGGTCGAGCGGCTGCTCGGAAAGTCGATCATGTCGGGGCTGCACGGCATGTGGAGCACGGGCGCCCTGATCGGCTCGGCGGCGGGCACCCTGGCCGCACACCTCGGCGCGGACGCCCGCCTGCACTTCACGCTGGCGGCGGCCACCCTCACCGCCCTCGGAGTCCTGGCCGCCGGCTGGGTCCTGGACGTGCAGCCGGCCGACGACGAGGAGCCGCCGCCGAGGTTCGCGCTGCCGCCCCGGTCGGCGCTGCTGATCGGCGCGGTGGGCTTCTGCGCGGTGTTCGCGGAGGGGGCGAGTCTGGACTGGTCCGCGGTGTTCCTGCGGGACCGGATGGACACGTCGGCCGCTCTCGCGGCGGCCACGACCACCGGATTCATGCTGACCATGGCCATAGCCCGGATCAGCGGAGACGCGGTGGTGAACCGCTTCGGCGCGGTACGCACCGTGCGCGCCGGAGGTGTGCTGGCCGCGTTCGGCGGGCTGCTGATCGTCCTCGCGGGGTATCCGGCGGTGGCGATGACCGGGTTCGCGCTGATGGGCCTCGGCATCGCGGTCGTCGTACCGCTGTGCTTCGCGGCGGCCGGGCACGCCGGACCGAACCCCAGTCAGGCCATAGCGGGCGTGGCGACGATCACGTACACCTCGGGGCTGATCGCGCCCAGCCTGATCGGCGGGGTGGCCCAGGCGACCAGTCTGGTGGTGTCGTTCTGTGTGGTGACGGCGCTTGCCTGCGGGCTCGCGGTGTGCGCGGGCGTGCTGCGCACGGCCGAGCGCGGCGGCCGGACCGAGGTCAGCCGGCCTGCCGCAGCAGTTCCCGGCCCACGGCCCTGAAGGCGTCGGTCCACGGCGTGGGCCGCAGGGTCGACGCGTCCAGCCGGACCAGCACGCGGGTGCCCTGGGCGTAGGTCCGCGCCCCGTCCGCCGAGCAGAAGCGGAAGCCGTAGGTGAGTCCGGTGGTGCCGACAGCCGGACGTGACGATCGAGTCCGGCTCCACGATGACGATCACCTCACCCGAGCCCAGCCCCCGGGCGAAGGCGTCGATCCAGGCGTCGTAGACGGCGAGGTCCGGCGCGTCGCCCTTGGAGGCGCCGCCGCAGAGTCCCGGTCCGGGATCGCGTACGGCACGAGCACCGGGACCTGGCGCAGCGCACCCGCGCCCTCGGTGCCCTCGCGCGCCCGAGCGGCGATGGTGCCCGGGTCCGGGTCGGCGAACCACACGGCAGCCGGCCGGTCCGCGATCCGGGAGGTGATGACGGCGGTGCGCGGATCGCCGGGGTGGGGGTGGACCCAGTCCAGCGCCTGGGAGTCGGGGTGGCGGTACGGCAGCGGTGACACGGGGGCGGTCCGCTGCTCTCTGTCGGTCGGGGCGGGTGCGCTGCCGGGCGGGGTCAGCTGGGGCGTCGGCGTGCGGGCGACCGGCGCGTCCGGCGGAGACGAAGGCGACGGCGACGGTGTGCCCGGCATGAGCGCCGGCGCGGATGTGCCCGTCGCCTCGGTCCGGGCCCGGTCGGAGCCGTGGCCGGTGCCGAGCGCCGAGATCACCCCGGTGCCGGAGCCGACCAGGGTCACCACCGGGGCCGCCGTGACCATCAGCCCGCGCCGTACGGCACGCCGGCGCGTGGCCCGGCGTTCGGCCAGTCGCCGGGCGCGTAGGCCTGACACGGTGCGCCTCCCCTCTCACCACCGCACCGGGGCGGTCCGTTCCCCCGTTCCGGCGAAGCGCCGGGCCGGTCGGGCCCGCCGGTCGGCCCAGGGCTGGGACCCTTCCCCCATGGCGCAGCTGGAACACTTCACCACCCCCGTCGACGCGGTCGTCTCCCGGATGCGCGCCCTCGACGCGGCCCTGCCCGAGCGGGACGGTGTCGCCGTGTTCAACCGCGTCTACCTCACCGTCACCGAGGAGGTGGACCGGCGCCTGGACGCCGGGGAGTTCCCGGACCGACGGGCGGCGATCGCGCTGGACGTACGGTTCGCCGAGCGCTATCTGGCGGCGGTCGACGCGGTGGCCGCGGACCGCCGTCCGCCCGCCTGCTGGCGCCCGCTGTTCCAGCTCCGCCGCCATCCCGGGGTACGGCCGCTGCAGTTCGCGCTGGCGGGCATCAACGCGCACATCGGGCACGATCTGGCGCTCGCTGTGGTGGACGCCTGTCGTACGCTCGGCTGCGAACCGCCGGAGCTGGAGGACGAGTTCGACCGCGTGGGCGATCTCCTCGGCTCGCTGGAGGAGCGCGTCCGCGAGGAACTGATGCCGGGTCCCGATCTGCTCCAGATCGCCGACCCGCTCACCCATCTGCTGGCCTCGTGGAGCCTGGAGCGGGCCCGCGACGCGGCCTGGGCCGCGGCCCGGGCCCTGTGGGCGCTGCGCCACTGCGGCGATGTCGCCGAGGAGTTCACCGAACGTCTGGACGCGGCGGTGGGGTTCGCGGGACGGATGCTGCTCACGCCTCTCGGGGACTGACGTTACAGCAGCATGAGATAGCAGGACCCGGCGCATCTCCCGGTACAGGAGGGCGGCTTGATGTTCGGCGCCGTGGCGGGCCCGCGCATGCCGAAGGCGTCGACGCCCTCGGGCTCGGGGAGTTCCGGAGCGACGCGGACGATCTCCGCCGCTCCGGCCTTCCCGGCAACGGTCTTTCCGTTCGGCCGACCCATACGCGCCAGGGCCCGCCGTGTCCCAGACGGACATGGCGGGCCCTGGTACGCGCCGGGGGTACCGGGATGAGGCCGGTCAGTCCTCGGGGAGTTCGACCGGGGCGATCTCGTCGTAGACGTCACCGGGGCCCGGGTTGGCCGGGTCGGTCTCGCCGCCGAAGTGGTGCATGACGCCCCAGACCGCGTTCAGCGCGGTCTGGATCGCGCCCTCGGCCCAGCCGGCGGTCCAGGAGATGTCGTCGCCGGCGAGGAAGATGCCCCGCTTGTCCTCGGGCAGCCGGTCCTGCATGAAGTGGGTGAACAGGCGCCGCTGGTAGCGGTAGTGGCCGGGCAGGTTGGCCTTGAACGCGCCCATGAAGTAGGGCTCGTTCTCCCAGGAGACCGTCACCGGGTTGCCGATGATGTGCTTCCGGATGTCGACCTTCGGGTAGATCTCGCCGAGCGACTTCAGCATGACCTCCATCCGCTCGTTCGCGGACAGCGGCAGCCACTTCAGGCTGTCGTCGCACCAGGTGTAGGAGAGGCAGATCACGGCGGGCTGGTCCGGGCCGTTGTCCAGCAGGTAGGTGCCGCGGGTCATGCGGTCGGTCAGCGTCATCGACATGACGTCCCGGCCCGTGTCCTCGTCCTTGTCCAGCCAGAACGGCCGGTCCACGGGCACGAAGAGCTTGCTGGACTCCATGTAGTGGGTGCGCTCGATCGCCGTCCAGTGGTCGATCGGGAAGAGCGAGTCGTCGCAGGCGATCTTGGACAGCAGCATCCAGGACTGGGCGGTGAAGATCGCCGCCTGGTAGGTCCGGATGTCGCCGTTCGCGTCCGTCACCGTGATCTGGTTGCCCGCGGTGCGGTGCAGCCGGGTCACGGCCGGGCGCGGCTCGCCGTCCACGTGCAGGGACTTCAGCGAGGTGCCGTACGGCCAGTGGACGATCTTCTCCGGTTCGCGCTCCCACAGGCGCAGCGGCAGCTGCTGGGAGCCGCCGACGATGCCGCGGTGGTGGTCGTCGGCCTCGGTGTAGACGACGCGCAGGATCTCCAGGATGGAGTTCGGGAAGTCGGTGTCCCAGCCGCCGGTGCCGAAGCCGACCTGGCCGAAGATCTCGCGGTGCCGGAAGGACTTGAAGGCCTCGGAGTCGCACAGGAAGCCGTAGAAGGTCTGGTTGTCGAGCTTCTCGACCAGCTGCGCCCAGATCTCGCGGATGCGCGGGACGTCGCGCTCGCGCATGGCGCGGTTCATGTCGGAGAAGTCGGCGCCCTCGTCGAGGCACTTGTTCCAGGCCTCGGCGACGTCCCGGTACACCTGGGGCAGGTCGGCGATGGTCTCGGCGTAGTGCGACTCGCCCTTGAGGTCCACGACGGTCGAGGGGGTGGCCTCGGCCAGCGGGTTCGGGAACGGCCTGGTCTCCAGGCCCACCATGTCGATGTAGTGCTGCAGGGCGGTGGAGGACGGCGGGAAGCGCATCGCGCCCATCTCGGCGGTCAGCGACTCCTCGCAGCCCTCGAAGCCGACCGTGCGCAGCCGGCCGCCGATCTGGTCGGCCTCGTAGACGACGGGCTTGAGGCCCATCTTCATCAGCTCGTACGCGGCCACGATGCCGGACAGACCGCCGCCGACGACGGCGACCTCGGTGCCGTGCTCGGTCGCGGGTATCTGACCGAGGCCCGCCGGGTGGGCGAGGAAGTCGTCGTAGGCGTAGGGGAAGTCCGGGCCGAACATGGTGATCGGCGGCTGCTGCTCGTCGGTGTGCTCGACGGCGTTGGGCACCGTGGACGTCATGGGGTACGGACTCCTTGCGCGGGGGTTACTCGGGGAAGGCTCGGGTGGGGCAATACGGCGAGGGCTCAGGGGTTCAGCTCAGGGACCCGTACAGACCGGGGCGGCGGTCCTGAAGGTACGGGTTGGCCTCGCGGGAGGCGGCCAGGAAGGCGGGGTCGGCGTCCGCGAGGACCAGCTGCTCGCTGCGTCCAGCCCGGGCGCGGGCGACTCCGTCGGGACCGGCGAGGACCGAGAGTCCGACGAACTCGAACTCCCCTTCCTGGCCGACCCGGTTGACGTAGGCGACGTACATCTGGTTCTCCCAGGCGCGCACCGGGATCATCGACTCGGCGACGAACTGGAAGGGATGCATCTGCGCGGTCGGGACGACGAGGAGGTCGGTGCCGGCCAGGGCGTGGGCTCGGACGTTCTCCGGGAACTCGACGTCGTAGCAGATCATCAGGCCGACGGTGAGGCCGTTCAGCGTGGCCTGGACGACCGGCTGCTCGCCCGGTGTGAAGTGGTCGCGCTCGAAGCAGCCGAAGAGGTGGGTCTTGCGGTAGTTCGCGAGCCGGGTGCCGTCGGCGGAGATCAGCTGGGCGGAGTTGTAGACGGTCTCGCCGTCGCGCTCCGGGTAGCCGTAGGCGATCGCGATGCCGTGCCGGGTGGCGGTCTCGGCGATCGCGTCGGCCCAGTCGCCGTCGGCGGGCTCGGCGAGGCGGCCGATGGCGTCGCCGATCGCGTACCCGGTCAGGAACATCTCCGGTGCGGCGAGCAGCGCGGCGCCCGCGGCGGCGGCCCGGCCCGCGGCCTCGTCGAGGACCTTGAGGTTCTCGGCGATGGAGCCGGGGCGGCCGGAGCTCTGGAGCAGGGCGGTGCGCATGCGTGTTCCTCACCGGACGCAGGGGGTTAGGAGGTCATTAAGAAGGTACGGTCGGCGCGCTCGGCCGGACAAGAAGGAGCCGTTGCGTGCCTGTGCGCGGTTCGTTGCGTGGAGTGCGGGCCGGGCGGCGATTCGTTGCGCGCTCCCATGGCCGGTTCCCGTCCTCCCTGAGGCGCAGGTCACCCAGGTGGTTCCCCGCCGGATGGCGGAGGTGGGGTGCCGCCTCGGGAGCGATGTGCGGGCGGCCCGCTGCCGGGAGAGTGGTGATCGTTCAGTTCACGCGCTTGACCTGCGGAAAGGACCGCCATGAAGCGTCGTACGAAGATCGCCGCCGTCACCCTCACCGCCGCCCTGCTGATCACCGCCGGTACGGCCGGGGCGGCGCTGGCCTCGGGCGGCGGGGCGCCTCGCCCCGAGCGTGAGGCCGCGGCGCTGACCGGTACGGCCAAGCTGTACCGCTCGGCCGGGGACGACATCACCTTCTCCTTCGACGCGCATCTGGCGAAGAAGGACACCGTGGACCCGCGCAAGGCCACCGGCACCTTCGAGTTCAGCCACTACCTGCACGGTCAGGGGGCCTGGGCCAAGGCCAAGGTCGACTGCCTGGTCACCGGCGGCCCGGTCGCCGTCGTCTCCGGTGTGATCACCGCGTCCGACCTGCCGGGAGCCAAGGGCAAGCGGGTCGGTGTCACGGTCCACGACCTCGGCCGGCACGACCGGCTGGGCTACAGCTGGGCGGGGGTCGGCAGCCCCAGGGACACCAAGGACCTGCCGCCGTGCGTGTCGTCGGCTCCCTTCGAGAAGGTGAAGCAGGGCACGGGTGACTTCAAGGTCGTGCCCTGGCAGCCCAAGCTCTAGCTCTACGGTGGGCTACTTGCCGGTGCCGACCGGGTCGACGGTGATGGCGGGGCCGCTGCCGTCCGAGACGGGCACGTTGATGCCGACGGGCAGCGTGTGGGAGTGGGTCTCGTTCGGCGGGGTGACGACGAGGCTGGTGAAGGTCTCGCCGGTGCCGCCGGAGTGGTTCGGCGGGTAGTGCAGGGTGAAGCGGGTCTCCGCACCCGGCTTGACGCTCACCGGCGCCGCGGCGAGCTTGCTGCGCTTCGCGCTGAGGCTGCCGTCCTTGCTCTTGAGGTCGACGCCGGGGAAGCCCTTCAGGGTGCACGCCGTGGAGCCGGTGTTCTTCAGGTTCACGATCAGCTCGCCCTCCGCCATGCCACCGGAGGTGCTGAAGGCGAGCTGGGCGGTCTTGCAGGCGCCGGAACCGCTGGTGCCGGACTGACCGGTGCCGGTGCCGGTGCCGGTGCCCTTGCCTGAGGACACGCCGCCGCCCGTGCTGGAAGAACCCGAGCCCTGGGAGGAGGAACCGGAGTCCTGGGAGGCGGCGCTCTGGCTCGGGGTGGAGGAGCCGCTCGCGTCGGAGGAGTCCTTGTCACCGCTGTTGCAGGCGGTCAGCGACAGACCGGCTACGGCGGCGATGGCGAGCAGCGAGAGCTTCTGGACGCGCATGGGTTCCCCTTCAGGACGTACGGGTGACGTGGCGTTTCATGAGACCCCGACGGCGATTGACGCGTTCCGACCCACACCGCCCTCGTACGTGGCTGTTACAAACACCTAGATCTCCCGCAGCCGCTGCACGATCTCGCGCAGCAGCCCCGGATCGGTGGCCGGGCCCCCGGCCGGGAGCTTGCGCGGCTCGTCGATACGGATCAGCCCCGCCTCGGCCAGGTCGCCGAGCAGGACCCGGAGGACGGTCAGGGGCAGGTCGGCGTCCGCGGCCAGCTCGACCACGGGACGGGGGCCGCGCCGGATCACGCCGAGCAGGGCGGCGCGGGCGTGGTCGATGTCCGGCCCCTGCGCGTCCGTCTCCAGCGCGGTGACGCGGGACATCAGGTCGATGGCGTGCGCGCCCGAGGGCCGGGTGCGGCCCCGGGTCACCATGTAGGGGCGGACCATCGGCCCGGTCTCGTCCTCGTACCAGTGCTCGTCGCTCACCGCGGGATCATCTGGTCGTGCGGGCGGCCGCGTCCAGGTGACGACCGAGGCGGCGGACGAGCAGGGCCATCTCGTGGGCGAGCTGCCCGACGTCGGTGCCGGCCTCGCTGAGGACGGCGAGCCGGCTGCCGTGGCCGGCCGGGGTGATGAAGAGGTAGGCGTCGTCGAGCATCACCATGGTCTGCCGCACCTGGCCCGCGTCGAACCGCTCGCCCGCCGAGCGGGCCAGGCTGTGGAAACCGGAGCAGACGGCGGCCAGATGCTCGATGTCCCGTCGGCGCATCCCGTCCGAGCTGCTGAGCGGGAGGCCGTCGGCGGTCAGCAGCACGGCCTGGCGGACATGGTCGGTACGCGCGACGAGGTCATCGAGCAGCCAGTCGACTCCGCTGGGCTCGGCGGGCTGCTCGGGCCTGTCTTCGTCACCGGGCATCGTCGGTGTCCGTCCCTTCGTGGGCGTGGCTGGTCAGGGGGTCGGGAGCTGCGTCGGTGACCGGAGGGTCCGCCTGGTCGGGTGCGGGGGCGTGTTCGGGTGCGGGTGCGTGGGGGCTGGTCGCGCCCACGCCGCGGAGCGGCATATTCGAATGCAGCCCCGCGCCCCTTGGGAACTGCGGTTCCGTCGGCTTCGTCGTATCGGTCGCCGGCAGGCCCCTGCGGCCGCGGTCGAGGCCCCGCTGGAAGGCGCCGAAGATCGCCCGCATTTCCTCGGCGTCCACCTCCGGACCGGCCCTGTTCTCCCGAGGCGGCGGCTCGTCCCGCAGCTCCGGCACGAGAGAGGCCTGGCGGGTCCGGGTGGGCAGGAGGGGCGGGGGCGTCGGTGAGTCGGGTACGGCGGCCGGGCCGGGGGTGGGCGACGGTGCAGCCGATCGCCTCCTGGACGGCAACTCGTGTACGACGGCCCCCTGTTCGCGCTGCCCGGGCGCGGTCGGCTCAGGCACCAGCGGCACAGGTCCCGCGTGCTCAGGGCGTGCCGGTTCCACCTCCGCCAGCACCCCCTCCGGCAGCAGCACCACCGCCGTCGTACCGCCGTACGGCGAATCGCGCAGGGTGATCTCGATGCCGTGCCGGGCGGCGAGGCGGCCGACGACGTAGAGGCCGAGGCGGTCATGGCGGGTGGGGTCGAAGGCGTCGGGGTCGGTGAGGGTGCTGTGGGCCCGGGCGCGCGCGTCGGTGTCGAGGCCGAGCCCCCGGTCGTCGATCTCCAGCACGAACCCGCTGCCGACCCGCCCGGTGCGCAGGGTGACCTGGGTGTGCGGCGGCGAGAACACCGTGGCGTTCTCCAGGAGTTCCGCCATCAGATGGACGACGTCGGCGACGGCGTCGGCCGCGACGCCGACCGCGGGCATCGGTGGCACGACCACACGCGCGTAGTCCTCGATCTCGCTGACGGCCGAGGCGACCACGTCCGCGACCGGGACGGGCCGCCGCCAGCGCCGGCCGGGCGCCGCGCCGGAGAGGATGATCAGGCTCTCCGCGTGCCGGCGCATGCGTGTGGTCAGGTGGTCGATGCGGAACAGCTCGCGCAGCACGTCGGGGTCGTCCGTGCGCCGTTCCAGGGTGTCGACCAGCTTCAACTGCCGGTGTACGAGAGCCTGGTTGCGGCGTGCGATGTTGAGCAGCACCGCGAACAGGCCCCGGCGCAGGCCGGCCTGTTTGACGGCGGCCTCGACGGCGGCGAGCCGCGCGGTGTTGAAGGACCGGCCGACCTGCCCGATCTCGTCGTCGCGCACCTCGTCGGCGGGCAGTGGCGGCGCCTCGACAGCTGCGTCCACCTCGTCACCGGCGCTCAGTCTGCGCATGACATCGGGTAGTTGGTCCCTCGTCAGGACGTCTGCCGCGTCCCGCAGGGCCTCCAGGCGCCGAGAGATGCGCCGCGCCCCGCGCACCGCGAACCACAGCGACAGCCCGGCCGCGGCGAGGCCCACCGCGCCGACGACGGCCGCCTTGGTCAGCTCCCGGTAGGCGAAGGCCCGGCCGCGGGCGGCGGAGTTCTCGGCGGACGTGGTGCACAGCTCGCGGTAGCGGACGACGGCCCGGTCGGTGGTGGACCGCCAGGTGCCCGCCGCTACGGCCTTTCCGGCGCCGGCCGCCCCGGCCCGCAGCAGCGCGTCCTCGCCGTGCACCAGCGAGCCGTACAAGTCCCCGTGCTGGAAGTCCTCGAACAGCCCGCGCGAGTCGGCGGGCAGGTCCGGCACATATGTCCGCTCGAACACCCGCCGGTCCTCGATGGTCGCGGTCAGGGTGTCGTACTGCCGGTCGGTCAGCGTGCCGGCCGCCCGCGCCCCGGCGACCAGCGCGTCCTCCCGCGACACGAACTCCCGCACCCGCACCAGCTCGATGACGACCTGTGCCTCGCGGGCGAGCTGTCCGGCCTGGAGGGCGGTGAGCGTGGACTGCACGTCGAAGCCCGGCTCCACGAGCGCGCTGTAGTCCTCCACGGCCCGGTCCCAGGTGAGGTGCCGGGACAGCACCTGCGCGCGCAGTCCGTCCAGCTTGCCGGTGGCCGTGACCATGGTGTCCAGCGCCTGCCGCTGACGGTCCGTGAGCCGGCTGCGGTCGCCGTGCTGGACCGCCTGCCGCAGGGCGTCGACGGCCCGGTCGGTACGGCGTTGCTGCCCGAGCAGGTCGCTCGCGGTGGCCGTGTCGAGCGGGGCGCCCAGGTAGGCGGCGGACATCCGGCGCTCGATCTGGATCTGCCCGATCGCGGTGTCCACGGGGGTGCCGAAGTCCTCGTACACCCCCTGGACCCGGATCAGCGCGCGCAGTTCGCCGGTGACGGACCACATGGCGAAGCTCCACAGCCCCATCAGCGCGACGGCCGGGGCGAGCGCGAGCGCCACGATCCGCGCGCGGACGGTGGTGGGACGGCCGAGGGGCCAGCGCATGAGGTACCTGCCGGTGTTACCTGTCAGTATTGAGCGTGAGCGCGGCACAACCTACGGGATGGTCACCACGGACCGCAATGGTGACCTGCGGTAACCCGGGGTCACCTCGGAGCCGGCTCGGTCATCGCGCGGGCAGCGCAAAGGTCGTGACGACCGCCGCGTGGTCGGAGGGCCAGTCGTTGTCCGCGACGTCCGGCCAGGGGCGCGGGGTGCCCGTGACGAGGGTTCGCGCGTCCCGCACGGTCAGGCCCCGGTGCAGGACGTAGTCGATCCGGTCCTGTGGCTCGGGCCGCCCGCTGCCGTCCTCGTGCACCGGGTGGATCGGCGACCAGGTGTGGCCGGGCTCGGCGGCGGGGTCCGGGTGAGCCTCGCGGAACGAGTCGGCGAAGCCGGCGTCCTCGGCGGCCTTCGTCACCGGCCAGACCACGTCCGGCCAGTCCAGGTGCGAGGGGCAGTTGAAGTCGCCGACGAGGACGACCGGGACGCCCGCGCCGCCGGCCTCGTCGATGCGGCCCAGCGCCTCCCGCAGCTGCGCCAGCCGCAGCTCCTCGTGGGCGATCAGCTCCGCCGCGTCCAGCCCGTCGAAGACGGCCTCGTAGGGACCGTACGGCGTGTAGTGCAGATGTGCGGTCCACACGTCGACCTCGCGGCCGGGCGCCACGGCGATCCGGACACCCGCGGCGCCGTAGAAGCCGACGTCCGGGTCGCCGAAGCGGGCGGTGACCGGGTGGCGGCTGATGACGCCGAGGTTCTCGCCGGCCCGGTGGTGGTGCCAGCCGAGCGCCTCGGCCAGTTCCTGCGCGGCCGTGCCGCCCGTCTCCTGGAGCCCTACGACGTCGGCGCCGCTCTCCAGGATGACCTTGAGCTGCTTGGCACGGTGGCCGTCGACCTCGCTGCCGCCCAGCCACAGGTTCCAGCTCATGACGCGGAGTTCAGGTGCATCGGGTGCGACCATCCGGCGCAGGTCCTGGACCGTGACGCCGGTGAGGCTGTCCCGCAGGGTCCGGCCGGGCGCGGTGCCGATCGGCGCGAGGGACGGTACGGCGAGGACGGCGCAGCCGGCGGCCTCGGCGGAGGCGACCCCGGTCTCGGTGTCCTCGACGGCCACACAGGCGGCGGGGTCGACGACCAGGGCGCGGCAGGCGGCCCGGTAGGGGTCGGGGGCCGGCTTGGTGCGGGCGGTGTC
>NZ_CM002285.1:7981455-7994051 GCF_000497445.1 Streptomyces roseochromogenus subsp. oscitans DS 12.976 | reverse complement strand
ACCAGGGCGGCGGGGACACCGGCGGCGGCCAGCGCGTCCAGCAGGTCCAGCGCGCCGGGCCGGGGCACGATCCCGGTGCGGACGCGGTCGGCGAACTCGCGGTGCAGGCCGGCCGCGAGGTCCGCCTCGGGCCGTCCGGTCGCCGCGGCGAGCCAGGCGGCGGTGTGCTCGACCGGTCGGCCGAGCACGTCCCGCTGGTCGTCCTCGGTCAGCGGGCGGCCGGCGACCTGCTCGACCGCCTCCCACCACAGCCGCTCGGTGTCGACGAGGGTGCCGTCCATGTCGAACAGGACGGCCTGCAGCGGGCGTTCGGAGGTGTGGGGGGTCACGTTGTTGTCGTTCCTCACTTCTGGATACGTTCGGCCACCAGCACCGGGCGTTCGGGCAGCGACACGCTGACCGGGGCTCCGGCGCCGAGCCCGGTGGCCTCGTGCGCGGGCAGGTCGGCCTTGGCCTCGGTGCCGTCGGCGAGCCGTACGGTGACCCGGACGACCGCGCCGAGGAAGGCGGTGGCGACGACGCGGGCGGTGCCCTGTTCGTCGGCGCTCACCCGGAGGGACTCCGGGCGCACCAGTACGTCCACCGGGCCGTCCGGCACCTCGCCGTCGGCGGGCAGCCGCTGCCCGAGCACCTGGACCGTGCCGTCGGTCAGCGCGCCCGGGATCCGGCTCATCGTGCCGACGAACTCGGCGACGAAGGCGGTCGCGGGACGGCCGTACAACTCGGCGGGTTCGGCGCACTGTTCGAGGCGGCCGGCGCGCATGACGGCGACCCGGTCGGCGACCGACAGGGCCTCCTCCTGATCGTGTGTCACAAACAGCGTGGTGATGCCCAGTTCCTGCTGGAGCCGGCGGATCTCCTCGCGCAGGGTGAGCCGCACCTTGGCGTCGAGGGCGGACAGCGGCTCGTCGAGCAGGAGGACGCGCGGGCGCAGGGCCAGGGCGCGGGCCAGCGCGATGCGCTGCTGCTGGCCGCCGGAGAGCTGGTGCGGGTAGCGCTCGCCCTTGTCGGCGAGACCGACCAGCTCCAGCAACTCGGCGGCACGGGAGCGCCGTTCGGCCGTACGGGCACCGCGCATACGCAGCCCGAAGGCGACGTTGTCGACGGCGTTCAGATGCGGGAAGAGGCTGTACGACTGGAAGACCATGCCGGCGTCGCGGCGGTGGGCCGGGACCTGCGTGACGTCCTCGCCGTCGACCAGCACGGCGCCGGAGTCGGGGTGTTCGAACCCGGCGAGCATGCGCAGCGCGGTGGTCTTGCCGCAGCCGGACGGGCCGAGCAGGGCCAGGAACTCCCCCGGGCGGACGGTGAGGTCGAGTCCGTCGAGGGCGACGGTGGCCCCGAACTCGCGCCGGAGGCCCCGGAATTCGACGGTCGCGGCCTTTTCAAGGGTCTCGGTCAGGGTGGCGGTCATGGTGGTCATCCCCGGGAAGAAGCGGTTCGGTTGCGTCCGCCGCCGGCACCGGCGAGCGCGAGGAGCAGGGCCCAGGTGACGAGCAGGCTGAGCACGGACACGGCGACGGACATCTGGGCCTGTTCGCCGCCGACGTTGTAGATCCACACGGCGAAGGGCGCGTAGCCGAGCAGATGGGAGACCGTGAACTCGCCCAGGACCAGGGCCAGCGTGAGGAAGGACGCATTCAGCAGGGCCCCGCGCAGATTGGGCAGAACGGCCTGCAACAGCGCCTGCGGCCAGGAGGCGCCGCAGCTGCGGGCGGCCTCGACGAGGGTCCGTACGTCGATGGCCCGCAGGCCGGCGTCCAGGGCCCGGTAGACGAACGGCAGGGCCATCACGACGTAGGCGAGGACCAGTACGACCGGGAAGTTCTGGTTCTGGATCACCACGAACGTCTCGAACAACGGCGTCTGGGAGAGATGCTCCGGGCCCCACTTCAGCACGGTGGCGATGCCGGCGACGAACGCGATGGGCGGCACCACCAGCGGCAGCGAGCACACCACCTCCACCACCGGGCGCAGCCGGGGCGCGCCGAGCCGCAGCGCGACCACGGCGGGCACCATCAGCAGCAGGACGGCCGCGATGGTGGCGACGGCCAGCTCCAGCGAGAGCAGCAGGCTGGAGAGGAAGCCGTCGGCGGAGAGGATCTTCGTGTAGGCGTCGAAGCTGACGCCCTGGCCGGGCACGTCCACCGTGAAGATCACGGAGGCGGCGAGCGGCACCAGGAAGTACAGGGCGGCGAGGCCGAGGACGACCCACCGCCACGGGGTCAGGCGTCGAGCCATCGCGCGCTCCGTCGCTGAAGGGGCAGGTACACGGCCATCACCAGGCCCGCCACCAGGACCATGTCGAGGCTGAGGGCGAGGGCGACGTTCTCCTGGCCGACCAGGACGTTGCCGGACAGGGCGTCGGCGATCTGCAGGGTGACCAGCGGGACCGCGCTGCCGACCATGGCGGCGGCGGTGGCGTAGGCGGCGAAGGCGCTGCCGAACAGCAGGACCAGGCCGCCGAGCAGCGAGGGCGCGAGCACGGGCAGGGCCACGTGCCGCCAGTACTGCACACCGGTGGCGCCGTTGTTCAGCGCGGCCTCGCGCCACTGCGCGCGCAGGCCGTCCAGCGCGGGGGTGATGGTGAGGACCATGAGCGGGATGAGGAAGTACAGGTAGACGAGGACCAGGCCCCAGAAGCTGTAGAGGTCCCAGCCGCTGTCCTTCAGGCCCAGGTGGACGGTGAGGACGCCCGCGTTGCCGAGGGTGGCGACGAAGGCGAAGGCCAGCGGGACGCCGCCGAAGTTGGCGAGCACCCCGGAGGCGGTCAGCACGGCCTCGCGCAGCCAGCGGGAGCGCGAGCTGACCACGGCCTGTGCGAGCGGCAGCCCGAGCAGGGCGCCGAGCGCGGCCGAGATCGCGGACAGCTTGACGCTGCCGAGCAGTGCGGTGAGGTACGGGCCCTGCAGCGAGGCCGTCAGGTTGGCGCCGGTGTAGTGGGTGGCGCCCGTGGTGGCGTCGTCGACCGAGAAGGCGCCGTTCACGATGGCGACGGCGGGCAGGCCGAAGGCGATGGTGACGAAGACCAGCAGCGGTACGACCGCCAGCCAGCCGGGGGCGCGGCGCCGCCGCTTCGCCGAAGCGACGGGCGCCACGTCCGTACGCGGGAGGGCGGTGGTCATCCGGAGACGGCCTTACCCCAGCCCTGGGCGATGACCGTCTTGGCCTTGCTCTGCTGGTCCTCGGTCGGGAAGGAGGGCGTGCCGGTGACCTTCGGCAGCTGGGCGGCGGCCGTCTTGTCGAGGGTGCCGGCCTTGTCCATGGTGGCCATCAGGGCCGGGCGGGCGTAGCCCTGGAGCCACAGGTTCTGGCCCTCGGTGCTGTACAGGTACTCCTGCCACAGGCGGGCGGCCGCGGGGTGCGAGGCGTCCTTGTTGATCGCCTGGGAGTAGTACTGGGCGTACTGGCCGTCGCTCGGGATGACGACCTTCCAGTCGAGGCCCTTGGACTTGAACTCCTTGGCGTAGCCGGCGTTCAGGTAGTCCCAGTCGATGGAGATGGGCGTCTCGCCCTTCTCGACGGTGGCCGGGGTGGACTCGACGGGCGTGTAGTTGCCGCTCTTCTTCAGCTTGGCGAAGAAGTCCAGGCCGGGCTGGATGTTGTCGAAGGAGCCGCCGTTCGCGAGGGCCGCGGCGTAGACGCCGCCGAAGGCGGAGCCGGACTTGGTCGGGTTGCCGTTGAGGGCGACCTGGCCCTTGTACTCGGGCTTGAGCAGGTCCTTGAAGCTGGTCGGGCACTCCTTGACGCGCTTGTCGTCGCAGCCGATGGAGATGTAGCCGCCGTAGTCGTTGTACCAGCGGGCCTGCGGGTCCTTCTGGGCCTCGGGGATCTCGGTGTAGGAGGCCACCTTGTAGGGCGCGAGCAGACCCTGCTGGGCGGCGCTCAGCGCGAAGGAGGAGCCGAGGTCGAGGACGTCGGGGGCGCGGTCCTGGCCCTTGCGGGTGGTGACGGCGTTGATCTCATCCTGGCTGGTGCCGTCGGGGCTCTCGTCCTCGATCTTGATGCCGTACTTCTTCTGGAAGCCGTCGATGAGGGCGCCGTAGTTGGCCCAGTCGCGGGGCACCGCGATGATGTGCAGCGTGCCCTCCTTCTTGGCCGCCTTGACCAGGGCGTCCATGCCGCCGAAGTCGGCTGCGGAGGTGGCGGTGGCGGCGGTCTTGCCGTCCTTGGTCTTGGTGGACGCGTTGTCGGGGGCGGCGCCGCAGGCGCTCAGCGCGAGCGCGGCGACGACGGCGAGGGAGCCGCCGAGCACGGCGTTTCTCGGCAGGGACACGATCACGGTCTCTCCAGGGGGACGCATGAAGGAGGGAGGGAGAACTTGTCTGAACAAGTTGGCCTCAGTACGCCGGTCTCGGGTGTCCTGATCGTAAACATCGGCGAAACACCAGGCCCTGTTTCCCTGCACACTTCCGACTGACACGGATCACCAAGGTGCGTCGATTAGGCTGGTCACGCTGTGCACAGAGACCCGAGCAGAGGGGAAGCATGACGGCGCGACACGAGGAGATCGCCGACGAACTGCGGCGGGCGATCGACCGCGAGGAGTACACGGTCGGCAGCCGTCTGCCCTCGGAGGCGGAACTCGCGACGCACTACGGCGTCTCACGCGGCACGGTCCGCCAGGCCGTGGCGGCCCTGACCTCCGAGGGCCTGATCGGCTCCCGCCAGGGCGCCCGGCGCGTCGTGCTCGCCAGCCGGCGCAGCCAGAGCTTCGAGGAACTGCGCAGCTTCGCCCAGTGGGCCCGCGCGATGGGCCGCGAGGCCACGGGTCATGTGGTGACCCAGGAGTACCGCCCGGCCACCCACGAGGACGCGATTCGCCTCCAACTCCCCATCGGCACGCAGGTGTTGCATGTGCTCCGGGTCCGCGGCCTGGACGGCGAACCGGTGCTGCTGGAGCGCACGGTGTACGCCGACTGGATCTCCCCGGCGGTGGAGTCGATCGAGCCGGAGTGTCCGTCGGTCACGCAGCGGCTGTACGACGACACGGGGCTGGTCTTCGCCTACGGCGAGCATGTGATCGACGCGGTCGCCTGCGGCGCGCAGGACGCCGAGTTGCTGGGGGTCCGCCGGACGAGTCCGCTGCTACGGGTGCGGCGGGTGACGACGACACGCGAAGGCCGACCGGTGGAGTGGTCCGACGACCGCTACCGCCCGGATGCGGTGAGCTTCAGCGTGCGGAACTCCATAGGCAGCAACTCGCTGGCGCGGAAGACCGCGGAGTAGAGCTCGGGGCGCAATGCCGTCTGCCGGGTTACGGGTGCGTCGTGGTTTCTCGTGCAGTTCCCCGCGCCCCTGAGGGTGCCGCGGTCGAGCATGCTTGAAGGGGCGCGAGGCTGTATCGATATGCGGCTCCGCCGCGTGGCTGGAGTCCGCCCTTACCCCGGCGCCCCGGAGGAGAAGCGCCGCAGCAACGGCGAAAGCACCAGCACCGACTTGGTGCGCTCGACAAACGGCTCCCCGGCGATACGCTCCAGCACCCGCTCGAAGTGCCGCATGTCAGACGCGAAGACCTGCGCGATCGCGTCCGCGTCGCCGGTGACGGTCGACGCGGCCACGACCTCCTGATAGCGCTCCAGCCCCCGCTGGATGGTCTCCGGCGAAGTGTTGCGCCGGCAGTAGATCTCGATGTACCCCTCGGTCTCCCAGCCGAGCGCCGCCGGGTCCACCCGGACGGTGAATCCGGTGATCGCTCCGGTGGCGCGCAGCCTGTCCACGCGCCGCTTCACGGCGGGCGCGGACAGTCCGACCAGCTGCCCGATGTCCGCGTAGGAGCGGCGGGCGTCCTCGGCGAGGGCGTGCACGATGCGTTCGTCGAGATCGTTCAGCACAGGGGGTGGTTCACTTCTTCGGTTCGGTCACTTCTCTGCCGTCGCCGCGAGTTCCGCACCGGTCGCGAGACGGGAACGGCGGTAGCCGTATACGAAGTAGAACACGAGCCCGACGGCCATCCAGACACCGAACACGATCCACGTGACGGTCGACAGGCTGCCCATCATCCAGATGCAGAAGGCGAAGCCCAGCGCGGGCAGCACCGGCGACAGCGGAACGCGGAAGGTGCGGTTCATGTGCGGGCGCGTCCGGCGCAGCACCACGACCGCGACGTTGACCAGCGCGAAGGCGAACAGCGTGCCGATGCTGGTGGCGTCCGCCAGCTGGCCCAGCGGGATCGCGGCGGCGAGGACACCGCAGAACAGGGAGACGATCACCGTGTTGGCGCGGGGCGCGCCGGTCTTGGGGTGGACCTTGGCGAAGATCTTGGGCACCAGGCCGTCGCGGGACATCGCGAACAGGATGCGAGTCTGTCCGTAGAGCACGGTCAGAACGACGCTCGCGATGGCGATGACGGCACAGAAGGCCAGCAGGGTGCCCCAGAAGCTCTGCCCGGTGACGTCCTTCATGATCTGGGCGAGCGTGGCCTCGGAGTCGCCGAAGCTGCGCCACGGCTTGGCACCGACGGCGACAGCCGCGACCAGTACGTACAGGGCGGTCACGATGACCAGGGACAGCATGATCGCGCGGGGCAGGTCGCGCTGGGCGTCCTTGGCCTCCTCACCGGCGGTGGAGGCGGCGTCGAAGCCGATGTACGAGAAGAACAGCGTGGCGCCGGCGCCGCTGACGCCCGCCATGCCGAGCGGCATGAAGTTCGCGTAGTTGCCGGACTTGAAGCCCATGAAGCCGATCGCGCAGAACAGGATCAGCGCGGCGATCTTCACGCACACCATGATGGTGTTGGCCCGCGCGGACTCCTTGGCGCCGCCGAGCAGGAACACCATCGCGAGGATCACGACGATCAGGGCGGGCAGGTTGAAGATGCCCCCGTCGCCGGGCGGAGCCGCCAGGGCGGTCGGGATGGTCACGCCTATCGTGCCGTCCAGCAGCTCGTTGAGGTACTCGCCCCAGCCGACGGCCACGGCGGCCACCGAGACGCCGTACTCCAGCAGCAGACACCAGCCGCAGACCCAGGCGATCAGCTCGCCCATCGTTGCGTATGCGTACGAGTACGAGGAGCCGGAGACCGGGATGGTGCCCGCCAGCTCGGCGTAGGACAGGGCCGAGAACAGCGCGGTGAGACCGGCGATCACGAAGGACAGGGTGACGGCCGGGCCCGCCTTGGGGACGGCCTGGCCGAGGACGACGAAGATGCCGGTGCCGAGCGTGGCACCGATGCTGATCATGGTCAGCTGCCACAGCCCGAGGGAGCGCCGCAGCGAGCCTCCCTCGCCCTGGCCGCCCTCCGCGACCAGGCGTTCCACGGGCTTGCGCCGCATGAGGCGCGCGGCGACGCCCGGGGGCACGGGGGCGGTCGCTGTGCGGTCGTGCGGGGGTGCGCCTTGATCGAGCACTCGCTGGCTCCTTAATCCTGCCGGTCATTGCGGACGGGGACCGGCGGCAGCCCTGCGAGGGCAGGAACCCACCGAGCGGGGTCCCCGCCACGCCACGTACAGACGAGCACCCTATGAGCCAGGCCTTCACGGGCGTAATGCAGCAACCTTGCGCGTCCCCGGATGATCATTGCGTTCATCCGACCGGAATGACAAATCGTTGCGCACGGGCTGTCGACCGTTGCACGGCGACCTCACCGCCACCTTTGTCCAGATAAGTGAGAGGGAGGCCTCCGGATGTCTGAAAGCAGACGTCCGGATACGCCAGCGGCCCCCGTCCCTCCCGACCGGGGAGGAACAGGGGCCGTTCAGGACGACGTTTCGCCGGTCAGCTCCAGCTGGCGTGCAGCGGCTTGCCCTCGGCGTAGCCGGCGGCGCTCTGGATGCCGACGACGGCCTTCTCGGCGAACTCCTCCAGCGAGCCGGCACCGGCGTAGGTGCAGGAGGAGCGGACGCCCGCGATGATCGAGTCGATCAGGTCCTCGACGCCCGGGCGAGCCGGGTCGAGGAACATACGGGAGGTGGAGATGCCCTCCTCGAACAGCCCCTTGCGGGCGCGGTCGTAGGCGGACTCCTCGGACGTGCGGTTGGCCACCGCACGCGCGGAGGCCATGCCGAAGGACTCCTTGTAGGCGCGCCCGTCGGCGTCGTGCTGGAGGTCGCCGGGCGACTCGTACGTACCCGCGAACCAGGAGCCGACCATCACGTTGGACGCGCCGGCCGCGAGGGCCATGGCCACGTCGCGCGGGTGCCGGACGCCACCGTCGGCCCACACGTGCTTGCCGTACTTCCTCGCCTCGGCGGCGCACTCCAGGACGGCCGAGAACTGCGGCCGGCCCACGCCGGTCATCATGCGCGTGGTGCACATGGCGCCGGGGCCGACACCGACCTTGATGATGTCCGCGCCGGCGTCGATGAGGTCCTTGACGCCCTCGGCGGAGACGATGTTGCCCGCGACGATCGGCACCTGCGGGTCGAGGGCGCGCACCAGCTTGATCGCGCTGATCATCGACTCCTGGTGGCCGTGCGCGGTGTCGATGACGAGCGTGTCCACGCCCGCGTCGAGCAGCTGCTTGGCCTTGCCCGCGACATCGCCGTTGATGCCGACCGCGGCGGCGATGCGCAGCTTGCCCTGCGCGTCGACGGCCGGGGTGTACAGCGTGGCGCGCAGGGCGCCCTTGCGGGTGAGGATGCCGGCCAGCTTGCCGTCCTTGTCGACGGCCGGGGCGTAGCGCCGGTTGTGGTGGTCCAGGGTGTTGAAGGCTTCGCGCGGGTCGATGTCCGCGTCGAGGAGCAGGAGGTCCTTGGACATGACCACTTCGAGCTGCGTGAAGCGGTCGACGCCGGTCAGGTCCGCGTCGGTGACGACGCCGACGGGCCGCTGCTCCTCGTCCACGACCACACCGGCGTTGTGGGCCCGCTTGGGCAGCAGCGCGAGCGCGTCGGCGACCGTCTGGTGCGGGGCGAGGACGATCGGTGTGTCGAGCACCAGGTGGCGGCTCTTCACCCAGGAGACGACGTCGGTGACGACGTCGATCGGGATGTCCTGCGGGATGACCACCAGGCCACCGCGGCGGGCCATGGTCTCGGCCATGCGGCGGCCGGCGATGGCGGTCATGTTGGCGACGACGAGCGGGATGGTGGTGCCCGTGCCGTCCGGCGAGCTGAGGTCCACACCCTGACGCGAGCCGACCGCGGAACGGCTCGGCACCATGAAGACGTCGTCGTACGTCAGGTCGTACGCGGGCTGGATGTCATTGAGGAAACGCACGTGCTGCTCATCCCAGTCGTTCAGAAGTGGCCCCCGGACAGGTGTGCCAGGGGGAAAGAGCACGTACTTCATTGTCCCATGTCCGGGCCGATGTCACGCCCCGACGGAACATCCAGGGTGAGCGCCGATCACCTAGGAGGATCCTCCAAGGCGCGAATGACCCAGGGCCAGTACGACGGCCAGCGCGGGCGTCCGGTCCACCGCCTCGGCGAACACGTCCTGAGCCGTCCGCCACTCGCCCGGGTTCGCCTCGGCGTACGGCTGCCAGCCCTGGACGACGATGAGCATCCCCTGCTCGACGGCCCCCTCGGGCCATACGGTGTGGTCGGAGAGGGAGTCGACCAGCGCGTCCCAGTTACGACCGAACCAGTCGGGCAGCGCCAGCGCCCGCGCGGCGCGGTCCATCAGCCCGGCCTTGTCGCTGACGCCGTCGAGGTCCAGGGCGACGACATGCCGCCCTGCGAGATCTGCCGCGTCTGCCGGCCTCGTCGGCTCTTCACTCATCTCAGCACCGCCCGGAACGTGTTGTAGTGATCACCGGTGTAGTAGATCTCCCCGCCCTGCCCGGTGACGATGCGCCGGGCCCCGCGATCGCGCGAGCCGGGTGTCCTGACCGTGTACTCGTGGTAGTAGCCGCGCTGATGCCTGGGCAGCCGGCCCTCGAAGTTCCCGAAGACGACCCCGTCCTTGGCGTACGGGAAGGGCCCGCCCTTGTCGATGAGGCCAAGCGTCCTTTGGGCCTCGGCCGGGAGCTGGTCCTCCCTGACCGTGCCCATCCCATGGGCCCACGCCGGCACGGACACACGCGCACCGCCCGGGCTGGCCCCACCGCTGGCTCCGGACCCGGCCCCGGACGAACATCCCGCGAGAAGTACGGCAACGACGACAACCAGCAACCCGACGAGCGCACGGGGCAGCTTCAGGGACCGTGCGGGGGTGGGGGACGGTGTGAGGGACCGTCTCGGCACATGGGGGACCAACCGTGGCAGCATGCCGACGATGCTGCCACGCCCTGCCGCGACCCGGCTCGTCACAGCCCGCCCGGACAGGCCTCGGCTCGCCGCACCCCTTGCCCCGGCCCGCCTCGGCTCACCGCGCCCTTCGCAAGCCCCCCTCGACTCACCTCACCCCTCGCCCGGCCCGCCTCCGCTGATCACGGCCGCCACGGCGCACCGTGAGACGCGCCCCACGACCCCGCCGCGAGGCCCCTCAGATGCCGTCCGGGTCCGCTCGGCTCAGGGCCGGTTTCGGGGTGGGACCGGCTGTCATCAGGTAGTCCGCGGCCGAGGTGTCCGTGACCAGGCTGGTGACCAGGCCGGAGCGCAGTACCGCGTCGATCGCGGACGCCTTGCGCTGCCCGCCTGCGATCGCCACGACTTCCGGGACACGGCGCAGCTGGTCGGCCTTGACCGTGATGCACCGCTCCCCCAGGTCCCGCCCGATCCGGCGCCCCTCGGCGTCGAAGAGATGCGCCGCCATCTCGGCGGCCACGCCGAGCGAGGCGTAGTGCGCCCGTTCCTCGTCGCTGAGCATGTCGTGCACCGTCGAGATGCCCGGCTCCCAGGAGCCGATGGAGACACAGGCGACCGTGACCTTGTCGAAGTACTCGAAGGCCCGGGCGATCCCGGTCTGGTTGCGCAGCGCCGCCGCGGTGGCCGCGTCCGGCAGCAGCATCGGCGCATAGATCGGATGGGCGTCGCCGCCCGACACCTGGGCGGCGCGGCGCACCGCCTCGACCGAGCCGCGCTCCGAGGTACCGGCGTCGTACACACCCGTCAGCTGCACGACCGTGCACGGCGGCAGCCGGTCGAGCGCCGCCGCCATGTGGATGGTGGACCGGCCCCAGGCCAGCCCCAGCACGTCCCCCTCGTTGACGAGCTCGCCGAGCAGGTCGGCGGCGACCTCGCCGAGGTTCTCGGGGTCGGGGGTCTCCTCGGCCTCGGCCGGGGACTCGACCACTACGGCGTGCCGCAGGCCGTACCGGGCGCGGAGCGCGTCCGAGCGCTCGGCGTCCAGCTCGGCCGGGACACGGATCTCGATGCGTACGAGATCCCGTTCGAGAGCCGTCTCCAGGACCCGGGCCACCTTGAAGCGGCTGACGCCGAACTCCTCCGCGATCTGGATCTTGGACTTGCCCTCGAGGTAGAAGCGGCGGGCCATGGCCGCCGCCTGCACCAGCTCAGCGGGTCCCATCCGCATGGCTGACCGGCCCGCCGACATACCCGACACGGCGATCTCCTCACTGCTGTTCACACTCTGGATTCGCCGTTCATCCTTGCAGATTCGGCGCTACGGATCTGCCCTGATAGGGGCCGTTCACTTAACCGTTCACGTAGCCGTGGCTCAGTGGTCGCATGCCCAGGATGCCTTGGCGGTCGCGGCCTCCGCCTGTGCGCGCAGGGCACGCACCGCCTCCGCAGGGTCCTGCGCCCCGTACACGGCCGAGCCGGCCACGAACACGTCCGCTCCCGCGTCCGCGCACCGCTCGATCGTCGAGGCCGAGACACCGCCGTCCACCTGGAGCCACAGCTGCAGGCCGTGCTTGCCGATCAGCTCACGGGTGCGGCGGATCTTCGGCAGCATGATGTCGAGGAACGCCTGGCCGCCGAAGCCGGGCTCGACCGTCATGATCAGCAGCATGTCGAGTTCCGGAAGCAGGTCCTCGAACGGCTCGATCGGCGTCGCAGGCTTGAGCGCCATGGAGGCGCGGGCGCCCTTCGCGCGGATCTCCCGGGCGAGCCGGACGGGCGCGGCGGCCGCCTCCACGTGGAAGGTGACGGAGGAGGCGCCCGCCTCGACGTACTGCGGCGCCCAGCGGTCGGGGTCCTCGATCATCAGGTGGCAGTCCAGCGGGGTGTCCGTCGCACGGGCCAGGGACTCCACGACCGGCACGCCGAGCGTGAGGTTCGGAACGAAATGGTTGTCCATGACGTCGACATGGAGCCAGTCGGCGCCTTGGACCGCCTTGGCCTCCTCCGCGAGGCGGGCGAAGTCGGCGGACAGGATGCTGGGGTTGATCTGCACGGCCATGCGACAAGACTGCCATGCCGCTGCGCTTGGCTGTGACGGCGGTCCTTACAGGTTGTGCTTCGTCTGCGGGCCGTCGAGGGCTGCTCGCGCAGTTCCCCGCGCCCCTGAGTTGGCTGCCCCTGGCGGCATTTCAGCCAGTCCGCCGGATGAGCGCCAGGTACATCGCATCCGTGCCGTGCAGATGCGGCCACAGCTGTACGTCCGGACCCTCGCCGAGCGCCGGGACGCCCGGCAGCAGCGGGCGGGCGTCGATCAGCTCCGTCTCCGGGCGCTGCTTGAGGATGTCGGTGACGACCGCGCGGGTCTCGGCGAGATGCGGCGAGCAGGTCGCGTAGCCGACGATCCCGCCGACGCGTACCGCGTCGAGCGCGGTGCGCAGCAGGGCGCGCTGCAGCGGCGCGAAGCTG
>NZ_CM002285.1:7957044-7981028 GCF_000497445.1 Streptomyces roseochromogenus subsp. oscitans DS 12.976 | reverse complement strand
CGCGCCGAGCCCGGTGCACGGCACGTCCATCAGCACCCGGTCGAAGGTGCCGGGCCGCCACGGCGGCCGGGTCCCGTCGGCGGCGATGACCTGGTACGGCCCCGGATTGCCGGCCAGTGCCTTGGCGACCAGCCCGGCCCGGTGCGGCTGCTTCTCGGAGGCGAGCAGCGTGGCGCCCCGCTCCGCCGCGAGGGCGGCCAGCAGCGCGGCCTTGCCGCCGGGCCCGGCACACCCGTCCAGCCAGGTGCGGTCGGAGCCCTCCAGGGGCGCGCCCGCGAGCGCGAGGGCGACCAGCTGGCTGCCCTCGTCCTGCACCCCGGCCCGCCCCTCACGGACAGCCTGCACCGCACCCGGCTCACCGCCCTCGGCGAGCCGCACGGCGTACGGCGACCAGCGCCCCGGTACGGCGGCCTCCTCGCGCAGCAGCTCCTCGGTGGTGGCTCGCCCCGGCCGCGCGACCAGGGTCACCTCGGGCCGTTCGTTGTCGGCCTCCAGCAGGTCCTCGATACCGGCGCGCCCGCCGCCGAGGGAGTCCCACAGCGCGGAGACGACCCAGCGGGGATGCGAGTGGACGACGGCGAGGTGGTCCTCGGGATCCTCGTCGTACGGTGGTGCGACCTTCTCCAGCCACCCGTCGAGATCGTCCTGCGCGACCTTGCGCAGCACGGCGTTCACGAACTTGGCCCGCCCGTCGCCGAGCACCACCCGCGCCAGCTCGACGGAGGCGGACACGGCGGCGTGCGTCGGGATCCGCGTCCCGAGCAGCTGGTGCACACCGAGACTGAGCACATCGAGCACCGGCGGGTCGACCTCGCGCAACGGCCGGTCGACACAGGCGGCGATCACCGCGTCGTACGTCCCCTGCCGGCGCAGCGTGCCGTACACCAGCTCGGTGGCGAGGGCCGCGTCCCGCGCGTCGAACTTCTCCGGCCCCTCCTTCTCGCGCGCCTTGCGCAGCAGCGGCGGCAGCACAAGGTTGGCGTACGCATCCCGCTCGTCGACCGCGCGCAGCGCCTCGAAGGCCAGGATGCGGACGGGGTCCTTCTGCGGACGGCGGTAGGGCTTGGCGGGCCTGCGTGGCCGCCGGGACTGCTCGCTCACGAAAAAGTGCTCCGGATGTCAGGAAGAGTGCGGTTCCCAGCGTACGTCGGCGCACCGTCACCCCCGCCGACCGGGCCCTCAGCCGCCGAGCGTCTCGCTCTCGGAGATACGCACGCCGCGGGCCCAATCGGCCGCCCGCATCGGCTTCTTGCCCTGTGCCTGCACCCAGAGCAGCTCGACGGCGTACGAACCGGTGCCCACGTGCACGCTGTTCTTGCCGACCGTCATCCGCCCCGGCGCGAGGCCGGTGCGCTCGGGCACGGGAGTGACCTGGATGAGCTTGAGCCGTTCGCCGCGGAAGGTGGTCCAGGCACCGGGCGCCGGGGTGCAGCCGCGCACGACCCGGTCGACGCGCAGCGCGGGTGCGGCCCAGTCGACCTGGGCGTCCTCGACGGTGATCTTCGGCGCGACGGTGATGCCCTCGGCCGGCTGCGGTACGGCCTTCAGGGTGCCGTCCTCGATGCCGTCCATGGTGGCGGCGAGCAGCCCGGCGCCGGCGAAGGCGAGCCGGGTCAGCAGGTCGCCGCTGGTGTCGGTGGGCCGGATCGCCTCGGTCACGGTGCCGTAGACGGGCCCGGAGTCCAGCCCCTCCTCGATGAGGAAGGTGGAGGCGCCGGTGATCTCGTCGCCCGCCATGATGGCGTGCTGCACCGGAGCCGCCCCGCGCCAGGCGGGCAGCAGTGAGAAGTGCAGATTGACCCAGCCGTGGGCCGGGATGTCGAGGGCGACCCTGGGCAGCAGGGCGCCGTAGGCGACGACCGGGCAGCAGTCCGGGCCGATCTCCTTCAGCCGCTCCAGGAACTCGGGGTCCCGCGGCTTGAGGGGCTTGAGCACCTCGATCCCGGCCTCCTCCGCCCGCTCGGCCACGGGCGACGCGACCAGCCTGCGCCCGCGCCCGGCCGGCGCGTCGGGCCGCGTGACGACGGCGGCCACCTCATGCCGCCCGGAGGCGATCAGAGCGTCCAGAGCGGGAACGGCGACCTCGGGGGTACCGGCGAAGACAAGCTTCATGGGCGGGATCGGGCCTCTCGGGCGGGGGTGGACGGGCAGCGCACCAGTCTATGACCACCGGAGGCCAGACGGGTTATGACCATGGACGTGTGGCCGCCGACGGCGAGGCGCACCCTCACCGGCTGTCCCGCCTCTCGGCCAACGGGGAAACAGGAGGTGCGCGGGCGGGAGAACAAACCGGGCGCACGCCCCGGCAACCGGCGTATGCATATGCCCGTACGCCCCCACCCCGTGACCAGCGGAGCGCACACGCGTTGGTCAAGAAAGAGTTGACCGCCCAGGGCCGCTTTCGCGGCCCGATTCCTTTCAACGCCGGTTCGAGAGGCTTGTTCATGGCCGACCACGCAACCCACGACGCCCAGGCCCGGGCCAGCCTGCACTTGCTGGTGCGGGACATCGAGCGGGTCCGCCGGCAGGTGGACGCACTGCGCACGCTCACCGCCCAGCTGGGAAACGTCTACCGCCCGCGCCGCTCCGGCCCGTCCACGGGCTTCGTCGTCTACGGACGCGCCCCCGCCCCGACGGTGCGCCTTGCCCAGGAACTCCGGGACAGTGTCGAAACCCTGGTCACGGCCGCCGTGGACTTCGACCGCTCACTCGGCTTCTCATGGGACGCGGTGGGCTCGGCGCTCGGAGTCACCAAGCAGGCGGTGCACCGCCGTTACGGCGCCCGCCGCGCCGCGACCCAGGCGGCCGCCGAGGCCGAGCGCACCCCGGAACCCTCCGGGACCCGCACGCTCAATGTGCCCACCGGCCTGCCCGCGGTCCCGACGGTCCCCGCGGCTCGCTCGATGCCCACGCAGCCGACGGCGGGCAGCCCCGCCCTGCGCGACGACGCCCGCCCCACGGCTTTCCCCGGCCCACGCAACGGCTGACACCACGGCCGACAACTCCGCCCCGCCCTCCCGAGGACATCCGGGAGGGCGGACACATGCCCGGACGAAGCGACCGGAAGAGCACATCACCCGATGCCCGGTGCCGGCTGGATGCGCCTCACCCGATGTCCGCCGGATCGATCCGCACCCGCACCGCCTCCCCGCCCCCCCGTGCCATACGAGCGGCCTGGGCGGTCTTCAGCGCGGCTGCCAGCGCGGCCCCGCTGCCCGGCGGCACCCGCACCAGTGCCCGGTCCCAGTGCTCGCCCGGCGGCGGCGCTCCGGGTCTGCGGGGCCGCCCGGGCGGCGTCGGCGGTATCGGCACCGGCCCCAGCACCTCCGCGTCCGGCGGCAGTTCGACCGAGGCCAGGAACTCGGCGACGGCCGCCGGTGTCCCGGACACGGCCGCCATCCGCGACACCGGTGGGAAGCCCAGCTCGGCCCGCTCGGCCAGTTCCCGTACCGCGTGCCCGACGGGGTCCCACCGCACCAGCGCCTGCACGGGCCGCAGGGTCGGCTCGGCCACCACGACCACCGTTCCGCCCTCGCTCTGCGGCCTCACCAGCGCGCCCGCCGCGATCCACCGGCGCAGCGCGTCCTCGCCGGCGCGCAGATCGGGTCGTACGAGCATCGCCCAGCCGTCCAGCAGTAGCGCCGCCGCGTAGCCGCCCTCGGCGACCGGTTCGGCCCCCGGTGTGCTGACGACCAGTGCGGGTGTGCCCGGCACCGTGTCCAGCACATGCTCCCGCCCCGAGGTGCGCACGGGGACGGCGGGAAAGGCGCGCCCCAGCTCTTCGGCCGTCCGCCGTGCTCCCACGACCTGGGCGCGCAGCCGGAATCCACCGCACTCCGGGCAGTGCCACGCGCTCTCCTCGCGCCCGCACCAGTGGCACCGGAGAACGCCCGCGTCCTGACCCTGCAGCGACCCGGAGCAGTGGCGGCAGCGGGCGGGCGCCCGGCACTGAGCGCAGGCCATGCGGGGTGCGTAACCACGGCGGGGCACCTGCACCAGTACGGGCCCGTGACGCAGCCCCTCGCGGGCCGTCTGCCAGGCGAGGGTCGGCAGCCGCGCGGCGCGGGCCGCCTCGTCGCGCGCCAGGTCGTCGTCCCCGACCGTGCGGACCAAGGGTGCGGCCCGGCGCACCTGTTCCCGGCCGGCGACCAGTGGCCGGGCCCAGCCGCTCTCCACGAGCTGGGCGGCCTCCACGGTGCAGGCGAACCCGCCCAGCAGGAAGGCGCACTTGTCCAGCGCGGCGCGCAGCAGCAGCACATCGCGTGCGTGCGGCTGCGGGGCGTGCTGCTCGCTGTGGCTGTCGTCGCCGTCGTCCCAGATGGCGACGAGCCCCAGGTTCTGCACGGGCGCGAACATGGCGGCCCGCGTCCCGACCACGGCCCGTACGGAACCCCGGCGCACCGCCAGCCACTGCGCGTACCGCTTCTCGGGTCCGGCCTCGGCGGTGAGCAGCGCATGCCGGCCCGTGCCGAGCAGCGCGGTGAGCGCGGCGTCGACCCGCGCGGCGGCCCGCCCGTCCGGTACGACGACGAGGGCACCGCGTCCCGAGGCGAGCGTGGCGGCGACGGCGAGGGCCAGTTCCTCGCTCCACAGCGGGCCCGGCAGCGCGTTCCAGACCGCCCGGGGCGATCCGCCGGACGCCAGCGCGTCGAGGAACGCGCCGCCGTGTTCGTACCGCCCCCAGGAGGCCGGCTCCGGTGGCTTCGGCGGCGGGAGCGGTGCGGGCGACGGCCGTTGCTCGGCTCGCGCGCTGCGCGGCGGCACAGCCAGCTGGAGCACATCGGCGAGGCTTCCGGCGTACCGGTCGGCGACGGCCCGGGTGAGGCTCAGCAGTTCCTCGCTCAGCACCGGCTCCGGCGAGACGACCTGGGCCAGGGCGGCCAGCGGCCCGGTGTAGTCGGACTCGGCCCGCCGCTCGACGAGAAACCCGTCGATGAGCCCGCCGCCCTCGCGGCGCCCTTCACGCACCCGGTGCCGTCCGGCCCCGAACCGCACCCGCACCCGCACACCGGGCTGCGCCTGCGCGTCCAGTTCCTCGGGCACCGCGTAGTCGAAGTACCGGTCGAGGTGCAGTACGCCCTTGTCGACCAGCACCCGAGCGACCGGCAGTTCCTTGGCGAGCGCGGCCCCCCGCCAGGTCCGCGGCTTGGCGCGGGGCGTCTTCGCCTTGCGCACGCTCTCCCGGATGAGCGCGAGCTGCTCCGGCGGCGCCCCTTCGGCCCCGCCGTCCCCCTCTGCCCGGGACGCCCCGTTCTCGCTGCTCACGCTTGCATTCTTACCAAACGCCACTGACAGCCGACGCCCGCCCGCACATACCGGCCCACACCACGCGGAGCGGTCCTGGGCTCATGCCCACGACCAGACCCGTCCCCCACCCGCTGGATGCCCTGCTGGATGCCCTGCGCGTACGCCTGTGACGGTCACGGTGGCCGGGACCGACCGCGTGCCGCGCCGGATCCAGCTGGCGATGGCTCGCTGAGCCATCGCAATGCCGTGAGGCCCGGCGTCCCCGAAGGGAGGCCGGGCCTCGGCGACAAGTGGGGCTGGAGGGCCCGGGGACTTACAGGCCCACGGCCGTGCGCAGGGCGTCCACGCGGTCCGTGCGCTCCCAGGTGAAGTCGGGCAGCTCGCGGCCGAAGTGGCCGTAGGCCGCCGTCTGGGAGTAGATCGGGCGGAGCAGGTCGAGGTCGCGGATGATCGCGGCCGGACGGAGGTCGAAGACCTCGTCGATCGCCTTCTCGATCTTCTCGGCATCGACCTTGGCGGTGCCGAACGTCTCGACGAACAGACCGACCGGCTCGGCCTTGCCGATCGCGTAGGCGACCTGGACCTCGCAGCGGGAGGCCAGGCCCGCCGCCACCACGTTCTTCGCGACCCAGCGCATCGCGTACGCGGCGCTGCGGTCCACCTTGGACGGGTCCTTGCCGGAGAACGCACCGCCGCCGTGGCGGGCCATACCGCCGTACGTGTCGATGATGATCTTGCGGCCGGTCAGCCCGGCGTCACCCATCGGGCCGCCGATCTCGAAGCGGCCGGTCGGGTTGACCAGCAGCCGGTAGTCCTCGGTGTCCAGCTTGATGCCCTCGTCCAGCAGCGCCTTCAGCTCCGGCTCCACGACGAACTCACGGATGTCGGGCGCCAGCAGCGACTCCAGGTCGATGTCGCTGGCGTGCTGGGAGGAGACGACGACCGTGTCGAGGCGGACGGCCTTGTCGCCGTCGTACTCGATGGTGACCTGCGTCTTGCCGTCCGGGCGCAGGTAGGGAATCGTGCCGTTCTTGCGGACCTCGGACAGGCGCTTCGACAGGCGATGCGCCAGGAAGATCGGCAGCGGCATCAGGGTCGGCGTCTCGTCGGACGCGTAGCCGAACATCAGGCCCTGGTCGCCCGCGCCCTGCTTGTCCAGCTCGTCGTCGTCGCCCTCGACCCGGTTCTCGTACGCCGTGTCGACACCCTGTGCGATGTCCGGGGACTGCGCGCCGATGGACACCGACACGCCGCAGGAGGCGCCGTCGAAGCCCTTCTTGGAGGAGTCGTAGCCGATCTCGAGGATCTTGTTGCGGACCAGGGTCGCGATGTCCGCGTAGGCCTTGGTCGTCACTTCGCCGGCCACGTGCACCAGGCCGGTGGTGATCAACGTTTCGACAGCGACCCGGGAGGTCGGGTCCTCGCGCAGAAGCGCGTCGAGAATGGTGTCGCTGATCTGGTCAGCGATCTTGTCGGGGTGACCCTCGGTCACGGACTCCGAGGTGAACAGGCGACGGGACACAACGCTCCCTGTGGTTGCAGCGGCTGCTGGCTGATCATTGGCGGCGACGCGCGGGGCTGCGCCCGGCGTCGACCGCGAACAGTTTATCGGTCGCACTCGGCCAATGGGCCACTGTCTCGCCTCTCGGGAGCGCTGTGACCTGCGGCACGGGCATTGTGCACAATGCCGGGCGGCCTTGGCCAGGGCCGCCACACCCGATTTGATCGGTCCACGGGGTCCGACGTCAACGGGATCTCACGGTCCGGTCAGGGACGCGCCGGGGCGCGCCGAGGTCAGCCGAGCCGTCGTACGACCAAGTCCCAGACGGTGTCGGCAAGGGCTTCCTTGGGACCATACGGCACCGGTGTCTCGCTGCCGTCGGCGCCCAGCACCACGGCCTCGTTCTCCTCGGAACCGAAGGTCTTGCGCTCCCCCACCTCGTTGACGACGAGCAGGTCACAGCCCTTGCGGGCGAGCTTGGTGCGGCCGTTGGCGAGGACGTCGTCGGTCTCGGCGGCGAAGCCGACGATCACCTGGCCGAGACGCGCCCGATCGGCCGAAATCTCCGCGAGAATGTCCGGATTCCGCACCAGGACGATCGGTTCGGGATCCTGGCCGTCCTTCTTCTTGATCTTTCCTGTGGCGTAGATCTCAGGGCGGAAGTCGGCGACGGCGGCGGCCATGACGACAGCGTCGGCGTCCGCGGCCGCCTTCAGGACGGCCTCGCGCAGCTGGACGGCCGTGCCGACCGGTACGACGTCCACGCCCGCCGGGTCGGGCAGGCCGGTGTTGGCCGCGATCAGCGTGACCCGGGCGCCGCGGGCGGCGGCGGTGCGGGCGAGGGCGTAGCCCTGCTTGCCGGAGGAGCGGTTGCCGAGGAAGCGGACCGGGTCGAGGGGCTCGCGGGTGCCGCCGGCGGAGACGACCACGTGCCGCCCCTTGAGATCGGGTTCGGCGACGCCCCGGGCCAGGACGCGGCGACAGACCTCGAAGATCTCCGCCGGGTCGGGCAGCCGGCCCTTGCCGGTGTCGACGCCGGTGAGCCGGCCGACGGCGGGCTCGATGACGACAGCGCCACGCCGGCGCAGCATGGCCACGTTCTCCTGGGTGGCCGGGTGCTCCCACATCTCGGTGTGCATCGCGGGCGCGAAGACGATCGGACAGCGGGCGGTCAGCAGCGTGTTGGTCAGCAGGTCGTCGGCGAGGCCGTGAGCGGCCTTGGCGAGCATGTCGGCCGTGGCGGGCGCGACGACCACCAGGTCGGCGTGCTGGCCGATGCGGACGTGCGGGACCTCGTGGACGTCGTCCCAGACCTCCGTCGAGACGGGGTTGCCTGACAGGGCGGACCAGGTGGCGGCACCGACGAAATGCAGCGCGGAGGCGGTGGGCACCACGCGGACGTCATGACCCGACTCCGTGAACCTTCTCAGCAGCTCACAGGCCTTGTACGCGGCGATGCCGCCGCTGACCCCCAGGACCACCCTCGGCTTGTCCACCATCTCTCCCCGGCTCGGCAACGTACGCGACGGAACGTACGGATCCATCACACACCACAGGCCCGGCAATGTGCTGCCGGGCCTGTGGATAAGTCGATCGCAGTGTGAAAGTGCTACTGCTCGGGACTACTGGGCGGGGCCCTCGACGGCCTCGGACGTCAGCAGACCCGCGTTGATCTCGCGCAGGGCGATCGAGAGCGGCTTCTCGTGGACGTGGGTGTCGACGAGCGGACCGACGTACTCAAGGAGGCCCTCACCGAGCTGCGAGTAGTACGCGTTGATCTGACGGGCCCGCTTGGCGGCGTAGATCACGAGGCTGTACTTCGAGTCGGTGGCCTCAAGCAACTCGTCGATCGGCGGGTTGATGATGCCCTCGGGCGCGGTGATGGAAGAGGACACGCTCTACCTTCCGATGGATGGGAAAGATTCAGTGCGAATGATCAAGCCTGGACGATCAGGGACGATCACACAACGTCCATCAAGGCTAGCAGCTCGCGCGCCACGTCCTCGACGGAGGTGTTGACCAAGGTCGTATCGAACTCCGGCTCGGCCGCCAGCTCGGTCCTGGCCGCCTCCAGGCGGCGCTCGATGACCTCGGGCGGCTCGGTGCCGCGGCCGGTCAGCCTGCGCACGAGCTCCTCCCAGGAGGGCGGAGCCAGGAACACCAGCTGGGCGTCGGACATCGACTCCCGCACCTGCCGGGCGCCCTGGAGGTCGATCTCCAGCAGGACGGGTTCGCCGTTCTCCAGCCGCTCCAGCACGGCCGCGCGGGGCGTGCCGTAGCGGTTTCCGGCGAACTCGGCCCACTCCAGCAGCTCACCGTTGGCGATCAGCTTGTCCATCTCGTCGTCGGTGACGAAGAAGTAGTGGACTCCGTGCCGCTCACCGGGACGCGGCTTGCGGGTGGTGGCCGACACCGAGAGCCAGACCTCGGGGTGTTCCTTGCGCATATGGGCGACGACCGTGCTCTTGCCGACCCCCGAGGGGCCGGAGAGCACGGTCAGCCGCGGACGTTCACTCATGCAGCGATTATTCCAGCAATCCCGGAGTGCCCGGGACGCCCGGTCCGGCAGGACCCGGACTCAGGAGCCGGTGCTGCCGAACTCACGCTCCAGGGAAGCGATCTGGTTGGAACCGAGACCGCGCACACGGCGGCTCTCGGAGATACCCAGACGCTCCATGATCTGCTTGGCGCGGACCTTGCCCACGCCCGGCAGCGACTCGAGCAGTGCGGAGACCTTCATCTTGCCGATGACGTCGTTCTCCTGGCCCTGCTTGATGACCTCGTGCAGGGAGGCGCCGGAGTGCTTGAGTCGATTCTTGACCTCGGCCCGCTCCCGGCGAGCCGCGGCGGCCTTTTCGAGCGCGGCTGCGCGCTGTTCGGGGGTAAGGGGCGGAAGAGCCACGCCTACGTCACCTCGGATGTCGAACTGTCGGATACGGACCGGTGAGGAACCTAGTCGCCCCACACCTGGGGAGCTACGAGCAACACGCTTCGCCCGTTCACTCTGCTCGGAGACTAGCGGTCAAGTCCGCCAGAGTCAGCGAGAACAGCGGAAAAGTCCTGGTCAGCCTCCGCCAGGTCGGACATTTCAGACATAATGCCCTCGATTTGAGGATGTATTCACACTCAAATCGCCGGGCCGCCGCTCGCCGGGGCGTTCATCGGACGACTCAGGCGCCCCCGACGGCGACCTGGATCTCCTCCGCGAAGCGCTTGGCGGACGCGCGCAGCGCCCCGGTGTCCGGACCGTGCCGCAGCACACCCCGGCTGACGTTCGGAACGACGTTGCGCAGTGCCGGTCCGAAGACCTTCGGAAGGTCGGCCGGGGTCGCGCCCTGCGCGCCGACGCCGGGCGCGAGGAGCGGGCCGTTGATGGAGAGGTCGTAGGACGACAGGTCGCCGACCGTGGCGCCGACGACGGCGCCGAAGGAGCCCAGCGGTTCCTCCCCCGCGTTCTCGGCGGCCAGATGGGCCAGCATGGTCGCGCCCACGGTCCGGCCGTCGGCGCGGACCGCGTGCTGGACCTCGGGCCCTTCCGGGTTGGAGGTCAGCGCCAGCACGAACAGGCCGGCGCCGCTCTCCCGGGCCAGCGCGACGGCCGGGCTGAGCGAGCCGTAGCCGAGGTACGGCGAGACGGTCAGGGCGTCGGAGAACAGCGGGGCGTCCTTGTGCAGGTAGGCCTCGGCGTACCCGGCCATGGTCGAGCCGATGTCGCCGCGCTTGGCGTCCATCACGACGAGGGTGCCGGCCGCGCGCGCCTCCTGGACGATCTTCTCCAGGACGGCGATACCGCGGGAGCCGAAGCGCTCGAAGAAGGCGCTCTGCGGCTTCACCACGGCGACCCGGTCGGCCACCGCCTCGACGACCGTGCGGCCGAACCGCTCCAGACCGGCCACGTCGTCGTTCAGACCCCACTCGGCGAGCAGGGAGGCGTGCGGGTCGATGCCGACGCACAGCGGGCCGCGCTCGTCCATGACGCGGCGCAACCGGGCACCGAAGGGCTCGTAAGAGGTCATGCGGGCTTCCTCACGTCGGCGCCGACCGCGTCGGCGAGGGTGGCGTACGGGCTGGTGCGCAGGCGCGCGGCGAGGCCCTTGTGGATCGCGCGGGACCAGAAGGGGCCCTCGTAGATGAAGGCGCTGTAGCCCTGGACCAGCGTGGCGCCGGCCAGGATGCGCTGCCAGGCGTCCTCGGCGGTCTCGATGCCGCCGACGCCGACGAGCGTGATCCGGTCGCCCACGCGCGCGTACAGGCGGCGCAGGACCTCCAGGGAGCGTGCCTTGAGCGGGGCGCCGGACAGGCCGCCGGTCTCCTTCACCAGCGAGGCTTCGGCGGTCAGACCGAGACCGTCGCGGGCGATGGTGGTGTTGGTCGCGATGATGCCGTCCAGGCCCAGTTCCACGGCCAGGTCGGCGACGGCGTCGATGTCCTCGTCGGCGAGGTCCGGGGCGATCTTCACCAAGAGCGGGACGCGCCGGTTCGCGACCGTACGGTCGGCGGCTTCGCGGACGGCGGTCAGCAGCGGGCGCAGCGCCTCGGTGGCCTGCAGATTGCGCAGGCCGGGCGTGTTCGGCGAGGAGACGTTGACGACCAGGTAGTCGGCGTACGGCGCGAGGCGCTCGGCCGACTTCACGTAGTCGACGACGGCCTCCGCCTCCGGGACGACCTTCGTCTTGCCGATGTTGACGCCCACGACTGTCTTGAAGACCGGCCGGCGCGTGGCGAGCCGGGCCGCCACGGCCAGCGAGCCGTCGTTGTTGAAGCCCATGCGGTTGATCAGCGCACGGTCCGCGACGAGGCGGAACAGCCGCTTCTTGGGGTTGCCGGGCTGCGGCTCGCCGGTGACCGTGCCGATCTCGACGTGGTCGAAGCCCAGCATCGACATGCCGTCGATCGCGACGGCGTTCTTGTCGAATCCGGCGGCGAGCCCGAAGGGGCCGTGCATGCGCAGCCCGAAGGCCTGCGTGCGCAGCTCCTTGTAGCGGGGCGCGAGGGCGGCCGCGACGAAGGTGCGCAGCACGGGGATGCGGACGGCGCGGCGGATCCAGCGGAAGGCCAGGTGGTGGGCCTGCTCGGGATCCATCCGGGTGAAAACCAGACGGAAGAACAGTTTGTACATCTCGGGAATGTCCTCAGGGTCCTCATACAGAGGGGGACACCGTTTCCGGTGTCCCCCTCAGGGCTGCTAGTCGCGGGCCGCGGTCAGGTGTTCCGCGTGTTCCTGGAGCGAACGGACGCCTACGTCACCGTGGTTGAGGGCGTCGATGCCCTGGACCGCCGCGGCGAGCGCCTGGACCGTGGTCAGGCACGGCACGGAGCGGGCCACCGCGGCCGTACGGATGTCGTAGCCGTCGAGGCGGCCGCCGGTGCCGTACGGCGTGTTGACGATGAGGTCGACCTCGCCGTCGTGGATCAGCTGGACGATGGTCCGCTCGCCGTTCGGGCCGGTGCCCTCGGACTGCTTGCGCACGACGGTGGCGTTGATGCCGTTGCGCTTGAGGACCTCGGCGGTGCCGGAGGTGGCGAGCAGCTCGAAGCCGTGCGCGACCAGCTCGCGGGCCGGGAAGATCATCGAGCGCTTGTCGCGGTTGGCGACCGAGATGAACGCGCGGCCCTTGGTGGGCAGCGGGCCGTAGGCGCCGGCCTGCGACTTGGCGTACGCCGTGCCGAAGACGGAGTCGATGCCCATGACCTCACCCGTGGAGCGCATCTCCGGGCCGAGGACCGTGTCGACGCCGCGGCCCTGGACGTCGCGGAAGCGCGACCACGGCATCACGGCCTCCTTGACGGAGATCGGCGCGTCCAGCGGCAGCTCGCCGCCGTCGCCGTTCTTCGGCAGCAGGCCCTCCGTGCGCAGCTCGGCGATGGTCGCGCCCAGCGAGATCCGGGCGGCGGCCTTGGCGAGCGGCACCGCGGTCGCCTTCGAGGTGAAGGGGACGGTGCGAGAGGCGCGCGGGTTGGCTTCGAGGACGTAGAGGATGTCGCCGGCCATGGCGAACTGGATGTTGATCAGTCCGCGTACCCCGACACCCTTGGCGATGGCTTCCGTCGAGGCGCGGAGCCGCTTGATGTCGAAGCCGCCGAGGGTGATCGGGGGCAGGGCGCAGGCCGAGTCGCCGGAGTGGATGCCGGCTTCCTCGATGTGCTCCATCACGCCGCCGAGGTACAGCTCCTCGCCGTCGTAGAGCGCGTCCACGTCGATCTCGATCGCGTCGTCCAGGAAGCGGTCGACCAGGACCGGCCGGGAGGGGCTGATCTCGGTCGACTCGGCGATGTAGGCGGCGAGGCGCGTCTCGTCGTAGACGATCTCCATGCCGCGCCCGCCGAGGACGTACGACGGCCGGACCAGGACCGGGTAGCCGATCTCGTCGGCGATGGCCTTGGCCTCGCCGAAGGTGGTGGCCGTGCCGTGCTTCGGCGCCGGAAGGCCGGCCTCGGCGAGGACGCGCCCGAACGCGCCCCGGTCCTCGGCCGCGTGGATGGCCTCGGGGGACGTGCCGACGACCGGCACGCCGTTGTCCTTCAGGGCCTGCGACAGGCCGAGCGGGGTCTGGCCGCCCAGCTGCACGATGACGCCCGCGACCGGCCCGGCCTGCTGCTCGGCGTGGACGATCTCCAGCACGTCCTCCAGCGTCAGCGGCTCGAAGTACAGCCGGTCGGAGGTGTCGTAGTCGGTGGAGACGGTCTCCGGGTTGCAGTTGACCATCACGGTCTCGTAGCCCGCGTCGCTCAGCGCGAAGGAGGCGTGGACACAGGAGTAGTCGAACTCGATGCCCTGACCGATGCGGTTCGGTCCGGAGCCCAGGATGATGACGGCCGGCTTCTCGCGGGTCGCGACCTCGGACTCCTCGTCGTAGGCCGAGTAGAAGTACGGCGTCTTGGCGGCGAATTCGGCGGCGCAGGTGTCGACCGTCTTGTAGACGGGGCGGATGCCGAGGGCGTGCCTGACCTCGCGGACGACGTCCTCGCGCAGGCCGCGGATCTCACCGATCTGCTGGTCGGAGAAGCCGTGCCGCTTGGCCTCGGCGAGCAGCTCGGCGGTCAGCTCCGGCGTCTCGGCCAGCTCGTCCGCGATCTCCTTGATCAGGAACAGCTGGTCCACGAACCACGGGTCGATCTTCGTGTACTCGAAGACCTCCTCGGGCGTGGCGCCCGCGCGGATGGCCTGCATGACCGTGTTGATCCGGCCGTCGGTGGGACGCCGGGACTCCTCCAGGAGCAGCGACTTGTCACCGGGGACGCCGGTGAAGGTGAACTGGCTGCCCTTCTTCTCCAGCGAGCGCAGCGCCTTCTGGAAGGCCTCGGGGAAGTTGCGGCCGATGGCCATGGCCTCGCCGACCGACTTCATGGTGGTGGTCAGCGTGGAGTCGGCCTGCGGGAACTTCTCGAACGCGAATCGCGGTGCCTTGACGACCACATAGTCGAGCGTGGGCTCGAAGGAGGCCGGGGTCTCCCGCGTGATGTCGTTCGGGATTTCGTCCAGCGTGTAGCCGACGGCGAGCTTCGCGGCGATCTTCGCGATCGGGAAGCCGGTCGCCTTGGAGGCGAGCGCCGAGGACCGCGAGACGCGCGGGTTCATCTCGATGACGATCACGCGGCCGTCCTCGGGGTTCACCGCGAACTGGATGTTGCAGCCGCCGGTGTCGACGCCGACCTCGCGGATGACGGCGATGCCGATGTCGCGCAGGATCTGGTATTCGCGGTCGGTCAGCGTCATCGCGGGCGCGACGGTGATCGAGTCACCGGTGTGCACGCCCATGGGGTCGAAGTTCTCGATGGAGCAGACGACCACGACGTTGTCGTGCTTGTCGCGCATCAGCTCCAGCTCGTACTCCTTCCAGCCGAGGATGGACTCCTCCAGGAGCACCTCGGTGGTCGGCGAGAGCGTGAGGCCCTGCCCGGCGATGCGGCGCAGCTCCTCCTCGTCGTGCGCGAAGCCGGAGCCGGCGCCGCCCATGGTGAAGGACGGGCGAACGACGACCGGGTAGCCACCGAGCTGCTCGACGCCCTTGAGGACGTCGTCCATGGAGTGGCAGATCACCGAGCGGGCGGACTCGCCATGGCCGATCTTGGCGTTGACGGCGTCGACGACGGCCTTGAACAGGTCGCGGTCCTCGCCCTTGTGGATCGCCTCGGGCTTGGCGCCGATCAGCTCGACGCCGTACTTCTCCAGGACACCGTTCTCGTGCAGCGAGATCGCGGTGTTCAGGGCTGTCTGGCCGCCCAGGGTGGGCAGCAGGGCGTCGGGACGCTCCTTGGCGATGATCTTCTCGACGAACTCCGGGGTGATCGGCTCGATGTACGTGGCGTCGGCGATCTCCGGGTCGGTCATGATCGTCGCCGGGTTGGAGTTGACGAGGATCACGCGAAGGCCCTCGGCGCGCAGGATGCGGCACGCCTGGGTGCCGGAGTAGTCGAACTCGGCGGCCTGGCCGATGACGATCGGGCCGGAGCCGATGACCAGGACGGACTGGATATCGGTGCGCTTAGGCACGCTGGCCCTCCATCAGGGATACGAAGCGGTCGAACAGGTAGGCGGCGTCGTGCGGGCCCGCTGCCGCTTCGGGGTGGTACTGGACGGAGAAGGCCGGCTGGTCGAGCAGCTGCAGCCCCTCCACGACGTCGTCGTTCAGGCAGACGTGCGAGACCTCGGCGCGGCCGAACTTCGTCTCGCTGACCTGGTCGAGCGGCGCGTCCACGGCGAAGCCATGGTTGTGCGCGGTGACCTCGACCTTGCCGGTCGTACGGTCCTGGACCGGCTGGTTGATGCCCCGGTGGCCGTACTTCAGCTTGTAGGTGCCGAAGCCGAGGGCGCGGCCGAGGATCTGGTTGCCGAAGCAGATGCCGAACAGGGGCGTCTTCCGCTCCAGGACGGCGGTCATGAGTGCCACCGGGCCGTCGGCCGTGGCCGGGTCACCCGGGCCGTTGGAGAAGAACACGCCGTCCGGGTTGACGGCGTAGATGTCGTCGGGCGTGGCGGTGGCGGGCAGGACGTGCACCTCGATGCCGCGCTCGGCCATACGGTGCGGGGTCATGCCCTTGATGCCGAGGTCGATCGCGGCGACCGTGAACTTCTTCTCACCGATCGCGGGGACGACGTACGCCTCCTCGGTCGCGACCTCCTCGTACAGGCTCAGGCCCTTCATGCGGGGCTGAGCCTGCACGCGCGTGAGCAGCTCGCTCTCGGCGGCGATCGCCTCACCGGAGAAGATCCCGGCGCGCATCGAGCCGCGCTCGCGCAGATGGCGGGTGAGGGCACGGGTGTCGATCCCGGAGATGCCGACCACGCCCTGCGCCACCAGTTCGTCGTCCAGGGAGCGCTTGGCGCGCCAGTTGGACGGCACGCGCGCGGGGTCGCGTACGACGTAACCGGAGACCCAGATGCGGCTCGACTCGTCGTCCTCGTCGTTCCAGCCCGTGTTGCCGATCTGCGGGGCGGTCGCGACGACGATCTGCCGGTTGTACGACGGGTCGGTCAGCGTTTCCTGGTAGCCGGTCATACCGGTGGAGAACACGGCCTCGCCGAAGGTCTCCCCCACGGCCCCGTAGGCACGGCCGCGGAAGAGGCGGCCGTCCTCCAGGACGAGTACGGCGGGAACCTTTGCGGCTCCCCTGGTGGAGGTCGTCATCGTGCGCCTTCCGTGTCGTTGATCATCTGGTTCAGGGTGTCGACCCACTCGGTGTGCTCGGCCGCGTGGTCGGAGCGGAAGCCGGAGTCGATCAGCTTGTCGCCGAGCGCCCAGGTCACCACCAGCAGGCCGCCCTCGCTGAGGACCTTGCCGGCGATGCCCTTGTCCAGCCGGGCCCCGCGCAGCGCGGCGGTGGGGACGAAGAAGTCGCTCGCTCCGGGGCGCTCGACCTCCAGACCCGCCTCCGTCAGGGTGAGCTCGGCCCGGCTGCGGGTGCCCAGGCCGTGGGCCACGATGCGGTCCAGCCACTGCCCCGCGGTGGTCGAGCCGTGGTAGCGGCCGCTCAGCTCAAGTTTCGCCGGGCCGGTCTCCTCCGGCGCGCTGAGCGGCGCGGGCAGGTCGCTCTGCAGGGTGCCGCGCCACTTCCAGCCCTCGCGCATCAGCCAGTAGACGAGCGCGATGAAGAGCACGAGTCCGACGAGCCAGCCGATACGGGCCGGCCAGTCGGTGACCGCGGCCGACTTCTTGGCCTCGGCCAGCAGGATTACAGGTGTCACGTGAGCTTCCCGTCGACGAGCGTGGCCTTGCCCCGCAGCCACGTGTGCGTCACACGGCCCGGCAGCGCACGCCCCTCGTACGGGGTGTTGCGGCTGCGCGAGGCGAAGCCCGCGGGGTCCACCTGGCCACGGTATTCCGTGTCGACCAGGGTGAGGTTGGCAGGCTCACCGGCCGAGACGGGACGGCCGTGCCCGGTGGCCTGTCCGATCTGCGCGGGCTTGACGGACATCCGGTCGGCGACGCCGGCCCAGTCCAGCAGGCCCGTGTCGACCATGGTCTCCTGGACCACTGACAACGCGGTCTCCAGCCCCACCATCCCCATGGCGGCCGCGGCCCACTCGCAGTCCTTGTCCTCGTGCGGGTGCGGGGCGTGGTCGGTGGCGACGATGTCGATCGTGCCGTCGGCGAGCGCCTCGCGCAGGGCGTGCACGTCCCGCTCGGTGCGCAGCGGCGGGTTGACCTTGTAGACGGGGTTGTAGGTGCGCACCAGCTCGTCGGTGAGGAGCAGGTGGTGCGGGGTGACCTCGGCGGTGACGGCGATGCCGCGGGACTTGGCCCAGCGGACGATCTCCACGGACCCGGCGGTCGACAGGTGGCAGATGTGGACGCGGGAGCCGACGTGCTCGGCGAGCAGCACGTCCCGGGCGATGATCGACTCCTCGGCGACGGCCGGCCAGCCGCCCAGGCCCAGCTCGGCGGAGACGACGCCCTCGTTCATCTGGGCGCCCTCGGTCAGCCGCGGCTCCTGCGCGTGCTGGGCGACGACACCGCCGAAGGCCTTCACGTACTCCAGCGCGCGACGCATGATCACCGCGTCGTCCACGCACTTGCCGTCGTCGGAGAAGACGGTGACCCCGGCGGCCGACTCGTGCATGGCGCCCAGCTCGGCGAGCTTCCTGCCCTCCAGGCCCACGGTGACGGCGCCGATGGGCTGCACATCGCAGTAGCCGTGCTCCTGGCCCAGCCGGTAGACCTGCTCTACGACACCGGCGGTGTCGGCGACCGGGAAGGTGTTGGCCATGGCGAACACGGCGGTGTAGCCGCCGGACGCGGCCGCGCGGGTGCCGGTCAGGACCGTCTCGGAGTCCTCACGGCCCGGCTCGCGCAGGTGGGTGTGCAGGTCGACCAGGCCCGGCAGCAGCACCTTGCCGCCGGCCTCCACGACCTCTGCGCCCTCGGCGGACAGGCCGCTGCCGACCGCCTCGATGACCTCCCCGTTGACCAGCACGTCCTGCGGCTCGCCGCCGAGCACCTTCGCACCACGGATCAGGATCTTGCTCATCGTCTTACTTCTCCTCGGAACCGGTGGGGCGGGCGTGGGTGACGGCGGGCTCGTTTCCGCCGAGCAGCAGGTACAGGACGGCCATCCGGATGGAGACTCCGTTTGCGACCTGCTCGACGACGGTGCAGCGATCGGAGTCGGCGACCTCGGCGGTGATCTCCATGCCGCGGACCATCGGGCCGGGGTGCATCACGATGGCGTGCTCGGGCATCTTCGCCATGCGGTCGCCGTCGAGGCCGTAGCGCCGCGAGTACTCGCGCTCGGTCGGGAAGAACGCGGCGTTCATGCGCTCGCGCTGGACCCGGAGCATCATCACCGCGTCGGCCTTGGGCAAGGCGCTGTCGAGGTCGTACGACACTTCGCACGGCCAGGTCTCGACGCCGACCGGCACCAGGGTGGGCGGGGCGACCAGGGTGACCTCGGCGCCGAGGGTGTGCAGCAGGTCGACGTTGGAGCGGGCGACCCGGCTGTGCAGGACGTCGCCGACGATGGTGATGCGCTTGCCGGACAGGTCCTTGCCGAGGCCGCTGTCCCGGCCGATCAGCCGGCGGCGCATGGTGAAGGCGTCCAGCAGGGCCTGGGTGGGGTGCTGGTGGGTGCCGTCACCGGCGTTGATGACAGCCGCGTCGATCCAACCGGAGTTGGCGAGCCGGTACGGGGCGCCGGAGGCGCCGTGCCGGATGACCACGGCGTCGACGCCCATGGCTTCCAGGGTCTGGGCGGTGTCCTTCAGGGACTCGCCCTTGGAGACGCTCGACCCCTTGGCGGAGAAGTTGATGACGTCGGCGGACAGGCGCTTCTCGGCGGCCTCGAAGGAGATGCGCGTGCGCGTGGAGTCCTCGAAGAAGAGGTTGACGATCGTGCGGCCGCGCAGGGTGGGCAGTTTCTTGATCGGCCGGTCGGCGACCCGGGCCATCTCCTCGGCGGTGTCGAGGATCAGGACGGCGTCGTCGCGGGTGAGGTCGGCGGCCGAGATGAGATGACGCTGCATCTGTCAGGCTCCGTAAGGCAGTTCAAGCAGTTCGATCGGGAGATTCGGGGCAAACAGGCGCGTATGCGGGTACGCCGAAGCGGCCTTGTGCGCCTGGCTTGCTACTGGTCGGCCTGCTTCACACCGAGCAGCACGGTGTCGCGACCGTCCTCCTCGGCGAGCTGGACCTTGACCGTCTCCCGCAGCGACGTGGGGAGGTTCTTGCCGACGTAGTCGGCGCGGATCGGCAGTTCGCGGTGGCCCCGGTCGACGAGGACCGCGAGCTGGACCGCGCGGGGACGCCCGATGTCGTTCAGGGCGTCGAGGGCGGCGCGGATGGTGCGGCCGGAGAAGAGCACGTCGTCGACGAGGACGACCAGCTTGCCGTCGATGCCGTCACCGGGGATCTCGGTGCGGGCCAGCGCACGCGGCGGGTGCATGCGCAGGTCGTCGCGGTACATGGTGATGTCGAGCGAGCCGACCGGCACCGTGCGGTCGGTGATCTGAGCCAGCTTGACGGCGAGCCGCTGGGCGAGGAAGACCCCCCGGGTGGGGATGCCGAGGAGCACCACGTCGTCGGCGCCCTTGGCGCGTTCGACGATCTCGTGGGCGATACGCGTCAGCACCCGCGCGATGTCGGGGCCTTCGAGAACGGGCCGCGCATCGGACGCATGCGCGGTGGCGTGTGAGTCCTGCTTGTCCATACGAAACGGACCTCCTTCTCCGCCTCACGGGACGGACCTTAAAGGACGTCGGATTTGCGCCATCCACCCTAGCAGGCCATGGGGAGGCCCCGATCACCCCCTCCTCCACCCCCTCCTTCACCCTCTTGGCCCAACCGGCCGCCACTACCACGGAAGAGTCGGTGTGGACCATTCGGCTTGACGCACCAGAGTCACGCTGCGTAACCTCACAGTGAGTTACCAGCCGCGCGGCGGGAACCCAGTCCTATCGCGTCGACACAGTGTCCGGGGAGCTATATGTCCAGCGAATACGCCAAACAGCTCGGGGCCAAGCTCCGGGCCATCCGCACCCAGCAGGGCCTTTCCCTCCACGGTGTCGAGGAGAAGTCCCAGGGTCGCTGGAAGGCCGTCGTGGTGGGTTCGTACGAGCGTGGTGACCGTGCCGTGACCGTGCAGCGTCTCGCCGAGCTGGCCGATTTCTATGGCGTCCCGGTGCAGGAGCTGCTGCCGGGCACCACGCCGGGCGGGGCCGCCGAGCCGCCGCCGAAGCTGGTCCTGGACCTGGAGCGGCTGGCCACCGTGCCGGCCGAGAAGGCGGGCCCGCTGCAGCGCTACGCGGCGACGATCCAGTCCCAGCGCGGTGACTACAACGGCAAGGTGCTCTCCATCCGCCAGGACGACCTGCGCACGCTGGCCGTCATCTACGACCAGTCCCCCTCGGTCCTCACCGAGCAGCTGATCAGCTGGGGCGTCCTCGACGCGGACGCGCGCCGCGCGGTGGCCACCCACGAAGAGGCCTGAGCCTCCCGGGAGCCGAGAAGAAACGTGCCGCCGGGGTGGCCGGAACCAGTACGGTTCCGGCCACCCCGGCGGCTTTCTCACCACTGTCCGGGGCTTTCTCACGGCTGTGCGGAGAACGCCGGAGGGCCCGCAGCATGCCTTGCTGCGGGCCCTCCGGCGTGTCGTACGGGGCTGTTACGCCTCGTCCCGGCGCAGGGACGGCTTGAGCTCCTTCAGGCGCCCCAGCAAGCCGTTCACGAAGGACGGGGACTCTTCGGTCGAGAACTCCTTCGCCAACTGCACCATCTCGTCCAGGACGACGGCGTCCGGGGTCTCGTCGACCCAGATCAGCTCGTACGCGCCCAGCCGCAGGATGTTGCGGTCCACGACCGGCATCCGGTCGAGCGTCCAGGCGACCGCGTACTGGGCGATCAGCTCGTCGATACGCCTCGCATGCTCGGCGTAGCCCTCGACCAGCTGCATCGTGTACTCGCTGACCGGAGGCTGCCGGGTGTCGGACCGGGACAGCCGGACCCAGTCCGCAAGGACCGTCAGGACGTCGGCGCCGCGCTGGTCGCCCTCGAAGAGGATCTGGAAGGCGCGCTTGCGGGCCGTGTTGCGGGCAGCCACGGTTAGCTGTTCACCCGGCCGAGGTAGTCGCTCGTGCGGGTGTCGACCTTGATCTTCTCACCGGTGGTGATGAAGAGCGGGACCTGGATCTGGTGGCCGGTCTCCAGGGTGGCGGGCTTGGTGCCACCGGTGGAGCGGTCGCCCTGGACGCCCGGCTCGGTCTCCTGGATGGTGAGCTCGACGGCCGCCGGGAGCTCGACGAAGAGCACCTCGCCCTCGTGCTGCGCGACGACGGCCGTGAAGCCCTCGATCAGGAAGTTCGCGGCGTCGCCGACGGCCTTCGGGTCGATGTGCAGCTGGTCGTACGTCTCCATGTCCATGAAGACGAAGTACTCGCCGTCCTTGTACGAGTACTGCATGTCGCGCTTGTCGACGGTGGCCGTTTCGACCTTGACGCCGGCGTTGAAGGTCTTGTCGACGACCTTGCCGGACAGCACGTTCTTCAGCTTGGTGCGCACGAAGGCCGGGCCCTTGCCGGGCTTGACGTGCTGGAACTCGACGACGGACCAGAGCTGGCCGCCTTCGAGCTTGAGCACCATGCCGTTCTTGAGGTCGTTCGTGGAAGCCACGGTTGCGGAATCTCCTGGACTGACGTACGACCCCGGGTCACGCGCTACAGCGCGAGCAGCTCCTTGGTCGTGATGGTGAGTAGCTCGGGTCCGCCGTCCGCCTCGGGGCGCACGACGAGCGTGTCATCGATCCGGACACCGCCCCGGCCCGGGAGGTGGACCCCCGGTTCGACGGTGACCGGCACGCAAGCGTCCAGTTTACCCATGGCCGCGGGCGCCAACTGCGGGTCCTCGTCGATTTCGAGTCCGACGCCGTGTCCGGTCAGCGGTGGCAGAGCCTCCGCATAGCCGGCGGAGTCCAGTACCTGGCGGGCCGCGCGGTCCACGTCACGGTAGGCCGCGCCGGGTGCCAGGGACTCGCGTCCGGCCCGCTGGGCGGCGAAGACGAGGTCGTACAGCTCGATCTGCCAGTCGGCGGGCGAGGTGCCGATGACGAAGGTCCGGCCGATCTCGCAGCGGTAGCCGCGGTAGGTCGCGCCCAGGCACACGGTGAGGAAGTCGCCCTCCTCCACCCGACGGTCGGTGGGGCGGTGACCGCGGCGGCCGGAGTTGGGGCCGGTGGCCACGGAGGTGGGGAAGGCCGGGCCGTCGGCGCCGTGGTCGACCAGACGGCGCTCCAGCTCCAGCGCGAGGTGCCGCTCGGTGCGGCCGACCAGGATGGATTCCAGCAGCTCACCGAGGGCCTGGTCGGCGATCTCGGCGCCGATGCGGAGGCAGGAGATCTCCTCCTCGTCCTTGACCACCCTGAGCTGCTCGACGGCTCCGCCGAGGTCGCCGAGGCGGAGCCCGGGGGCGACGGAGGCGATGGCTCTGTGCCGGGTGACCGTGAGGTGGTGTTCCTCGACGGCCAGGGAGTCGGCGGCCTGAGCCACAGCCAGGTCCGCCGCCGCGACGGCGGCGTCGCCCGTGCCGATGCCGGTGCCCACGCCCGCGCCGGTGGCGTTCGGTGCGAGGACGTGCACGCGCAGGTTGTCGTCCGGGCGGCCTTCGTAGGGGCGGTCTTCGGGCGGGCCGGCGCAGAAGAGGATGTCCTCGCGTTTGCCCAGCAGCAGTGCGGAGCCCCGCGGGGCTGCGGCGGCGAGGTAGCGCACGTTGGCTGGACGGGTGACGAGCGCTGCCGCGGTGCCGGCCGCGGTGACGTGGTCTCTCAGCCGGGATCGGCGGGTCGCGTACACCTCTGACATGAGATGAGCGTAGGAGTTTTGACCGACTTGTGCCGATTTTTAGGGGCCGAGTGGGGTTTGTGTGGGTTGGTTCCGATGGATCGCCGGGTGCGGGTGCGAGGAGCTTGTCGCTCCCCGTTGGCGTTGGACCGGTCCCCCTGCTTACCAGCTCGGGGGGCTCGCTATTGCTCTGGCCAGGACCTCGTCCAGGACACGCGCCGTTCCTGGGATGTCGAGTTGCGAGTTGTCGATGATCGGGAGGCCCGAGCCGTACCAGCCGGCCATGCGGCCGTGGATGCGGGCCACCTCCTCATCGGTGAGGCGGCGGTTGCCGGTGCGTTCGGCGTTGCGCTCCAGGACGATGTCCAGGCCCGGCAGGAGGACGACCGGGAGCAGGCCGGGGCCGACGTGGCGCTTCCAGCCGCCGAGGCCGACGACCGGGCGGTCCGGGAAGACGGCGTCGTCCAGGATGCAGGAGATGGCGTTGGCGAGGAAGTTCCGGGCGGCGAAGCCGCAGGTGCGGCGGGCCAGGCGGTACTGGGCCTCGGAGTTGTCGTTCCAGCCGGACTGGGGGTCGGCGAAGCCCGAGCGGACCCATTCGCGGACGTCGTCCAGGCTGATGTGGGCGGTGGGCACGCGGCGGTGGTCCGCCCAGTACTTGGCGACGCTGGTCTTGCCCGCGCCGGCCGGGCCGATCAGCAGGACGGCCAGGGTGGTGGTCGCCGGGTCAGGCAGCGGGGCGGGAGCCGGGGGCGCCGTCGGCACGCCGACCGGGCCGCCGGGCGGCAGCGGTACATGGCCGGTGGTGTCGGGGGCCGGCGGGGCGGCAGCGGGGTGCGGGACCGGGGGCTGTACGACCGGAGGGTGAGGCGTGGGGGGGTGCGGGGGCGTCGGCGGGACGGCGCCGGTCGGTGCCGGGAAGCCCGGCGGCGGGGACACGGGGGCGGGCCCCTGAGGGGCTCCCGGGTGCGG